>NZ_AEJC01000599.1 GCF_000317595.1 Streptomyces ipomoeae 91-03 | reverse complement strand
CCAGGAGCGAGGTGATCGCCGAGACGGCCACCAGGAGCGGGACGGACAGCGCCAGCCTGCGGAGAATGATGGGAAACATCTGTCCTCGTCAGCGAGAGGTCCAGGTGATGTTCGGTGTCAGCTGGGCGGTGCCCACCCCGAACTTCACGCCGCGCAGCTTGGTGTTGTACATGGCGATCGTGTCGGTCGCGGACACCGGCAGCGCGAGCGCCTTGCGCACGATCACATCGGTGAGATCCTTCGCCGCAGCGCCCCCGGCCTGGGGGTCCGACTTGGCGAGCCGGGCGAACGCGGCATCGAAGTCCTTGTCGCCCACGGCGAAGATGTTCATGATGCCCGTCTTGGTGAACGCTCCCTGTTGCACGTAGAAGTTCTCACCGCCACCCATGCCGGGTGAGAGTACGGTTGCCGCGTACTTCTTCGACAGCAGGTCGTTGATCCAGCCACCGAAGTTGGCGGCGCCCTTCAGCTTCAGGGTCACACCCACCTTGGCGAGCTGGTCCTGCACGGCCTGGAGCATCTTGGTCGTCGAGGGGTCGAACGAGCCGTAGTTCACCGGGATGGTCAGCTTTGTGTGTCCCGCCGCCTTCAGCAGCTGCTTGGCCTTGGCGGGGTCGTAGGGGTACATCTTCTCGGCTTCGGGGCTGTAGCCGTCGTAGCCGGGCATCGCCGGCTGCGAGAGCGGTTTGCCGTAGTCGCCGTAGACCGCCTTGGTGACCGCGGCTCGGTCGATGGCGAAGTTCAGGGCCTGCCGGACCCGCACATCGCGCAGTCCCTTGACGACGGTGCCTTCGCGGTCCAGCAGGAACAGGCCGGCCCAGGTGGTGGGGGCCTTGATCGTGGTGAGCGACTTGTTGCCCGCGATGGTCGGCGCCACGTCCGGGGTGCCGTACATGAGGTCGAGCTGCCCGGACTTCAGGGCCTGCGCCTGCGAGTTGACGTTCGGCATCACCCGGACGGTGATCCACTTGAAGTGGATGGCGGACTGGTCGTAGAAGTTCTTGTTCGGTACGTAGACATAGTGGTCGCCGGAGACCGACTGCTGGGCGCTGAGGACGTACGGCCCGGCGCCGAAGGTCGTGGAGGCCAGCTTCTTCGGGTTCTTCAGCCCCGCCGGGCTGATGATCGCGCCGCCCATGAACGCGGGCGTGAACAGCGCGCCCATGTCGGGGTTCGGCGTCGGGCTGCTGACCACCACGGTCGAACTGTCCGGCGCCGAGAAGGTCAGGGGGCGGTAGTAGGCGCCGCCGGGTCCGCTGCCCTTCCGGAAGTACTTGATCGAGTTGACGACGTCGGTGGCGGTGATCGGCGTGCCGTCGGCGAACTTCGCTCCCTTGCGCAGGCTGAGCTGGAACTTGGTGTTCCCGCTGCCCACATATCCCCACTTGTCGGCCAGCCCGGCTCCCAGGGTGCCGTCGGCCTTGCGGTTCAGCAGCGAGGCGTAGGCCGGGTCCATGTAGTTCAGGAAGGGCCCCACGGCGACCTGGGCGGGGTCCAGGCTGTTGGGTGCCGAGTTCAGAGCGATGGTGAGGTTCGCCGGGCCGGCACTGCCGTTGCCGCCGGTGTTGCTGTTCGCGGCGCTGCAGGCGGTGAGTGCGAGCGCTGCGACAACGCCGATCGAGGCCTGGAGGACGGTCCTTCTCTTCATTGAGATCTCCGTGGTGTCGGGGAGGACTTGGAGGGTGTCGTGGTTCGCGAGGGCGCCACCGACGTGAATGGTTCGGATGGCGGGCTGCGAGCCCGCGGATCGCAGGAGACCCGGGTGGGACTGCGTGAGCGGGGCGGCCGGAGGTGGAGCCGGACTCGCACGTCTGGCCGGGAATGACGGGTGAGGGCGGCGCGGGTCGACGGCATCCGCCGGGGTCATGCCTGTTCCGGGCGTTTGCCGTGGAGCAGGGCCGGACTGGTCGGAAGCACGTTCGGTCTCGTCGCCCCCATCACTGGTTGCTTCGAGTAGCTTTCACGTTTCGCTTAAACGTTTAAGCCAGTGCCGGGTAACGTAACCGTGTCGCGGTCATTGCGCAAGGGATTCGCGGCAAGTGGCCGCGAGGACTGCTCGAACAGGGCGGCGACCAGCGCGGATGCGACCGGACCACGGCATCCAGGGGCCCGCCGCCGCGGCGGTGGAGCCGGTCAGGCGGACACCCGCACATGAACCCGGAGCGGGGCCTCGACGGGATCGGCGGGGACCGGCTTCCGGTCGAGGGCGTCGACGATACGACGGGCGAGGCCCCGCGCGATGGCGTCGGTGTCGCGGACGATCGTGGTGAGCGGCGAATGCGCCAGCGCCGCGCCGAGGGTGTCGTCGACACCGATCACGGCCAGGTCCTGCGGGGCCCGCAGCCCCAGGGACCGCAGAGCGGCCAGCACGGACATGGCGACATCGTCGTTGAACGCGCAGACGCCCGTCACCGGCGGACCGGCGGCGAGCCATCCCTTCACCGCTTCCACGGCGCCGCCCGGGTCGACGGGGACGACGCGAACGTCCGGCTCCGGAAGGCCGCGTTCGGCACAGACCTTGCGGACGCCGTCCAATCGCGGCCCGGCCAGGACCTCGAGTCCCGCCAGGTCCGGGTAGGCGTAGCCGAGTCGGCGGTGCGATTCGACGAGGTAGCCGGCCTGAGCCGCTCCGATCGGCTCCTCCGACACGAGAGGGGGCCGACGCCGACCCCGTACCGAGCCGTGCACCGCCATGACGACCTCGACGCCTGCCGCCCGCATGGCGCCGGCCTCGGACTCGGGGAACTCGCCGAGCGCCAGCACCGCCGCGGGCGTCAGGGCCTTCCAGACCTCCCGCAGGGGCCGGGCGGGGCGGGCCGACGAGTGCACGAGAAAGGTGAGTTCGTGCTCGGCGAAGGCGTTGGTCAGCTGTTGGACAAGCCGTCCGAAGACATGCTCGATCGGCCAGTCCGGCAGCAGGCCGAGCACGATGTCCGAGCGTCCCGTCCGCAGGGCTCGCGCCGCGGCGGAGGGGGCGTAGCCGAGCCGGGCGGCTGCCTCCCACACCCGCCGGCGCGTGGCCTCGGGGATCTTCTGATGAGGGGTCTCGTTGAGGACGTAGCTCACCGTCGCACGGGAGACCCCGGCCTCTCGCGCCACATCCCCGCTGGTCACCCGTCTACGGTCGGATGTTCCGGTCATACACCCCGCCCTTCTGACAGACCACTTGTCAAAGCCCGTGGCTGCGGATAACTTGCTGCGCAGTCTACCTACACGTTTAAGTGGCGCGATTAAGTCATCTCGGAGGGATTCCTTCGCCCCCGCGCGCCGCTCGGAAGACGGCGGTGCCGCCCACCCACACCCGGCCCCGAAGCCATCCCCATCAGCCGCGTCCACGAGATCTTCCGCGCTCCTCCTCCCTCCGAAGTCACCGGAAAGGCACCCCTGTGATCCGCCATCACGACTTCTCCCACAACGGCCTGACGCTCCGCTCCACGGTGCACATCCCCGAGGGCCCGGCCGGAACCCGGTGGCCGACCACGGTGTTCGTCCACGGCTTCACCTCCAATCGGCTCGAACTGCCCAACTTCGTCGGCATGTCCCGGCTGCTGGCGGCGGACGGAATCGCCTCGGTCCGCTTCGACCTCTCGGGCCACGGCGAGAGCGACGGCGACTTCTTCGACGTGACCATCACCGGTGAGATCGCCGAGACCCGCGCGGTACTGGGGGCCGTCCGGGCGTTCGACTTCGTCGACCCCGACCGCATCGGCCTGGTCGGCATGAGCATGGGTGGCGTCGTCGCCGGCATCGTGGCCGCCGAGGAGCCCGGGATCAGCGCGCTGTGCCTGTGGTCCCCGGCGGCGGTCGCCCCCTTCGAGATCGGCAGCGGCTACCTCAAGGGCCGCAGTCTCGCGGCGCAGATCGAGGAGAAGGGGTACTTCGACGCCGACGGGCACCGGATGAGCCCCGCGCTCGTCGAGGACATCGCCGGTCTCGACGTCTACGGGCGGTCGAGCGGGTACTCGGGCCCGGTCCACATCCTGCACGGCGACAAGGACGAGATCGCTCCCCTCAAGTACGTGCGGCGCTATCTGGACCACTACGAAGGCAACGCCGAACTCCAGATCGTCGAGGGCGCGGACCACGCCTGGGGGACCGTCCCGCACCGTACCGAGCTGCATCAGTCGACCCTGCGATTCCTGCGGAGGCACCTCCAGTGATGACCACGCCGAGCTCCGAGACACTCCGCGCCACGGACACCACGATGGCGGTCACTGGACTGTGCACCGCGGACGACTCCGGCCTCGTGGCCACCCGGAGTCCCGCGCCCCGTCTGTCGTGGTCTCTGGTGAGCGACCGGGCCGGTGTCCTGCAGCACGCCTACGAGATCCAGGTCTCGGCCGACGGGTCCTTCGGCGACGCCACCTCCAGCGGAGAGGTCGACTCCGACGTGGTGGTCGATCACCCGTGGCCGGCCGAACCGCTGCGCAGCCGCGAGGTCCGTCACTGGCGCGTCCGGGTCCGCACCGACCTCGGCTGGACGGGATGGAGCGAGCCCGCCCGGGTGGAGGCCGCGCTGCTGGCCGAGCGGGACTGGACGGCCCGCCCCGTCCATCTGCCCAGTGACCGGGGACGTACCGCCCCGGGGCCGGTGCCGCTCCTCCGCCGGGAGTTCGACCTCCCGGCGGAGCCGGTCTCCGCCCGGCTGTACGTGACCTCGCTGGGCGTCCACCGCACCGCGATCAACGGCCGACCCGTCGGCGACGAGCTACTGGAACCGGGCTGGACCAGCTACCCCAACCGTCTCCTCTACGCCACCTACGACGTCACCGACCTGCTCGTGCCCGGCCCGAACGCCCTGTCCGCCGCCGTCGGCGACGGCTGGTACCGCGGCCACCTCACCTGGCACAAGAACCGCGATGTCTACGGCGACACCTTGGCGCTGCTCGCGCAGCTCGAAGTCACCCTGGCCGAGGGCACGACCGTCACGGTCGCCACCGACGACAACTGGCGCGGCGGCCATGGCGCCCTGCTGGCGGCGGACCTGTACGACGGCTGCGAACTCGATCTCCGCCAGGAGCCGCACGGCTGGCGGCTGCCGGGCTTCGACGACCGCGACTGGGAGCAGGCCGCCGCACTCCCCCTGCCCGCCGGGCTGACCCAGCGGGCCCACCCACCCGTACGCGTCGTCCAGGTCATCCAGCCCGGGCAGCGGACACTGCCCGACGGCACGATCGCCGTCGACGCGGGCGAGAACATCACCGGCTGGCTGCGGCTGCGCGCCGATGGCCCGGCAGGAAGCACGGTCACCGTCCGGCATGCCGAAGTGCTCGACGGCGACGGCCGCCTGCTGACCAGCATCCTGCGCGGCGCACGCGCCACCGACCAGTACACCCTGTCCGGTGGCACGGCCGAACTGGAGCCGGAATTCACCTTCCACGGCTTCCGGTACGCCGAGATCAGCGCCTCCCCCGACGTCACCGTCGAGGCGGTCGAGGTCCACGTCGTGGCCAGCGACCTGCGCCGCATCGGCGAGTTCCGCTGCTCCGACGAACGTGTCAACACCCTGTACGCCAACGTCGTCCGCTCCCAGCGCGGCAACTTCCTCGCCGTACCGACCGACTGCCCCCAACGCGACGAACGGCTCGGCTGGACCGGAGACCTCATGGCCTTCGCCCCGACCGCGTGCGCCACGTTCGACAGCCGCTCCTTCCTCGACAGTTGGCTCACCGACCTCGCCATCGAGCAACTACCGGACGGCGCGGTCCCGTTGGTGATTCCCCGCGTGGACCTCGGCGAGTTGCCGACCGACCTGCCGTTCGCCGGCTCCGCCGCGGGCTGGGGCGACGCCGCCACCGTCGTACCGGCCGCCCTCTTCGACGCCTACGGCCACCACAGCCTGCTCGACCGCCACTACACGGCGATGCGCGCCTGGGTCGAGTTCACCGCCGACCGTCTGGACGAGGACGGCACCTGGAGCGGCAACGCGCAACTCGGCGACTGGCTCGACCCGGCCGCACCCCCGGAGGACCCGGCGCGCGCCACCACCGACTCCGCGTACGTCGCCACCGCCTTCGTCGCCCACAGCGCCCGTCTGCTCGCCGACGCCGCCCGTGAACTGGGCCACGCCGACGACGCCGCGCGGTACACGGCCCTGCATCGGCGCACCGCCGAGGCCGCCTGGCGCAAGTGGGGCGACCACGCCCGTACCACCCAGACCGGATGCGCGCTCGCGCTGGAATTCGGCATCGCACCCGCCGCCGAGCGCGCCGCCGTGGGCGAAGCACTCGCCGCCCTGGTGCGCGCCAACGGCGGGCGCATCGCCACCGGCTTCCTCGGCACCCCCTTCGTGCTGCCCGCCCTCGCCGGCACCGGCCACATGGCCGAGGCGTACCAGCTCCTCCTCAACCCCGAGTGCCCGGGCTGGCTCTACCAGGTCGCTCGCGGCGCCACCACCATGTGGGAGCGGTGGGACGCCATACGCCCCGACGGCACCATCGACGTCGAGAAGGCCGGCACGATGCTGTCGTTCAACCACTACGCCTACGGTGCCGTCGCCGCCTCGCTCTACCGGTCCGTCGCCGGACTGCGACCCACAGCTCCCGGCTACCGCACCCTTGAGGTCGCCCCCCGACCGGGGGGCGACCTCACCTCGGCCGACGCCTCGATCGCCACTCCCTACGGCACGGCATCCGTCGCCTGGTCGATCAGCGACACCACCCTGACGGTGAACGTCTCACTGCCGCCCGGCACCACCGGACGGTTCAGCCCACCCGAGGGCTGGACCTGCACCACCGCGGTCGGCCGACTCGGATCCGGAGAGCATCACCTGCTCCTGCGCTCCGGCTCGTAGCCCCGCACTGCTCTCGGGCCATGGCTTCGCGTCCACCAGGCCCGACTGCCCCCACAGACGCGGCCCGCTGTGACCTGACACCACAGCGGGCCGCTTGTACGGTTGTCGCGGCTCAGCCTTCCGTCGGCTCGTAGTCGAACCAGTCGAAGTGCACGGACCCCGCAGAGGCGAACATTCCGATGACCCGGCCGGTGAAGCCGCCCGCGACCTCCGTGGAGAGGTATCGCCCCTCCAGCGATGTGAGCTCGACGAACGTGCCGTCCGGTTCCTCCACGCCGAACGTGAGGACGTCGGGTCCGGTGCGGGCGTCGTTCACGGTCTGGACGGCGGCCACCTCGACGCGGAGAACCACGGGCCCGGCAGGGATCGGCCGGGACGCCACGACCGAGTCCAGCGGGCCGATACGGGCGCGTACACGCAACTCGCCGGAGGCCGCCTCGATGTCGTAGTGGTGCTGCTCGTCGAGGCGGACGGCCAGGCCACCGCTTCCTTCCGCCGGGTCGATCAGCGTACGTACCCGGCAGGACAGGTGCTGCTGCCGCCGGCCGACGAAGGTCACGTCGGTGTCGTCGAGTGATCCGCCGCGGGCGCGCAGGGTCAGCCAGCCAGGCCGTTCCTTCGTGGTGCAGTCCTCCGGGGGGCGGTGGCGCAGCGAGACCCAGCGCGGGGCCAGTTCGCTGAGGTCGAAGTCGTCCCGGCCCGGCTCGACCGCGCCGGGCCGCAGCGGCCACGGTGGCGCCGGCATCACGGTCGACAGCTCGCCGACCACCGGCCAGCCGTCGACCCAGTCGACCGGCACCAGGAACGTCTCCCGGCCGAGTACATGCCAGCCGGGAGTGCCGCCGCCCGGCCGTACGCCGAGCAGCACCATCCACCATGAGCCGTCGGGCCCCTCGACCAGGTCGGCGTGGCCGGTGTTCTGGATGGGGTGGTCGGTGCCCCGGTGGGTCAGGATCGGGTTGGCCGGGCAGGGCTCGAACGGGCCGTTCGGCGTGCGGCTGCGGGCGATCGAGACACCGTGGCACCGCTCGGTGCCCCCCTCGGCGATGAGCAGGTACCAGTAGTCGCCGATCCGGTACAGGTGCGGTGCCTCCGGGGCCTTGGCGTCGGGGGAGCCGGACCACAGGTGGCTCGGCGGGCCGAACGTCTCCCCGGTGCTGGGGTCGATACGGACCTGTCCGACTCCGGCGACGGTGCACCAGCAGGTGCCGTCCTCGTCCCAGGCGAGGTCCGGGTCGATGCCGGGCACGCCGGGCAGCCGGACCGGATCGGACCAGGGGCCGGCCGGGTCGGTGGCCGTGAACAGCACATTGCCGTCGCTGCTCACGTTTGTGACGATCAGCCAGAAACGGCCGTCGTGGTGGCGCAGTGTGGGCGCGTAGATCCCGCCCGAGGACGGTGAGTCCAGCGGCAGGCGCAGTTGGCTCGGCCGGTCGAGCGCGTTGCCTATCTGGGTCCAGTGCACCAGGTCCCGGCTGTGGAAGATGGGCACGCCGGGGAAGTATTCGAAGCTGGAGCATGCGAGGTAGTAGTCCTCGCCCGCCCGGCAGATGCTCGGATCCGGGTAGAACCCGGGGATCACGGGGTTGTTGATGGTGGCGCCCGTCTCAGGCATGCTCGACACCCTTATCTGGTCCTTTCACTGGTTCACCACGCTGTGGTGGACATGTCGCCGGAAAGCCCGAGGGCTCCCGGTTCAGCGGGCCGGGCGGAGTTGCACGACCACGATCGAGTAGGCGGGCACGGTCTGGCGGGTCGCGCTGCCCGTCGTGGCGGACCCGATCGAGGTGGCGTTCTTACGGTACGAGTACACCATCTGGGTGGCCGAGGACGGGGTGAACCCGCTGTACGAGGGGCGGCAGCGCGGTCTGGTCGAGGTTCCACCGCTGGCAGGCGCAGCCGGTGCTGCGGTGGGCAGTTCGAACAGTTCGGGCTGCCAGCGCATGCCCCAGCCGTTCTGGGTGTCGGCGATGTCGGAGATCTTCGTCCAGGAGGTGCCGTTGTCGGTGCTGCGGTAGATGGGGAAGACCGGGATGCCGTTGGTGTACTGCTCGAAGGTGGCGAGGAGGGTGCCGTTGGCCGAGCCGTTGTACCGCAGGCGCAGCCCCCGCGCGTAGAGCGAGCCGGGCGCGGGCGCGTCGGACGGCGGGGTGTACAGGGTCTGGGCGGTACGGGAGATGGCGTCCGCCCTGCCCGCGGCGGGCAGGACCAGCGACGCCGCCGCGACGACCAGGGCGAGCAGCAGGAACAGGAGGTTGGCGGGACGGGGACGCGGAGCGGCGCCGGGTCCGGCGCCTGGCTGTGCGGGGGACATGTGCGGCTCTGATCAACGGGGATGGAGAGGTGTTTCGATGCCCGCCGATCCCCGGGACCAGTTGGGTCGGGGAAACGGCGGAGTCCGAGAGGCACGTCGGCCGGGCCCGAAGGGGCTGGTGACGTCGACGTGCGGTCCGGCCGGATCCCGCATGTGGGCGGCCGGTGGGTGACGGGCGAGGTGCTCAGGTGTGCGGGCGTACGCCCGGGGCGGTTCCGACCGGTGCTCAGGTGGTGCGGAGCAGCGGTCGGCTCCGGGGGGACGGTGGGGGCGCGGTCGAGCCGCGGACGACGAGTTCGACCGGTGGGTCGCTCGCCTGCGGCAGGTCGGTGTCGGGTTTCTCGATGACGTGCACGAGAAGCCGGATGCCTTCCCGCGCGGCGGCCTCGAAGGGCTGGCGCACGGTGGTCAGGGGAGGGGAGACGTAGGCGAAGACCGGGTTGCCGTCGAAGCCGACGACACTGATGTCCTCCGGCACGCGACGCCCCGCCTCACGCAGGGCATGGATGAGACCGATCGCCATCTCATCGCCCGCCGCGAACACCGCGGTCACGGAACCGTCCGAGGCCAGCGCTCGGCCCACGGCATGGCCGGAGGCTGCCGACCAGTCACCGTCGAGCAGCGGCGGCTCGTACGCACCCCGCGCCGCGAGCGCCGCCTGCCATCCCTCGATGCGGTCCTTGGTCGCGTACCACTTCCGCGGGCCGGCGAGATGATGGACGGTCCGGTGTCCCAGGTCCAGCAGGTGTTCGGTGGCCGCCCGCGCCAGTTCACGGGCGCCCACGCCCACGGTCAGCGTCCGGGTGGCGGTGAAGGCGGGGGGTGCTCCGAGGAAGAGGACCGGCACGTCGACACGGAGCGGGACTTCCCCCTTCACGATGGGCTCGGAGACGACCACACCGTCCACGCCCTGTTCGAGGAGTGACTCCACGGCACCCGCGATGCCTTCCGGGTCGCCGTCCGGTGTGTTGACCACGCGCAGCGCGTAACCGGCATCCCGTACCGCCTGTTCGATGTGCACGAGCAGTGAGGCGGTTCCGTACCCCGCGGTTCCCAGGGCGACGACACCGATGGAGCGCGTGCGCCCGGAGGCCAACGCCCTGGCCGCCTGGTTCAGCCGATAGCCGAGTTCCTCAGCGGCCGCGAGAACCTTTGTGCGGGCCTCCTCCGAGACGTACGGCTCGTTGTTGAGGACCCGGGAGACCGTCTTGCGTGACACCCCGGCCAGCCGCGCGACGTCCGCACTGCGCGGCACAGGGGAACCGCCACCTCGCCCCACTCCTGGTGTCATGAAGTCTCCCCATGGTCGTGCCACTGCATCCGTCGAGGTCAACGATATGACCACGCGGTCTGATCGCGCGGTCATGTCTACGCAGCCGACGGGCGCGCGTCAAGGGTTCTCACCGCTCCACTTCGGTTCGACACCAGGCGGCGAAGGTCGTCACGACTGCGTCGAGGTACGGGGCATCGAATACATCACCGCTGGTCAGAGGCCGAATGACCGAGCGGCTCCGCTTGCCCGGACGGGCCGGTGAGCCGGGTCGAGCAAGGCGAGCACTCCCCTGCCCCAGTTCCCGCCCTTGCAGGTCGTCGACCACAGAGCCTTGACAGTGACCCCATGCGACGTTCACTCTTCCTGGCATTCGCCGATCGCGTTTGTGCGATCACGTTTGATTATGGTCGCTTGGCGACAGCTTCCTCGCCACACCCCTTCGGGCCGACGTGCCAAGCCTGGTTACGACCGCCCTGTCAGGAGCCGCAATGCACCTTTCCTCCCTCGGTCAGTCCATGCCTGGCACCAGCCGCCGCACCCTGCTGCGTGGCCTCGGCGGTGCCGCCGTCCTCGGCGCGGGGATCCCCCTGCTCTCCGCCTGCGGCGGCAGCGGCACGGCCGCCGACCCCAAGACCGTCACCCTCGGCTCCAACGCGTCCGACGCGGTCCCGAAGAAGGCGTTCGCCGAGATCTACGCGGCCTTCACGAAGAAGACCGGCATCAAGGTCGACGTGAACACCAAGGACCACAACACGTTCCAGGAGCAGATCAACACCTACCTCCAGGGCACGCCGGACGACGTGTTCAACTGGTTCGCCGGCTACCGCATGCAGTTCTTCGCGGCGAAGGGTCTGGCCACGCCGATCGACGACGTGTGGAAGACCATCGGGGGCAACTTCCCCGAGGCGATGCACAAGCTCAGCAAGGGCGAGGACGGCAAGTACTACTTCGTGCCACTGACCACGTACCCGTGGGCGCTCTTCTACCGGAAGAGCGTCTTCCAGCAGCACGGTTATGAAGTCCCCACCACGTGGGACGACTTCGTGGCGCTGTGCAAGCAGATGAAGAAGGACGGGCTCGTCCCGATCGCGTTCGGCGACAAGGACGCCTGGCCGGCGCTCGGCACCTTCGACCAGATCAACTTCCGCACCAACGGCTACGACTTCCACGTCGAGCTGATGGCCGGCAAGGCGTCCTGGACCGACGCCAAGGTGAAGGCTGTCTTCGACCACTGGAGCGAGGTCCTGCCCTACCACCAGGAGGGCGCGGTCGGCCGGACCTGGCAGGACGCGGCGCAGACCCTCGTGTCGAAGAAGGCCGGCATGTACCTGCTGGGCACCTTCGTGGGGCAGCAGTTCACCGACAAGGCCGACTTGGACGACCTCGACTTCTTCGCCTTCCCGGAGATCGACCCGGCGTACGGCCAGGACACGGTCGAGGCGCCCACCGACGGCTTCATGCTCAGCAAGTCCCCGAAGAACAAGGATGGCGCCTTCCAGTTGCTGGAGTTCCTGGGCACCCCGGAGGCCGAGGAGCTTTACCTGAAGGCCGACCCGAGCGTGGTGGCCGCCTCCGCCAAGGCCGACACCTCGTCGTACAGCGCCCTGCAGAAGAAGGCGTTCGAGATGATCTCGGGTGCCAAGAGCCTGACGCAGTTCATGGACCGCGACAGCCGTCCGGACTTCACCTCCACGGTGATGCAGCCCGCGCTGCAGAAGTTCATCCGTGATCCGAAGGGGATCGACAGCCTGCTCTCGTCGATCGAGCGCCAGAAGAAGACGATCTTCGCCTCCTCATGACCACCGAGACCAAGACCGAGATCCCGGAGGCGGCCGTCGTACCGCCTCCGGGCCCCGCCTCCCGCAAGAGGCCGCAGGGGCACCAGCGCCTGCTGACCCGCCGTGACCGGCTCACGCTCGGCCTGATGGCCGGGCTGCCGACGATCCTGCATGTGGCCCTTGTCTGGGTCACGGCGCTCGCCTCCATCGCGCTGGCCTTCACCACCTGGGACGGCATCGGCTTCGACTCGATCAAGTGGGTCGGGCTGGACAACTTCAAGGAGCTCTTCAGCAACAACCCGCAGTTCTGGCCGGCCGTCGAGCACAACGTCGTCTGGTTCGTCGTCCTGATCCTGATCCCGACCCCGCTGGGCCTGTTCCTGGCCGTGCAGCTGGACAAGAAGATCCGCTTCAGCCGGGTCTACCAGACGGCGTTCTTCCTGCCCGTGGTGCTGTCCATGGCCGTCATCGGCTTCGTGTGGCAGCTCGTCTACAACCCCGACACCGGCCTGATCAACAGCCTGATCGGCGCCAACGAACCGGGCAAGTACATCGACTGGATCGGCGACCCGGACCTCAATTTGTGGGCGATCCTCATCGCCGCGTCCTGGCGCCACGCCGGCTACATGATGATCCTCTACCTCGCCGGCCTCAAGGGCGTCGACCCCGCACTGCGCGAGGCCTCCGCCCTGGACGGCGCCAACGAGTGGCAGACCTTCAAGAACGTCGTCTTCCCCACCCTGCGCCCGACCAACACCATCGTCCTGGTCGTCACCATCATCGAGTCCCTGCGCGCCTTCGACCTCGTCTTCGTCTTCAACAAGGGCGCCGAAGGCACCGAGCTGCTGTCGATCCTGGTCACCAACAACATCATCGGCGAGTCCAGCCGCATCGGATACGGCTCCGCCATCGCCGTGGTCCTGCTGGTGATCTCCCTCGCCGTGATCATCCCGTACCTGATCGCCACCTTCCGGAAGGAGCGGCGCGCATGAGCACGGCCCTCACGGCCAAACGCACCCCCGTGCGCCCGGCCCGGATCCTGCTGCACCTCTTCCTCGCCGGAGCGGCACTGGCCTGGCTCGCCCCCCTGCTGTGGGCGATGTACGCGGCCCTGCGCCCCTACGCGGAGACCTCCGAGAAGGGCTACGTCTCCTGGCCCGACACGCTGACGTTCGAGAACTTCACGAACGCCTTCACCCAGTCGGACATGACGCACTACTTCGGCAACACGCTCGTCATCGCCGTGCCCGCGGTACTGCTGACCCTGTTCCTGTCGTCGATGGTCGCCTTCTACGTCAGCCGCTTCGACTTCCGCGTCAACCTGTTCCTGCTGCTGGTCTTCACCGCCGGCAACCTGCTCCCCCAGCAGGTCATCATCACCCCGCTGTACCGGCTGTACCTGCTCGTCGACCTGCCCGGCATCACCATGAGCGGCAAGCTGTACGACTCCGCCCTCGGCCTGGTCCTCATCCACGTGGCGTTCCAGTCCGGGTTCTGCGCCTTCGTGCTGAGCAACTACATGAAGATGCTCCCCCACGAGCTGACCGAGGCGGCCCTGGTCGACGGCGCGTCGGTGTGGCGGCTGTACTGGCAGATCACCCTGCCGCTGTGCAAGCCGGCGATGGCGGCCCTGGCGACACTGCTGTCGATCTGGATCTACAACGACTTCTTCTGGGCCCTCGTACTGATCTCCACCGGCGAGAACATGCCGATCACCTCGGCGCTGAACAACCTCTCCGGGCAGTACTTCACCGACCCCAACCTCATCGCCGCCGGCGCCCTGATCACCGCCGTACCCGTCCTGGCCGTGTACTTCCTGCTCCAACGGCAGTTCGTCGGCGGCCTCACCCTCGGCGCCAACAAGGGCTGAACCATCTCTCCCACTCGTTCCCCAGACCTTCCGGAGTACCACCAGTGAGCACCGAACGCCGCCTTCGTCTGCCCGGCATCGCCTACGGCGGCGACTACAACCCCGAGCAGTGGCCCGAGGAGGTGTGGGCCGAGGACATGCGCCTGATGCGCGAGGCCGGGGTGACCATGGTCAGCGTCGGCATCTTCTCCTGGGCCCTGTTGGAGCCCGCCGAGGGCCGCTACGACTTCTCCCGCATGGACCGGTTGCTGGCCCTGCTGCACGAGAACGGCATCGCCGCCGACCTGGCCACCCCGACGGCCTGCCCGCCCGCCTGGTTCTTCCGGGCCCACCCGGAGGCGCTGCCCGTCGACCGCGACGGCCGCACCCTCTCGTACGGCAGCCGCCAGACGTTCTGCCCCTCCAGCCCGGCCTACCGCACAGCGGCGCTGCGCATCGCCGGCGTGCTGGCCGAGCGGTACGCCGACCACCCGGCCGTGGCGATGTGGCACGTCCACAACGAGTACGGCTGCCACAACGCCGCCTGCTACTGCGACACCAGCGCGGCTGCCTTCCGCACCTGGCTGAAGGCGAAGTACGGCAACGACCTGGACGCGCTCAACCACGCCTGGGGCACCACCTTCTGGAGCCAGTGGTACTACGACTGGGAGGAGATCATCCCGCCCCGCGCCACCGGCGCCGACCACAACCCCACCCACCAGCTGGACTGGCGCCGCTTCTGCTCGGACGAACTGCTGTCGCTGTTCACCGCCGAACGCGACGTGCTGCGCCGCGCCGCCCCGGACATCCCCGCCACCACCAACTTCATGGTGGTGCACAACTTCGACAAGCTGGACTACTGGCGCTGGGCCCCCGAGCTGGACATCGTCTCCAACGACCACTACCTCCAGTCGACGGACCCCGAGTCGGAGATCGACATCGCGCTCAGCGGCGACCTGGTGCGTTCGCTGGCGGGCGGGGCGCCGTGGCTGCTGATGGAACACTCCACGGGAGCCGTCAACTGGCAGCCCGTCAACCGGGCCAAGGCGCCCGGCGAGATGCGCCGCAACGCGCTCGCCCACGTCGCGCACGGCGCCGACGGCATCGCCTACTTCCAGTGGCGGGCCGCGAAGGCGGGCGCCGAACAATGGCACTCGGCGATGCTTCCGCACGCCGGCACCGACAGCCAGATCTGGCGGGACGTCGTACGACTCGGCGCGGATCTCAAGGCCCTGGCCGAGGTACGGGGAAGCACGTCGACCGCCCAGGTCGCGGTGGTGTGGGACTGGAACGCGCGCTGGGCCATGGAACTGCCCTCCCAGCCCAGCGGCGAGCTGCGCTTCCTGGACCTCGTACGGGACTGGTACGGGGCCCTGTGGCGCGCCGGTGTGGCCGTGGACTTCGTACGCCCGGACGCGGACCTGTCCGCGTACCGCCTGGTTCTCGCGCCCAGTCTCTATCTCGTCGACGACGCGGGCGCGGCCAACCTCGCGGGCTTCGCGGAGCGCGGCGGCACGTTGGCGGTCGGCTTCCACAGCGGCGCGGTCGACGAGAACTGCCACGTCCGGCTCGGCGGCTACCCGGGTGCCTTCCGGGACGTCCTCGGGGTGTGCGGCGACGAACTCTTCCCGCTGCTGCCCGGCGAGACGCTCCACCTCACCGGGGAGGTCCCCGCGGGTGCCACCGCCACGTTGTGGTCCGAGCGGGTCCGGCTCGCGGGCGCCAAGTCGATCGCCTCGTTCGAGGACGGCCCCCTGACAGGCATACCGGCCGTCACCCGGCACACCCCCGGCGACGGAACCGCCTGGTATCTGGCGACCCGCCCCGACCCCGCCACTCTCGCCGCGCTGCTGGACCGCATCTGCGACGAGGCCGGCGTCCAGCCGGTCCTCGCCACCCCACTGCCCGGCATCGAAGCCGTCCGGCGCGGTGGCGCCGACGCCGACTACCTGTTCCTGATCGACCACAGCGGGAGCGGCGCCGAAGTCCCCGCCGAGGGAGTCGAACTCCTCACCGGCAAGCCCGTCAACGGTTCGGTCACCGTTCCCCCCGGGGGTGTCGCGGTCGTACGCGAGCAGCACTGACCGGCGGCCAGTTCGTCGAAGCGCAAGCCGTACAGCCGGCCGGAACACCACGTTCCGGCCGGCTGTACGGCGTCTCGGCGCGGTGTTCCAGGGGTGCCCTCTTCCGCGCTACTCCGGTTGGGGGAGCAACCGCCGCAGCGAGGACTGCTCCAAGTCGATCAGGATGTCTTCACCCGCACCGGCCACCGGATCGTACGGCTCGACGTGCCGGCACCGATGGCGATGCGCGGACCCGGCGAGACACCGGGCTCGTTCGCGCTGGAGACCGCGCTCGACGAGCTCGCAGAGAAGTGCGGCATCGACCCCATCGAACTGCGCGTCCGCAACGAACCCGAGGTGGGTCCTGTTTCGGGGCTGCCGTTCGCCGGCCGCAACCTGATCGCCTGCTTCCGCGAGAGCGCCCGCAGGTTCGGCTGGGCGCAGCGGGATCCGCGCCCCGGCCCGCGCCGCGAGGGACGCCGGCTGCTCGGCACCGGCACGGCCACCTGTCCCGCCTACGTCATGTCGTCCACAGCGGCTGTCACAGCGGAGGCGGACGGCACCTTCACCGTGCGGATCAACGCGATCGACGTCGGGACGGGGGCGCGTACCGCGATCGTCCTGGTCGCCGCGGACGCGCTGCAGGTGGCCCCCGGACTCGGGGTGCGCGCCTGCCGATCGGGGGCGTCGGTGCGGGCCCCGCCGGGCTCGACGGGCCCGGTGCCCTCGTCAGCTGTCGGCAGTGGTCGTCGCGGTCGCCGTCAGGGTGCGCAGGTCCGTGAGTACCTGTGCGTCCGTGCCGTCCAGGGCGGACAGCGCGCTGTTCCAACGGGTCAGGGCCTCCTGCTCGTTGCCGAGTGCTCTCAGGACGTGGCCGTACTCGTACTCGGCGAGGCCCCGCCCGTAGGAGTCGCCGCGTGCGGTGGTTTCCTCCAGCAACTCGCCGCACGCCTCCCGGGCCGGTGCGAGGCGGCCCAGCTCCCGCAGGGCCTGGGCCCGGCCCAGGCGGGTCTCGCGCTCCGCGTTCCAGTGGGCCGCGCCGGACGCCATGACGCGCAGCGCCTCGTCGAAACGCCGCAGGGCCTGGGCGGGCTCCCCGAGGGCCAGGTGGGTACGGCCCGTGTTGCACAGGGCGACCTGCTCGATCACGGCGCTCCCGGCCTGACGTGCGAGTTCCCGGCTGCGCAGGTGGAACGAGAGGGCCGAGCGCGGGTCGGTGAGTTCGGCGACGTACCCCTGGTGCCCGAGGAGTATCGCTTCCTCGCCGGGGGCGAGGGTGTCGGGACGCAGTGCGAGACACCGTGCCAACGTCGTCCGGGCGTCGGTGTCCCGGCCGAGTTCCCTCAGCAGCGCGGCGCGGTTGCCGAGGTGACGCATCCGGGCCACGTCGTCGCTCAGATGCTCGCTGAGCTCCACGGCTTCGTCCAGGAGGAGCAGCGCCTGGCGGACGCGTCCGACCGAGTAGTGCGCGGAGGCGAGATGGCCCAACGCCCGTCCTTCGGCGGCGGTGTTGCCGCTGGCCCTGGCGAGGGTGATGGCATGACGCGTCAGACGTTCGAGATCCCGTACCCGGCCACGGTCGTGCAGGTAGGGGAACAGGGTGTTGATCAGGTCCAGGGTGCGGGTCGGGCCCAGGCGCCCGTGCCCACCCGAGCCGGCCAGGAAGAGCAGGTTCGCCGCTTCCGTGTCACCCCAGGCGAGTGCCGCCGCCGCGTCGACGAAGGCCGTACCGCCGCCGGGTTGCTCAGGCACCCGCCCTGGGTGTGGCCGCAGGGTCGCGGCGCATCGCGCGAGCCGCCGCTGGTACCAGCGCAGGGACCGTTCGACGGCGTCGGCGTTCTCGGGATGCGCGCCCGGTCGGGCTGCGAGTTCCCGGGCGAAGTCGCGGACCAGGTCGTGCGGGACGTAGCGGCCCCAGCCCGCCTCCTGGAGCAGCGCCACCTCCACCAGGCGGTCCAGGGCCTGCTCTGCGCTCCGTTCGGTGGAGTCCATGGCGGTGGCCATCAGCGGTGCGCCGTACTCGGGCAGGTCCAGCGCACCGATGAGGACGAGGGCCGTGGCGGCGTCACCGTCGCGCGGGTCGCCCGAGCCGAGGAGCGCCTCGTGGGCCGCCATCAGGGAGCGGCGGACGCTGAGGTCCTCCAGTTCGAGATGGTCCAGGCGGTCCTCCTGCCGGGCGAGGCGTTCCGCCAGTTTCTCCACCGGAAGCGTCCTCCGGCTCCTCAGGCGGGCCGCGCAGACCCGCAGCGCGAGAGGGAGGTGGCCGCACAGGGCCACGAGTCGGGCGACCGCTTCGGCGTCGGTCGCGGCCCAGGACCGGCCCGAGGCCCGCTCCAGCAACAGGGCGCTGTCCTGTGGTGAGAGCGGGTCGAGCCGGACATGCGTGGAGGCTCCCAAGGTGGCCAGCGGCTGTCTGCTGGTCAGCAGTACGGCGCAGCCGGCGCCGGCCGGCAGCAGTGGACGTACCTGGCTCACCGAGGCCGCGTCGTCGAGGACGAGCAGCGTGCGGGTGGGGGCGAGTGTGGAGCGCAGCAGGGCGGAGCCGGCTGCCACGTCGGACGGGATCCGCCGGGCGTCCACCCCCAGGCCGTGCAGGAGCACGGCGAGGGCGTCGGCGGGTGCGAGGGGGGCCACGCCGGGTGTGGCTCCGTGCAGGTTGAGATAGAGCTGGCCGTCCGGGAAGGCGTGCCGGAGCTGTTCCGCGATGTGGAGGGCGAGGCCCGTCTTGCCCACGCCCGGCATTCCGCTGATCACGGCGAGCGCGGTACGGCTGCGGTCCGCCTCCAACTCGCAGCGGATCTCGGCGATGTGCTCGGCGCGGCCGACGAACCCACCGGGCGGTGCGGGAAGCTGCGCCAGCCGAGGGGGCGTTGCCGCCGACAGATGCCGCGCCGGCCGAGGGGGCGTACCCGATGACGGGTGCTGCGCCGGCCGCGCGGACGTACCCGTCGACGGGTGCTGCGCCGGCCGCGGAGGCGTACCCGCCGACAGGCGCTGCGCCGGCCGCGGAGGCGTACCCGCTGACAGGCGCTGCGCCGGCCGCGGAGGCTCCCCCGCTGGCAGGGTCCACGGGTCGGCCACCGGGTCGGCGAACGGGGCAGCGGGCGTGGGCGGCTCGCGGTGCCGGACGGCCGCGCTGCGGAGCACCTCTCGGTGGGCCTCCTGGACCGCCGGGCCGGGCTCCACCCCGAGTTCCTCGACCAGGGTCCGGCGCAGGGACCTGAAGAGGGCCAGCGCTTCGGCCTGGCGGTCCGTGCGGCCGAGGACGAGCATCAGCTGGCGGTGCAGCGTCTCCCGGAACGGGTGTTCCTTGACCAGGGAACCCAGTTCGGCGGCGAGCCCGTCGAGGCGGTCGAGGTGCAGCAGAGCCTCGAAGCGGCATTCCAGCGCCTGCAGCCGCTGCTCCTGCAGAAGCGTCACGACGGGATGGCCGGCGAGGGCCGGCACGTCGGCGAACGGTGCGCCGCGCCACAGCGCCAGCGCGGCATCCGCGTCGCGCTCCGCCGCCTCCCAGTCCCCCCGGTTGCGGGCCTCCTGCGCCCGGCGCACCTGCCCCTCGAACACATCGCGGTCCAACTCGCCCTCGTCGACCCGCAGTTGCAGCCCGTGGGTCATGGTGCGCAGCCGTATGCCGTCGGCGTCGCGGAGGCTGCGCCGCAGCCGGGCGACGTGGTTGTGAAGCGAAGCGGTGGCCGTCGGCGGCGGATCCTCGCCCCACAGCGCCGCCCGCACCGTGTCCAGCGGCACGGTGCGGTTCGGCTCCAGCAGCAGGACGGCGAGCAACGCGCGGGGCTTCGGTCCTCCGACGACGACGGTCACACCGTCGTCGTCGACGGTTGTCAGTGATCCCAGTACTGCGAACCTCACCGGCACTCCCCCACGCCGGACGCGGAACAGGAAGCGCCCGACGCCCGACGGCCCACATCGACCGAAGAACATCATCCTCGCTCAGCGCCGGGCCGTGATCAAAGAGCGTCACATCATCGCTGTTGGAGGCCTGTTAGGGGCCCGTTAGGGGCTGTCGGCACGATTCGTGCTCCACAAGCCGAGAGAGGTTGGTGCACATGTCGACACGCCTGATACGGACGACGCTGGTGGGCGTGACAGCGATCGCGGCGGCAGGTACGGCCCTGCTGACAACACCCGCCGCCGCGGCCGACGTCACGGTGGCCGCCGCCGAGACGCGGCAGTCCGGGCACGGCGCCACCCAGGCCGCCATGGACGCGGCCGTCGCCGCGGGCGTGCCGGGAGTCGTCGCCGAAGCACGCGACGCCCACGGGGTGTGGAAGGGCACCTCGGGCGTCGCCGACCTCACCACACAGCAGCCGCGCGGCTACGGCGACCGGTTCCGCGCGGGAAGCGTCACCAAGACGCTGGTGGCGACCGTCCTGCTCCAGCTCCAGGCAGAGGGGAAGATCGACCTCGATGCCACGGTCGACCACTACCTGCCCGGACTCGTACGGGGGAACGGCCACGACGGCACGAAGATCACGGTGCGTCAGCTGATGAATCACACCAGCGGCATCTTCAACTTCACCGAGGACGCCACGTTCGCGAAGAAGGTGCTGGGCATCGAGTTCCTCGAGACCCGTTACGACGACTGGACCCCGCAGCAGGTCATCGCCCTCGCCCTGCAGAACCCTCCCCAGTTCGAGCCCGGCACCTCCTGGAAGTACTCCAACACCAACTACCTCCTGCTCGGGCTGATCATCGAGAAGCTGACCGGCAGGCCCTACGCCGAGGAGATCGAGCGGCGCATCACCGGACCGCTCGCGATGCGCGCCACGTACTTCCCCGGCACCGACCCGCACGTGCCCGCGCCCACCCGGCACTACTCCACCTTCACGGAGGACCCGGGGAAGACCTACGACGTGACCGAGCTCAACCCGTCCTGGGCCTGGGCGGCGGGCGAGATGGTCACCAACTCCTCCGACCTCAACCGCTTCTACACCGCCCTCCTCAGCGGCAGACTGCTGCGCCCGGCCCAACTCCAGCAGATGACGACCACGGTCTCGACCGAGGGCAACCTGCCACGCCAGCGCTACGGCCTGGGCCTCATCGAGTACGAGACGACCTGCGGGGTCAAGGTCTGGGGTCACTCCGGCGGTATCCACGGCTCCTCGACCCAGGCCTTCGGCACCAAGGACGGCCGCCACATGATCACGCTGAACTTCAACGGCGACTGGGTCGGCGGCGGCAAGAACGTCGTCTCGGCCGAGTTCTGCCCGCCCACGACCGCGACCCCGTAGCCGTCGCCCACCACAACTGCGCCCCCCTGGCCACCGCCCACCACGACCGCGCCCCCCGTAGCCACCGCCCATGCCGACCGCTGATCGCACCCCGCCGGTCTTCCGGAACGCGCCGCACGCCGGAGGACAACCGGTGCGGTCAGGGCGGTCCGGGGCACAGCGCTGTGTGGGCGGGGCAGGGGATCCCGGCCGGATCGCAGTCGGCGCACTTCTCGCAGTGCTGCCAGAACGCCTGCATGGCGTGTTGGCGGCGCGCCTCCGCGGCGAGGTCTCCGGCTCCGACGCGTTGTCTGTACCCGAACGCTCCTCCGCTGTCGTTCCACCTCCAGCGTGAGGGCGTGGCCGGCGTTGCGGATGGCTGGTGGGTGAGCGCGGCGGGGCGGGCCGCTGTGGCGCACGAGGACGCGGTGGGGCGGATGTGGGGCTCCGACAGAAGAGTGGTGGTCCGGGGGCGTTGCGGGCGGGCTTCCGTCGGGGGCGATGCGGTCAGCGAGGTGATGCGGTCGGCGAAGTCGGCGTCGGGCAGGGGCAGGTCCAGGTCGTCGTCGACGTAGGAAACGGCCGCGGGTACGTAGTTGAGGACCGCGCCGACCTGCGCCGCCCTGGCGGCCAGGGCGAGGGCCGGCTCACCGGTCTCCTTCAGGCCCCGCAGGACGCGCAGGGTGGCCGCCAAGTCCTGCGGCCCGGCGGCCGATCGGCCACGGTCTCCGACGGCTCCGGCCGCCGCCTGGGTGTGCCACCACTCAGCTTCGGGCTCCTCACCGTGGGCCATGTGGTGCAGGTACAGACAGTAGGTGGCGGCGCTGTCTCCGGCACCGGCGGCGTACTGCCACCAGAACCGTGCGGAGTCCTCCTGCTCGGTGAGCTGCAGGATGCATCCCAGCACCCGCGCCGCGGGGGGCTCCGGCAGCGCGGGGGCCACGAAACGCTTGAGGCTCGCCAGGGCCCCGCTGCTCATGACCGCCGTCTCACACAACGTGCGCAGATCCCGTGCCGCGCCGCCCTGCGGCCCCTCGGGCTCGGTCGCGGGCCGTTCCGCGAGGTGCGGCCCGGCGCGACGGACGGCCGTCCGGGCGGCGATGCGCTCGGCCGCTGCGTTGATCTCCTCCGGGGTGTAGGGCTCGTCGACCAACCGGGCCCGGGCCAGGAGCTGGTCAATGGGCGACGTCATCGGCCTGTCCTTCCTTCGTCAGCCCCAGGATCTCCTGAAGGCGGCGCCGTGCGTATCGGGCGGTGGAGCGAACCGCCGCGGGGGTGATGCCGAGGTGGTCGGCGGCCTCGCGGACGGAGTGTCCGTGGCTGTAGAGCAGTACCACGACGTCCCGCTGCCGCTCGGGCAGAGCCTCGATCGCCTGGAAGAGGTTGATGCTCTCCTCCAGCTGCCCCATGGGGTCGACCGCCTCGCGCAGCGCGGTGGTCTCGAAAGCCGCCGTGTCGACCAGTACCTCACGGCGGCCCCGGGCCCTGGCGACATCGATCGTGCGGTTCTTCATCACCTGCCAGGCGTAGGCCGCCGGGCTCTCCTTCGTCAGGATCTCCGGCCAGGCCAAGAGCAGCTGCTCGAAGGCACGGTCGACCGCCTCCTCGGCATCGGCCTTGTTGTTCAGGTACGTCTTCGCCCAGCTCACGTACGCCGGGCGGTGCATACGGTGGAATGCCTCGAAGTCCAACGGCAGCTCGGTCATCGGCACGGCGCCGGCTGGGTTTCCCGGAACGTCCGGCCTCACGCCTCTCCGTCCTCGCGGTCGCTGCGGCGCCGTTCGCCGACCCCCACGCGCACGCCGGTCGCCGCGACGCGGCGCGGCACCACCGCGTCGCGGCCCGGGGCTCGCTCAGCGAGCACTACGAGGATCACCTCATCAAGTAGCTGCAAGGACACTGCCCTTCGTCCCTCCCATGGACTGGCGGACCCCGTCGGACGGGCCCGGAAAACGCCCGTGACGCCCTCCGCCTGTGATGGCGCGCCGGAGTGCGCGAGCGTGCACCCACCTAACCAGACGCCTCACCCAGCGAATCCGTTCGATTACGCTCAGGAGCAGAGCCTCGCCGTCTGGGCCGTACCGCTCATCAGCCTCGCGCTCGTCGCCCTCGGGGTTCTCGGAACCTTTCCCCTGTTCTTCCAGCTCTTCGTACGCCGTGAGCGTGCCGGCACCCGAGCGGGTCGCCTTGTAGGGGATGGTCACGTCGGACGTGCCGCGGGTCCCGGTACCGGAGGTGGCCGTGACGTGGCCGTCGGCCGCAGTGCGCCCGGTGGTGTCTGTGATCTTCAGCTTGAGCGTCGTCTCACGGCATCGATCTGGACCTCACCCCGGCGCCGGATCGCGGTCGTCGGGCCGAGCGGCTCCGGCAAGACCCCCTGGCCCAGGTGCTGCTCCGGTTCCTCGACCCGGCAGCGGGCCACTGCACACTCGCCGACACCGACGCGACCACCGGGTCCGGGGACTACGTACGACAGGCTGTCGGCCTGTGCGCCCAGGACGTCCACGTCTTCGGCAGTTCCCTGCGCGAGAACCTCCGGCTCGCCCGCCGCGACAGCACCGAGCGGGAGCTGTGGGCGGCCCTGGCGGCGGCACGCCTCGACACCTGGGCGCGCGCTGCCCGCCGGCCTCCACACCCCCGTCGGCGAATACGGCGCCCGCCTCTCCGGCGGCCGGCGCCAACGCCTCGCCCTGGCCCTCGCCCGCGCGTTGCGCGCCGACCTCCCCGTTCTCGTCCTCGACGAACCCACCGAGCATCTGGACCCGCTCACCGTCACACGCGAACGGGCCACCGTGCTGATCACCCATCGGCTCAGCGGCCTGGAGCAGGTCGACGAGATCCTCGTCCTCGACCACGGCCGCATGGTCCAACGCGGCACCTGGGACGAACTGGCGGCAGTGCCCGGACCGCTGCGGCGCACAGCGGAACGCGAACCCGCCGTCGCCCGTGGACGGGTGCGGCGGCTCAAGCCGTGAGGGCTACTGGTCCGTCACCGGCACACGCCAGCGCAGGACGGTGCCGCCGGTGGCCGGACTGGTCCACTCCAGGTCCCCGCCCAACTGCTGGGCCCGTTCCGCCATGTTGCGCAGGCCGCTGCGTCGGCCCTCGGCGGGAATGCCCACGCCGTCGTCGGAGACCTCCAGCCGCACTTCGCGCCCGTCGGTCTCGAGCGCCACCTCGGCACGGCCGGCATGTGCGTGCCGGGCGATGTTGGTCAGGGACTCGGAGAGGACGGCCACCACGTGGTCCGCGGTCTCCTTGGATACATGGGTGTCCAGCAGGCCCTCCATCCGCAGGCTGGGGGCGAAGCCGAGCACCGGTGCGGCCTTACCGACCACACGCACCGCCCGCGCCCGCAGGCCGGGCCCGGCGGCTTCGTCGCGCGACCGCAGGCCGAAGATCGTGGACCTGATGATCTTGATGGTCTCGTCCAGGTCGTCGATCGCCCGCACCACGCGCTCCGAGGCCTCCGCGTGCTCGATGAAGCGGCCGGCGCTCTGCAGCGTCATACCGGTGGCGAACAGCCGCTGGATCGCGAGGTCGTGCAGATCCCGGGCGATGCGGTCGCGGTCCTGGAGTACCGCGATCTGTTCGGCGTCCCTGCGGCGTTCGGCCAGCTCCATCGCCACCGAGGCCTGCGCGGCGAAGCCCTGCAGCGATTCCGTCTCCTCTTCCGAGAACACGGGCCTGCCCGCCTCCCTGACCAGCAGAACGACGCCTCGTACGCCATCGCCGGAGCCGATGGGGACGGCCACGGCCGGGCCGAGGCCGGTGAAGCGCTGTGGGCCCGTCGCCACGCGCTCGTCGCGCGTGATGTCAGGGCTGGAGACGGGAGTGGCATGAGAGAAGGCCTCACCGATCAGGCTGTCGGCCACGGGCAGCACCAACCCTTGGTGCGTCTCCGCCTCCTGCCCGATGGCCAATTCCACCGTCAGCGAGTCGGTGTCCTGCATCGGTACCGCGACCACGGCCAGGGCCGCACCGGTGATCTCCCGGGCCCGTTCCGCGATCAGTCCGAGAACCTCGCCGCGCTCGCTGCCGGACATGAGGCTGTGCGTGATCTCGGCGCTCGCCCGCAGCCAGCGCTCGCGCAGCCGGGACTCCTCATACAGCCGGGCGTTGTCGATGGCCACACCGGCCGCGACGGCCAGGGTGGAGAGCACCGACTCGTCGTCCTCGTCGAACTGGACCCCGCCCCGCTTCTCGGTCAGGTAGAGGTTGCCGAAGACCTGGTCCCGCACCCGGATCGGGACGCCGAGGAAGGTGTTCATCGGCGGGTGGTGGGGCGGGAAGCCGTACGAGGAGGGATGCTCGGAGAGCTTCGTCAACCGCAGCGGCTCCGGGTGGCGGATCAGCTCGCCCAGGATGCCATGGCCCTCCGGGTAGTTGCCGATCTGGACGACCTGCTCGTCACTGACGCCGACCGTGAGGAAGTCCGACAGCCGCTTGCCGTCCGGCCCGATCACGCCCAGGGCGGCGTACTCGGCGTCCACCAGCACGGCAGCGGCCTCCACGATGCTGCGCAGCGCCTGCTGCAGGTCCAGCTCCCGGCCGACGGAGAGCACCGCCTCCAGCAGGCTGTGCACCCGGTCGCGCGTGCCGCGGGCCGCGTCCAGGCGGGCCTGCAGCTCCTCCAGCAGCTCATCCAGCCTCAGCTGCGGCAACCGTACGCGGGCCTCCCGGGCCTCCCGGGCCTCCTCGGAACTTCCCACCCCTGATCCTCCAGGTCGCCATCCACCGTGCCGACAACCGACCGTGGCTTGTCATACGCCACGGTACGGCCCACCGGAGCGGACGGTGCAGGATCAGGCCGGGCAGCGGCTCTGCCAGGTCGAGGCCTCCTCGCCGCCCGCCTCCGCGGCTCGGGCCGCCCGGCGCGTGGTCACGCCCTGCCGTCGGGCACGACGGCGACCGGGCAGGCGGAGTGGCGCAGCAGCCCGTGGGCCGACGCCGCCCGCGCCGCCCTCTATCGGACCTGGGGTCACCTCAAGGACGAGTTCGAAGCACGGCGGGCCGCGACCAGGGCCGCCGGGCACCAGCCCGACCCCCGCGAGGCCCGCATCGCGCGACTGCGCGACCTCAACCACCGCCTCACCGGCAAACTCGCCCGCACCAACCCTCCTCACGGGCCTTTTCGGTTGCTCGGGCGAAATCGGTTGGCGGGCTTGCCGAACCAACGGGAGAGGTGGTCGTCCAGGTCCTGCTGATCGTCGCCGATCCAGGCGACGTGGCCGTCCGGGCGCAGCAGGACGCAGGGAACATCCAGTGCCGCAGTGGGGTCCGCGAGGTAATCGACCCGGTCTGACCAGCCGCCGACGGTCAGGCGTTCGGTGCGGTCCAGCAGCAGTCCGCGGCCACGATGCAGCAGACCGTAGAGGTGGCCCTGTTTCACGTCGATGTCGCGCAGGCGGCGGCCGAGCAGGTCGGGGCCTTCGCCGAAGTCGTAGCGGATGCCGATCGCGGTGATCTTCTCGATGAGACAGCGGTTCACCTCGTCGAAGTCCATCAGTTCGGTGAGCAGCCTGCGCACGGCCCGCGGGCCCGGTTCGGTGGAGTGCAGTTCCATCTGGGCGCGGGTGTTGTCCAGCACGTCCTCGGCGACCGGATGGCGTTCGGCCTGGTAGGTGTCCAGCAGTGTTGTGGGCGCCCAGCCGCGGATCTGTGCGGCCAGTTTCCAGCCGAGGTTGAATGCGTCCTGAACGCCCAGGTTGAGGCCCTGTCCGCCGGTGGGTGGATGGATGTGTGCCGCGTCGCCGGCCAGCAGCACCCGCCCGACCCGATAGCGTTCGGCCAGCCGGGTGGCATCCCCGAAGCGGGACAACCAGCGCGGGGAGTGCACGCCGAAGTCGGTTCCGGCGATGGTGCGCAGCTGTTGTCTGAAATCCTCGAGGGTGGGTGGTTCCGCGCGATCGCTGACTCCCGCGGCGGGGACTACGACGCTATATGCCCCTTCGCGGAAGGGCCTGAGCCAGAATCGCTTATCGGTCTTGTGGATTTCGGTCACCTTGGTGGCGATCTCCTCCTGCGGCACACCCACTTCCATCTCGCCCATCAGTGTCTCGGTCCGCGAGGGCTCGCCGGGGAAGCCGACGCCGAGCAGTTTGCGCACCGTACTGCGCCCGCCGTCGCAGCCGACGAGATAGCGCGAACGCAGCCGTTCGCCGTCGGCCAGCTCGACGGTCACACCCTCGTCGTCCTGCTCGAAAGCGGCCACCGCACAACCGCGCCGGACCTGCGCACCCAGCTGGATCGCATGTTCTTCGAGCAGATGAACGATGACGGGCTGCGGGATGCCCAGCAGATAGGCGTGCGCAGAGTCCAGGCCCTTGGGCGCGGGTTTGTCGATGGCGGCGAAGAATCCGCCGGCCGGACGCTGTCTTCCGTGTTCGAGCATGCGATCCAGCAGTCCGCGCATCGCCATCAGCTCGAGACTGCGGATGTGCAGACCGACTATGCGGGCGAACGAAACGGGCTCGGTTTCCTTCTCCAGAACGAGTACCCGCACATCGTGCAGCCGCAGTTCGGCGGCCAGCATCGCGCCGGTCGGGCCGCACCCGGCAATGATCACGTCGAACATGAGGGGCGCGCGATCAGCGTCGGAAGCCGGCGACCTGAGAACTCCGGGGACGTCGGCCACGGTGAAGTCGGGCTCGACCGTATCGTTCGACGACGGCTCGGCGGTGAACTGCGGAGAGTCCATGGGTGTTGCCTTTCGGGAGTGCCTTGTTGTCGAGGCGCTCCCGGCGACACCTACGTCAATCGCCCGACCGTGACGGGAAGAGGGAGCGCCCACATCGATACAGCGTCATGGGTCTCACCTCCTCGGGCGGTGTCCGGTCCACCGCAAGCTACAAACCCGAGCATCACCCCGTCCACTCCTTTTCCCAGCCACGTGATCACGACTCCGAACGGGCCCGTGCGGACGGCGCGCTGCTCGCTCTCGTGGAGCAGGCCCGGCCAGTGCCTTGCGCTGTTCGCCGCTGGCCTGGTTGCCGCGGTTGAACATGCCGTCCAGGAGCTCGGGGTGCTCGCTGAACATGGTCTGTTGAAGCGCTCTCCTCCCTTCGCAAGCTCAGGAAGGAGATTCCTGCCTACCTTGCGGTGGCGGGCTTGACGCGACGAGCGCGCCTGACGACTGCCCTTCCGGCAGTCGGGACGAGCGCGTGGCCCGTCCGGTACAGGTGCAAGACGTTCCGGGCGGCGTTGTGGTCGGCGTTGCCCGACCAGCCGCAGTCCGGGTTCTTGCACACGAACACGGCCTGGGACTCCCGGCTGCCCGGCGTGGTGAGGCCGCAGGCTGAGCAGCGCCGGGAGGTGCCGGGGGCGGGAACCTTGTGCAGGGTGCCGCCGTGGCGGGCGGTCTTGTACGTCAGCATCGTCACGGTCCGTCCCCATGCCTCCTGGCTGATGGAGCGGTTCAGACCGGCCTTCTGCTTGACGTTCTTGCCTGGCTCCTCGATGGTGCCCCGGGCGCTCTTGGTCATGTTCGCGATGTCCAGGTCTTCCACCACGAGCACGCTGTAGGTGCGGGCGAGGTAGGTGGTGGTCTGGTGCTGCCAGTCGGTGGCCCGTCGCTTGGCTTTCGCTCGGAGCTTGCCGATCTGGTCGTATACCGCCCGCAGCCGGTTCGATGACCGCTGTTTGGGCTTGCGGTGCTGCTTGAGACAGGCAGCCTGCCTCTCCAGGCGGAGCAGCTTGGCCTTCTCCTCGGGGTTCAACCACTTGTCCCGGTCGGAGGTTTTGTCCGATAGGCGGGCCGGACGCCCGTGGTCCTGGTGGTTGCCGTCGGAGAGGGCGAGGGGGATGTTCACTCCGGCGTCGATGCCGACTTCCGGCCCCCGGTGGGGTTCGGGCCTGGGTTCCAGGGTGGTGACGCGGAAAGCGATATGCCAGCCGAGGGCATCCTTCACGAGACGAGCACCAGTGATCCGACTGCCGGCGCTCGCGTGTCTGCCGACCGGCAGGTCGCGGGTCCAGCGGAAGCGGACACGGCCGACCTTGGGGACGTTGACCATGCCCCAGCGGCGGTGCACCCGAGTGATCTGAAGGTCGCGGCCCTGCGGGATATCCACGCTCATCACCGACCGCAAACGAGCCTTGAAGTTCGGTTCCCCGGTCCGGCCCTCCCAACAGTTCTTCCACGCCTGGAGGTACGTCTTGAGGACCGCCTGCGCGGCCTGCGCGGGCAGGACGGCAAGGAAGTCGATCTCCTTGCGGGCCTGCCGTATCACCGCGTCAGCGGCGGCCAGTGACCGGCGTTCCCTGGGAAGCATCGTCCACCAGGCGTGTAGGCAGTTCCACATGGTGCGGGCCGCGTGCGCCTGGTCGTCGATGAGCCGGGCCTGCGCAGGGCTCAGTGCCAGCCGGGCGCGATGCCCGAACTGCCACTCGCCTTGCGCACGTTCCGTGGTCACACGATCACTGCACCATTCGGTTTATGTCACCGCGCCGGAATCCAAATCCCGATATACGCACGGGTCGTCACGTCGTCTGCAACCTGCATGTGCACTTGGTCTTCGTGACGAAATACGGGCGCGGGGTGTTCACCGACGCCATGCTCACCAGATGCGAGGAGATCATGCGGGATGTGTGCACCGACTTCGAGGCCGAACTGAAGCAGTTCAACGGCGAACACGACCACGTACACCTGCTCGTGCACTACCCGCCCAAGGTCCAGCTCTCCAAGCTGGTCAACAGCCTCAAAGGCGTCTCCGCCCGGCTGCTCAGAAAGGAATACAGCACGCACGTGCGCCGCTACCTGTGGGGCGGGCACTTCTGGTCCGGCTCCTACTTCGCCGGAAGCTGCGGCGGAGCACCGCTGACCGTCGTACGCCAGTACATCGAGAACCAGCAGCGTCCCAGAGGCTGAGCGAAACAGTACAGACCCGTGCTCACGTGCGGGTCGGAGCGGTTTTGAGACGCGCTTCACCTCCCCCGTAACCGGGGGAGCACTGCGCAAGGTCAGAGGTAGAAGCGCGTCGTGATCTCGTCCAGGGCGCCGCCCACGGCGGGCAGGGTGGCACGGACGACAGCGGCGGACTCGGGCGAAAGCATGGGTCTCCTCAGAAACGCAGACTGAAGTGCAGACGTGCGCGGGCACCCGGCTCACACATCACAACCGCAATCCATTAATCCGCCGCTCGGCCGCGTTGTCGGCCTCCTCCGCCGGATCGGGGCCGAACGGCGATGCAGGTCAGGACCTTGGGCCCGGCGGTGTGGCGCGAATCGGGGCCGGACGGCCCTACCGGCCTGCCCGACCGTCCCGGTTGCGAGCCCGGTCGTGCACGTGTCCCCGGCACGGCGGAGGGCAAACACCGCCCAGGGGAAGGCGATCGTCACTCCACCCTAGGGACCGTAGGTTCGTAGGTTCGTAGGTTTCGTGGGTTCGTGTCGAGCCCACGGCCCGCGTCGGCGCCGCGGTCAGCCCAGCGGGAGGCGGGCGGCGACGTACTCGGTGAGGTCGAGGAGGGGGGTCGCCCACGACGTCGCGGGGGACGATCGGGGCGTCGATATACCCACAGCATGCCCTTCAGCGGCCCGTCGGCGGCCTCCCGGAACGCGGCGTTGACCTCCTCGGCGGTGACGGCCCGGCCGAGGACCACGCTCAGGTCGGTCAGGGAACCGTCCTCCACGGGGCCCCGTACGGCGATGCCGTCGAGGACGACCTGGTCGTTGGTGTAGCCGTGGATGGTGGTCATCAGGCCCTTGTCGATACCGAAGACCTCGTCGAGCACCTTCACCATGGGCGCCACGCAGTTCATGGTGCACGAGGCGTTGGAGACGACGTGGTCCCGCTCCGGATCGTACGTGCCCTCGTTGACACCCATGACGGCGGTGGCGTCAACTCCCTTGTCCGGCACGGACAGCAGCACCTTCCGCGCGCCTGCCTTCGGACGCAGGGCCGCCGGGTCGCGCTCGGCGGAGACGACGACCCGCAGCCCGCCGCCGGTGAGGTGATGTCGTTCACCGCCACGACCTCGACCGGGGTACCGGTGCCGCGCTCCGCGCGCTCCAGTACGCGGCGCAGGTAGTTGCGGCCGATGCGGCCGAAGCCGTTGATGCCCACGCGCACGGTCAGGTCCGTCGTCCTCCCGATCGGTGCCCGGTGGTGTCCGGGGTGGGTTCCCAGCCTGCGCACAGGCGATCGAGAGGGGCAGGGGCCGTACGGGGGCGAGCCGAGGGAATTCGGCCCGGTGCCGGGCTTCGCCGTTGCCCGGCGCCGGCTGCCGCGTCGCCTCACGCCTTCGCTGCAGCCGGCCCCGCGTCAGTGTCCTTCCTGCCGCAGTCGGTCCCGGGCCTCGGTGGCGATCACGGCGGCCTGGATGCGCCGCTCCACGCCCAGCTTGGCGAGCAGCCGGGAGATGTGGTTCTTCACCGTCTTCTCGGCCAGATACAGGCGCTGGCCGATCTGCCGGTTGGTCAGCCCTTCGCCGATCAGCGCGAGGATCTCCCGCTCGCGGTCGGTCAGACCCGGCAGCGCGTCCGGCTCCTCCTCCTTCCGCTGCCCTCCGCGCAGCCGGGCCATCAGCTTGGTGGTGGCGCTCGGGTCGAGCAGGGACTGGCCCCGGGCCACCGTGCGTACAGCAGCCACCAGGTCGGAGCCCTGGATCTGCTTCAGCACGTACCCGGACGCCCCGGCCATGATCGAGTCCAGCAGGGCCTCCTCGTCGTCGAACGAGGTCAGCATCAGACAGGCCAGGTCAGGCATGCTCGAGCGGAGCTCGCGGCACACGGTCACGCCGTCCCCGTCCGGAAGGCGGACGTCGAGGACCGCGACCTGCGGGCGCAGCGCGGGGACGCGTACGAGGGCCTGCTCGACGGTGGCGGCCTCGCCGACCACGGTGATGTCCGGTTCGTCGTTCAGCAGGTCGTGCACCCCGCGCCGCACCACCTCGTGGTCGTCCAGCAGGAAGACCCGGATCGGGTTGTCGGGTCCCGGCCGCTCGCCGTCCGCCATCGCATGCTCCTGTTGTCCGCGTGCCGCGTTCCGCGCCGATGTCCGCGTGGACGCGATGGGCCGTCTCGTTGGAGATCCTTGTCGGTTCCGGGACGAATGGCCAGGGCCGTTCGGCCCCCGTTCGGCCGAATGACCAGGGCCGGTCGGCCTCTGCTTGCCCGAGCTCGTGGTGCCGCGGGTCGGCGCCGTCGAGGAACCGGGGCGTGGGACGACGGCAGCCGGTGGCGGGACCCACGGTCTCGGTGCCGGGGCCGGGTTGCACTACCGCGCCCCGAACGCTTCCAGGGCATCGCCCGCACCCCTCGGCCTGCCCGCCGCGACCGCGCAGGAGGGCGTGGAGTCGCTCGCCGCGGCCGTGGAACGCCTGCGCGACGCCGTGGGCATCGAGCCGTCGTTCCGCACGCTCCGCATCGACGAGCGCGCGTTCCTCGACGCCCTGCCCCAGCAGGCCCTGAACGCCTACGGGGAACAGTGCGCGCCCGCGAATCCACGGATGCCGATGCTCGACGACATGCAGGAACTCATGCACACGGCCTACTACGACAGGTAATTCCGGAGCACCCCTCTGACCTGGGCTTATGGCAGTCGAAACGGCTGTGACCTGCTAGGACGGGTTGCAGAGGCGATCGGAGGCAGTCAGAGGGAAACGCTCTGATTCGACCCCGGTTCGACCCGGGCCGCTCGGAGGCAGTCAGAGGCGATCCCTCTGATTCTGGCTCCGAGTGGACCCGAGTTGGCGGGCTCGATCAGGACGCCAACCTCGACGCTCTTCGCTTCGACCCCGGTCGAGCCGCGATGGGGACGCCTGCCTCCATCGGAGCCAGGCATACGAAAGCCCCCAGGACGGCCATCCTGGAGGCTTCGTTGGCACCGATTGGAGGTCGGTTCCGGACACCACCCGTGGTTTTAGCGGGCCTAGGTGGCGTCCATGTCTTTGCGAGACGACCTCAGAATGCCATACGACGCACGCTCTCCGCACTACTCCCAAAAGGCTTCACGTCCAGCAAACTCCCAACCAGAGGCAGTCACAGGCACCCAAATCTCCCTGCAGGGACTCACCGGCCTCCCCCGGGTCGCCGCTGATCTGGTTCTTCTCGGAGACCTCACCGGCCGGTATGCGGCGGGTAGCTACAGCAAGCTCGATCACGGCGGACGGGTTGTCCATCGCGAAGATCGGCAGGGTATGGCCGAGCACGGCCACCGGATCACCACGGCCATCGCCTGTCACGTCGCCCGCGCCGGGGGCACCGTCGACCAGTTGACACACCTGCTCATGCACCCGGATCACGAGGGCGGCAGGCATACACAGAACATCGCGATGCGGTCTGGGCAGGCGCGCGCGCTCGCGTACATCCGTCGAGTGTGGGACAGCGCCTGCGCAACGGTCCACAGCACGGCAGAGGTCGTGTCCCGCCAGCACGCCCACGAAGATCTCGCGGCTCTTCGCGACCGTATCGAGGTCACGCCGTGGCCTGGGAAGCGAGGACGCACCGCCTTGCGAGTGCTGCTGGCCCATCTCAACTTCGCCGAGACTGCTGGCGGCCGTCTGCACGCCGCGAGTGAGCGCCAGGCCGCCGAGGAAGCCGGGATCTCCCGACAGGCTCTGCGCAGCGCGTACGAGACCGTACTGAAGCCAGGAGGGTGGCTGCGTCGGCTGCGGGCTGGCCGTGGCAAGGAGGGCTCGACTTGGTACCTCGGCAACGGCCCTGGTGGCTCCTCGCAGTCCCCGTCTTCTCGTCAGAAGACCACTCAGTTCCCCCCCTACCCGGCACTTGAGGAGTGGTCCACCTCCGAGACGCCAGTCTCGACCGACCTCGACTCCACTGTCATCAGCCGCCTCATGGCCCACGACGCCTTCGCCCACCACGGTCTGGGCAGCCCCGCTCTCTTGATCATCGGAGCCCTGCACGCACGCCCTAACCAGACCGTCAGCGAACTCGTCATCGCCTCCTCCGTCTCTCGGGCCACCGCCTATCGCGCCCTCCGCCGCCTCGCGCGCCACGGCCTGGTGCACCACGTCGGCGAAGTCTGGTCGTTGGCTCCCCGGGCCCTGGAAGGTCTCGGTAACAGTCACCCGGAGACTGTTACCGACCGGCAAGTCATGCCCTCGCGCGGCTGGGACCAGATCGCCTCTCAGTGCGGAACCGCAGGCACCTCTGCCAGCCGCAGGGCCCTCCACGCCGCCGAACGAGCGGCGTATCGGGAGGCACTGGAGCGACTGTCGGAGCACCGCAGCAAGGCCCTCGTTGTGGTCCGCGATGGCCGTCAGGTGCTGGTACCCGCGCTGCGTCCAGACGAGGTTCCCACGCAATGGCGCAGGCCCGGCGGAGTTGTCCTCAACCCGGCGACAGGCCAGGTCGATCCGGCCTGGCGGGTCGCCAGCGACGGGCGATTGATCCTCATCACCCCCTACGACCAGCGCTCGTACGACGAGCTGGCCGCCGCACACACCGAAGCACTCAGAGAATGGGAGTCCGCTGCATGAGCAGGAAATCATCGAGGCAGCCTGAGGACGTACCGATCACGCCGGAGGCCTTGCGCGCCCGCTACGAGTCCGGGGCCACGGTCGACGAACTCGTCGTCGCCAGTGGGCTGTCGTACGGCACGGTGCTCAACCGGCTGCACGAGGCCGGGACCGAGATGCGCACGTCGTGGCAGACCCGCCGGATGCGCCAGGACCCGCAAGCGCGCCGGCGTCTCGCGGCCCACCTGCGCACCCTGTACGAGCAGCACGGCGCGACCCTCACCGAGCTCGCCGCGGCGGGAGCTGGGACGAGGCGTGCTGCCCGGCGCCTGCTGATCGAGGCCGGCGGCACCGTGCGCACCACGAAGCAGACGCTGCGGATGCGCGCCGCAGCGCGGGCCGCCGAGCGGCAGAAGCTCGCGCTGTCCCTGCGCGCACGGTACGAGGCTGGCGCCACCGTGCCGGAGCTGGCTGAGGACTGCAACTACTCCGTGGCCACGGTCTACCGGCTCCTGCACCAGGCCCGCACTCCCATGCGGCCCCGGCACCGCCATGGCCCCGCGGACCAGGCGAGGAAGCGGTCATGAGGACTGCGGCCCTCTCTGATGACCCCCGCGGTGACGTTCGACTGAACGTCCCCCTCCGGCATCATCCGGACTTCGGTTGGACGGCAAGGGCACCCCCGCTCGCCCGCAGGCAGCCAGGCCCAAGCAAGGGTCGACGCCGTCGACAACCCCCGCCAAGTCAACGCACCTTTTCAGTTTCAGGAGATCAAGCACACGTGAACGAGAACACCCGTATCAAGACCCTGGCGGTGGCCACAGCCCGCGCCTGGGACGCCTTCGTGATCGTTGTCGGCATGCTCAAGGGCGGCACCGGCAAGACCACTTCCGCCTGGTTCATCGCCCTGTACTACGCGGTCGTCCTGGGGCTGCCGACGCTGCTGCTGGACGCCGACGCGACCAGCCAGTCGGCCTGGGACTGGTTCAAGGTCGCCCAGGCCGCCGGCTTCGAGATCCCCGCCAACCTGGTCATCGAGCGGTACCCGTTCGACGACATCGCCGAGTACATCCGCGCCAAGCGCGCCGAGTTCGGCGCGATCGTGGTCGACGCCGGCGGCGGCAGCGCCCGCATCTTCCACGAGGCTGTCACCGAGGCGAACCGGCTCATCGTGCCGGTCGCCCCCACCAAGATCGAGCGCCGCAAGCTCGTGGCCACCTTCGACGAGGCCGAGCGCGCCGCCGCCCGCAACGAGCGCGACGTCACCGCCCACGTGGTCCTGGTCAAGGCCGACGACCGCACCAGCCTGCCCAGCCGGGCCAAGGAGCAGCTGCTGGAGCCCGCCAAGGGCGAGGGCATCGGCCCGGACCGCGACGAACCCTTCCCCCTCGCCGAGACAACCATCCACTCCTGGGTGCACTACATGGAGGCCTTCGGCGAGATCCCGACCGAGCTGAGCGAGTACGCCGAACTGATGAAGGAGCTGACCGCATGAGCGAGCGCATGAAGCCCCCGACCCGCCGCACCGGTCGCACCCTCGGCGGCGGGGCCAAGAAGGCGACCCCGCCGCCCCCTCCCCCGGCCGCCGAACTCACCCCCGAGCAGTACGCCGCCGAACAGGCCACCGCCCAGGGCGAAGGCCATCCCACTGCAGGCGAGCCGCAGGTTCAGCCCGCTCCTTCGACCGTTCCGGTCGAGGGGTCGGCACGCGACCGGACCGAGGCGGTGCCCGAAGTGGCGCAGACCTCAGCCCAACCGACTGCCGAGGCGCCGAGCGGCCCGGCGCCGGAGCCAGCTGCCAGTCAGCCGACTCACCCGGCCGTCGACGTGCCCGAGGCGGGGACAGAGTCCGTTGGAATGCCGGTGGAGCGGCACATGCGGCCTGTGGCCCCGGCTCCCGAGCCTGCAACACCTGCGATCCAGGGCACTCAGCCGGTCGAACGTGTTGCGCAGCATGCTCCGTCTCCCGCCACGTCTGCGGCTGCTGGTGCGGCTCCAGCCGCCGAGGTGGCCATTCGCCCAGCCGTTCCTCCGGCGGCAGGCGGTACGGCGTTCCCGGTGAGGACCGATGGTCCGGGGGCTCACCAGGAACAGGACACTCGATCGCAGGAGCCGCCCAGCGAGGGGACGCCGTACGCGCACGGCCCCGGCCGTCCCAAGGACGTTCCCGAGGTCGCCGTCGTTCTCAACCAGCGCATCATCGCCCGCGAGAGCCTCGACTCGTCGGTCCCCGCCGCCCTGAAGCTGAAGAAGCGGATCAAACGCTTCGCACTGGACAACGAACTCGATCACCTGCCCATCGGCGACATCGTCTCGGTCGCGCTGGACGAGTGGCTCAGCGCCCGCGGCTTCTGACGCGGCGTTCATCTCTCAGTGAGCCTCTTTCATCCAGTGCTGCAGGAGTGAAATGAGCTGGTCAGCTAGGGTGCGTTTCATATGTGGATCTTGATGTGTCAAGATCCCACTTCGTGGGGCGGCATGATCTGACGAATACACAGTGGGCGAAGCTGGAGCCCCTGCTCCCGGTCGGCAAGAAGCCTGGACGGCCACCGGTGCACACCAAGCGGCAACTGATAGACGGCATACGGTGGCGCACCCGCGCCGGTGCTCCCTGGCGGGACGTGCCCGAGCGCTATGGCCCGTGGGAGACGGTCTACGGCCTGTTCCGCCGCTGGCAGCGGGACGGCACCTGGCACCGCATCTTCGAACAGCTGCAGGCCCAGGCCGACGCCGAGGGACTGATCACCTGGGACGTCTCGGTGGACTCGACCATCGCCCGCGCCCACCAGCATGCGGCCGGCGCCCGCAAAAAGGGGATCTGCAGATCGAGCCGCCAGGCGGTGTGTTCATCGAGCCCGACGACCACGGGCTCGGACGCTCCCGGGGCGGGCTGACAACCAAGCTCCACCTGGCGGTCGAGCAGGCCCAGAAACCGATGTCGCTGGTCATCACGGCAGGACAGCGCGGTGATTCCCCGCAGTTCCAGGTGGTCTTGGGCCGCATCCGGGTGCCCCGGCTCGGGTCGGGCCGCCCGCGCACCCGGCCGGACAAGGTGCGTGCCGACAAGGCGTACGGCTCCCGCGCGAACCGTGCCTACCTGCGCAAGCGCGGTATCCGCTGCACGATCCCGGAGAAGCGCGACCAGATCGCCAACCGCAAGAACCGCGGCTCCCACGGCGGCCGGCCACCTAAGTTCGACAAGGCCGACTACAAGGAGCGCCACGCGGTCGAGTGCGGAATCAATCGCCTCAAGCGGCACCGCGCTGTCGCCACGAGATACGACAAGTTGGCAGTTCGCTACGAGGCGACCGTGCTGGTCGCAGCCATCAACGAGTGGCTGTGACCAGCACTTTCAAAACGCACCCTAGGGTGGTGACGTGGCAGAGCCCCTCGTCGTTGGCGTGGTGATCTCACTCATCACACCGGCGACCGAGGGGCTCTGTTGGTTCCGTATCCTTCCATGCTCGACGTCCCGTATGAGCTGGTCGAGCACGTCTCCTGGCTCATCTACACCCGAAGGCGTGAACTGAACTCGCCGTGGCGGAAGCTGGGCTGCTTCAAACAGGCTCTGCTCGCCCTGGCCCACCTGCGCAAGAACGAGACGCTCGCCCAACTGGGGGCCGGTTTCGGGGTGTCGGAGGCGACGGCGTGGCGATACGTGGACGAGACCGTCGAGGTCCTAGCCGCCTGGGCGCCCGGCCTGCACGAGGCCCTGGTGGGCCTGGGCGAGGGCGACTTCGTCATTGTCGACGGTTCGCTGATTCCCACCGACCGCATCCGGGCGGACGAGCCGTACTACTCGCAAAAGCACAGGAAGCACGGCATGAACGTCCAGGTCATCACCCCGCCGGACGGAACTCCGCTGTAGTTCTCCCGGGCAACTCCGGGACGGACCCACGACCTGACCGCGGCCCGCGCCCACGGCATCGTCCAAGCCTGCCTGACCCGCCAGATCCTCATCCTGGCCGACCGCGCCTACCAGGGCGCCGGCGCCACCGTTCGCACCCCCTACTACGGACACCGCGAACTGCCCGAGCACTACCAGCAGTACAACCGCGACCACGCCCGCCTCCGCGCGCCCGGCGAACGCGCCTTCGCCCGTCTCAAGCAATGGCGCATCTTCCGCAAGGCCCGGTGCTCAACGAACCGCATCGGCCGGACCGTCACCGCAGTGCACACCCTGCTGACCTGCGACTATTCAGGATGAAAGAAGCTCAGTGGGCGTTCACATAATGTTTTTTCGGTATGCGAGTTTTGCCCATGCCCTGCTTTGGGCGTCTTCACCGGGTAGGAGCTATTCGCACTCTGCAGGGTCGAGTACTCGGCTGTCCATTTCGTGCAGCTCCATAACCGAAAACCCGTCTGATTTTAAAATGCCACAGAATCGCCTGAGTTCCAGCGGAACCCGCTCCTCCGTCGTATTCGTGATCACGCTGCGCCGTGAGCGAGCGCAAGCCGTACCCCAGCGACCTGCCCGACGCCCGATGGGCCCTGATTGAGCCGACGCTGACGGCCTGGAGAAAGGCCCGCCTCGAACGCCGGCCAACGGGACAGCCGGCCAAAGTCGAACTGCGCGACGTATTCGACGCACTCCTCTACATCAACCGCACCGGAATCCCCTGGAAGTACCTCCCGCACGACTTCCCGGGCCACGGCACCGTCTACTTCTACTACGCCACCTGGCGCGACGAGGGAATCCTCGCCCAGCTCAACCATGACCTGACCGGCCTGGCCCGCGTCAAGGACGGCCGCAAGCCCGAACCGACCGCCTCCGTGATCGATACCCAGAGCGTGAAGACCTCCACCAACGTACCCCTGACCAGCCAGGGAACCGACGCCGCCAAGAAGATCGTCGGCAGGAAGCGTGGCATCCCCACCGACACCATCGGCCTCATCCTCGCCGTGACCGTCACTGCCGCCAGCCTCTCGGAAAACGCCCTGGGAATACGCTCCCTCGACCAGGCGAAAGAGAAGTACCCAACCATCTCCAAGAGTTGGGTCGACACCGGCTTCAAAAATGCCGTAATCGAACACGGAGCCCGCCTCGGAATCGACGTCGAAGTAGTCAACAGAAACCCGGATACGCGCGGATTTCACATCGTGAAGAGGCGCTGGGTAGTAGAGCGAAGTATTGGTTGGATCATGATGCACCGCCATCTCGCCCGCGACTACGTGACCCTCACCGCCAGTTCCGAAGCCATGATCCACATCGCCTCGATCGACAACCTCGCCAAACGCATAACGGACGAGACCATGCCAACCTGACGAGGAACCTACTAGGGCATACATGGCAATACGCCTAAATCAAATGTCCTCTAATGCCATCGCAACGACGGCTTTGTTCACGGGGCGGGAGCGCATGAGTGAGGGCAGGGTGCCCTACGCGGAAAAGCGTTCCTGGTGTGTCAGTGCCTGCGGCTGCGCTTGTCGTGAGCTGGATGGTCCTGGACATGTTTCAGGCGAAGGTGTCATGCCTTCTCCTCAGCGCTCCTCGAAGCCGCCCGCCGCCCGATCACCCACCGACAACTCGGCCCAGGCCGCTACGACCTGTCGGGCGGCGGCAACAACCCGCCCGCTACGAAGTAGGAGAAGTACCGTTCGAGGATCTCGGGACCGACCGCCGGGAAGTCCCAGCCGGCGTCGGCGAGCCCTGCCAGGAGGTTGCGTCGGTCGTACCGTGTGGGAACGTTGCCCGGCACGGCGCGAGTCCCGCTGCTGAGCAGAGCGACGGCGTGGAGGGAACCGGTGCGGGAGACGGGCGTGTCGGCGGCGGCTTTCTCCACGCGCTTCCGCCATACGGACGGGGAGACCCGTTCCATCGGATACCCGAATTCCTGCGCGTAGTCCAGCACGGCGTCCTCGGCCGTGCCAGCGGGGGCCGCGATGTTGTAGATCCGGCCGTCGGGCCGCTGGGTGAGGGCCAGATGGACGAAGGCACGCGCGGCGAAGTCCACCGGTACCAGGTTCTGCCGCTCGACTGTGCCGTCGTCGCGCACGGGCCGGGCCCCGATCTCGGCGCATGCCCGCACCTTGTGCCAGAACGCGTCGTCGGGCCCCATGGCCCCGGTCTCGGTGTGGCCGCTGATCCGGGCCAGCCGGTATGTCGCGGTCGGAATGCCGCGATCGCGAGCCAGCCGGCCGATGGCTTCCCCGACCCATTTGGTGCACACGTAGCCGTTGGTCCCGATGGCGTCCGGAGGGCTCAGCCAGTCCTCCGGCAGCGTGTCGGGGTCCTTGCCGGGAGCGGCGGCCAGGGTACCGACCGTCGAGATCTGGTGCACGGGTTTGATCCGGTGGCGGGCCGCGAGGCGGAACACCTCCCGGACGCCCGAGACGTTCGTGGCGCGCAACTGCCCGTAGGACTCCAGGTGGTTGACCCGAGCCCCGTTGTGGTACACCACGTTGATCCGGCGGGCGAGGTCGTCGAAACGGTCGGCGGGCAGTCCGAGCAGCGGCTCCGCCAGGTCACCGGGGACCGGGACGATCCGGGCGCCGAACCGGTCGTCCCACAGGCCGTAGCGTTCCTGGCTGCGCCGCAGTCGCGCCAGCGCGTCGGCCGGGGTGCCGGCTCGAACCAGGCAGTAGACGTCGGCGGAGGTGCGTTCCAGGACCTCCCGGAGGATGAAGGACCCCACGAACCCGGTGGCCCCGGTCAGCAGAACGGCGTCCGGCGCAGCGAAGTCCGAGCCGTCGTACCCGCCTTGCGCGGTGATCGACGGGTCGAGTGAGATCTCGGCGGCGAGGTCCGGCGGCAGCGCCTGCCCTTCGGCCCCGGTCTCCTCGTCCGTACCGTCCGCTCCGAGCAGGGCGTCCAGCGCTGCCGGGGTCTCATGCTCGAAGATCACGTTGAGCGGAAGGTGCGTACCGAAGCGCTGGTTGATCGCGCGGACGAGCCGGACCGTGAGAAGCGAGTGCCCGCCGAGCGCGAAGAATCCGTCGTCGAGACCGGTCTCCTCCACCCCCAGAGTCTCCGCGAAGAGTTCGCACAGCGTCCGCTGACGTGCGGTGAGCGGCTGCTCCCGAGGTGTCCGGGCGCTTCCCTGGGCTACTGGTTCCGGTGCCGGCAGCGCGTTGCGGTCCACCTTGCCGTTGGGTGTCAGGGGCAGCCGGTCCAGCACGACGATCGCCGACGGCACCAGGTACTCCGGCAGGCGCTCACGCAGGTGGGCGAGCACGTCGTCGGTCAGCACGGTGCTTTCCTGCGGAATGGGGGCGGCCACGACGTAGGCGACCAGCCGTTTGTCGCCGGGGCGGTCCTGCCGGACGATCACCTTCGCCTGCGCCAGCCGGGGATGGGCCGCGAGGACCGCTTCGATCTCACCGGGCTCGATCCGGAAGCCCCGTACCTTGGCCTGCTCATCGGCGCGCCCGAGGAACTCCAGCTCTCCGTCGCGCCGCCACCGCACCACGTCTCCCGTGCGGTACATCCGCGACCCCGGCGGGCCGTACGGACCGGCGACGAACCGCTCAGCGGTCAGGCCCGGCTGGCCCAGGTATCCGCGGGCCAGCCCCGGTCCGGCCACGTACAGCTCCCCAGCCACCCCTGTCGGCACCGGCCGCAGGCCGGCGTCCAGCACGAAGGCGTTGGTGTTCGCGATCGGCCGGCCGATCGGGGGCGGTGTCGGGCTGAGTACGGAGAGCGGCCCGCTCATGGTGGCGCACACCGTGGCCTCGGTCGGACCGTACGCGTTGACCAGCCGTCGGCCGGGCGACCACCGTTCCACCAGGCCGGGCGGGCATGCCTCGCCGCCGACCACCAGAGTCGTCGACGCGGGGACGTCGTCCTCGGCCACGGCTGCCAGGACCGACGGGGGCACCAGGACGTGCGTCACCGCGAGCCGCAGGTCAGTGAGGGCGGTCAGCGGTTCGGTGGGCGAGGCCAGGACCAGGGTGGCGCCGGACAGCAGGGCGTTGGTGATGTCCCAGAACGACGCGTCGAAGCTCGGCGAGGCGAACTGGAGGATCCGGCTGCCGTCGTCGATGGCCAGCCGTTCGACGGAGGCCGCGTGGAGGGCTCCGACACCCGCGTAGCTGACCACCACCCCCTTCGGCCGGCCGGTCGAACCCGACGTGTAGATCACGTACGCGGGCTGTCTGGCATCCACCGCCACCTCGGGGTCGGTCTCCGGATACGCCTCCGTCTCACGCACGGTCTGCGGATCGTCCACGATCAGCGAGGGACGGGCGTCGCTGAGCATAAACTCGATCCGCGACCGCGGATACTCCGGGTCCACCGGCAGATAGGCCGCGCCCGCTTTGAGGACACCCAGCACCGCCACGAGGAGTTCGGGCGACCGGGGCAGGACGAGAGCGACGATCTGCTCGGCGCCCACACCGCGCTTCCTCAGCAGGTGCGCGAACCGGTTGGCCCGGAGGTTCAGTTCCCCGTAGGTGAGCGACACGTCCCCGGCCGCCACCGCCACCGCGTCCGGTGCCAGGGCCACCCGCGCCTCGAACGCCTTCGAGACGACGTTCTCGACCCCCTCCGCCGCTCTGTCCGCAGGGCCGTGCAGCAGCCGCGCGCGTTCGTCGTCGGAGAGCATGTCGATGCGGCTCACCGCCGTGTCGGGATCCGCGACCACGGCTTCGAGCAGGCGCGTCCAGCGGGCCACCAGCGTTTCGACGGTGGCGAGATCGAACAGGTCGGTGGCGTACTCGACGGCGCCGGTCACTCCGCCGGAGCCGCCGTCCGGCCGGTACCGCTCACGCAGGTTGAAGACCAGGTCGAACTTGGCGGTCCTGACGGGCATCGACATGGTGGACACGTGCAGCCCCGGCAGGTCGAACTCGCCGAGCGGCACGTTCTGCAGCGCCAGGATCGTCTGGAACAGCGGGTTGTACGACAGGCTCCGCGCCGGGTTGAGGACCTCGACGAGGTTCTCGAACGGCACGTCCTGATGTGTGTACGCTGCCAGCGCGTTCTCCCGGACGCGCCCCAGCAGCTCACTGAACGTCGGGTCGCCCGATGTGTCGGTACGTATCACCAAGGTGTTGACGAAGCACCCGACCAGTTCGTCGAGTTCCTGGTCGGTGCGGCCGGCAATGGGGCTGCCGATGGGGATGTCGGTGCCCGCGCCGAGCCGGGTGAACAGCGCCGCGAGCGCGGCTTGCAGGACCATGAACATGCTGCTGCCGGTGCGCCGACACATGTCCGCGAGCCCGGCGTGCAGTTCCGGGCTCAGCTCGACCCTGGCGATGTCGCCGCGGTGCGACGCCACCGGCGGCCGGGGCCGGTCGGCCGGCAGCTGCAGGTGCTCCGGCAGTCCGGCCAGCTGCCGCGTCCAGTAGGCCAGTTGCCGGGCGAACAGGCTGCCGGCGTCGGACTCCTCGCCCAGCAGCTCCCGCTGCCACAGCGTGTAGTCCGCGTACTGCACGGGCAGGTCGGGCCAGTCCGGCTCCAGCCCCTGGCAGCGTGCCGCGTAGGCGGCGGCCAGGTCGCGGGCGAGCGGCGTCATGGACCAGCCGTCGCTGGCGATGTGGTGCACCAGCACCTGAAGCACCTGTTCGTCGGGGCCCAGCGTGAACAGCTCGGCCCTCAGCGGCATCTCGGTGCCCAGGTCGAAGCGGTACTCCGCCGCCTCGGCCAGCCGTGCGTCCAGCCCCGCGGCGTCGGCCTCGCTCACCCTCAGCTCGGGACGCGCCTCCCCGGCGTCCAGAATGCGCTGGAAGGGCACGCCGGCCACCTCGGCGAACACCGTCCGCAGGCTTTCGTGCCGGCCCACGACGTCCGCGAGGGCCGCTTCCAGGGCTGTCCGGTCCAGCCGGCCGGACAGCCGCAGCGTCAAGGGAACGTTGTAGGTGGTGCTCGGGCCTTCCAGCTGGTAGAGGAACCACAGGCGGCGCTGGGCGAACGACAGCGGCACCCTCTCCGGGCGCTGCACCGCCTTCAGCGCCGGACGCGCCGAGTCGTCCCGGACGAGGAGCTGGGCGAGACCGGCGACGGTCGGCGCCTTGAAGACGTCCCGCGCGGAAAGCTCCGCGCCCAGCAGCGCCCGTGTCCTCGCCACGAGCCGCATGACCAGCAGCGACTGGCCCCCAAGCGCGAAGAAGTCGTCGTCGACTCCCACGCGCGGCAGGCCGAGGAGCTCGGCGAACACCCCACACAGCACTTCTTCCTGGGGTGTGCGCGGCGGGCGCAGCGTGACCAGGGCCGTGGAGTCGGGCGCGGGCAACGCCCGCCGGTCCAGCTTCCCGTTGGCCGTCAGGGGGAGGGTCTTCAGCACGACGAACGCCGTCGGGACCATGTAGTCGGGCAGCGCCCTCATCGCGAAGTCCCGCACGGACGCCGTGTCCAGGTGCGCCGTGTGGGCCCCGGCTCCGGCGGGCGCGGCCGGGACGAGGTAGGCGACCAGGTTCCGGCCGGAGCCGGGCCGGTCCTCGCGGACGACGACCGCCGCCTGCCGGACGTCCGTGTGCCGCAGCAGGACAGCTTCGATCTCGCCCGGCTCGATGCGGAAGCCGCGGATCTTGACCTGGTCGTCCGCCCGGCCCAGGTATTCCAGCTGGCCGTCCGGGCGCCGCCGCACGAGGTCCCCGGTCCGGTACATCCGCTCCCCGCCCGGTTCGAACGGGCACGCCACGAACCGGCCGGCGGTCAGCCCCGCACGCCCCGCGTACCCGCGCGCGAGGCCCGCGCCCGCGACGTACAGCTCGCCCGTCGCTCCCGCCGGTACCAGCCGCAGTGCCGTGTCCACCACGTACAGCCGGGTGTTCGCCACCGGCCGGCCGATCGGCACGCCGTCATCGGCGTCCGCGAACACGCGGCCGCCGGTGGCGTCCACGGTGACCTCGGTCGGGCCGTACAGGTTGTAGACCTCCACCGGCAGCAGCCGCGTCACGCGGTCGACGACGTCCTGGGGCAGCGCCTCACCGCCGCACAGCACCTGTCGCAGGCTCGTGCAGCGTGCCGCGGCCGGCTCGTCGACGAACACGTCCAGCATCGACGGGACGAACTGCACGCACGTCACCTGCTCGGTGGCGATCACCTCGGTGAGGTAGTGCGCGTCCTGGTGCCCGCCGGGCTTGGCCAGCACCAGCCTCGCGCCCACCGTCAGCGGCCAGAACAGCTCGATCACCGAGCCGTCGAACGTCACCGGCGTCTTCAGCAGCACCCGGTCGTCCGGAGTCAGCCGGCACGTCCGCTGCAGCCAGCTCACGTAGTTGGCCAGGCCGCGGTGGGGTACGACCACGCCCTTGGGCCCGCCGGTGGACCCGGAGGTGAAGATGATGTACGCGGGGTGGGTGTCCCGCAGGGGGCTGGTGCGGTCCTCGTCGGTGGGGCGCGTCGCCGGCAGCGTGGCCAGGGTGCCGATCATCGGTGGTTCGTCGATGACGGTGACCGTGACACCGGTGACCGTGGGCAGGGCCTCGGCGGTTGCGGCGGTGACGAGCGCGAGCCGGGGACGCACGTCCTGAACCATGGAGGTGATCCGGTCGGTGGGATGGTCCGGGTCGATCGGCAGGTACGCCGCGCCGGCCTTCAGGACCGCGAGGGTCGCGACCATCATCCGCACGCCGCGCGGGACGGCGATCGCGACGATGTCCTCCGGGCCCACCGCCCGGCCGATCAGCCAGTGCGCGAGCCGGTTCGCGCGCTCGTCCAGTTCCCGGTAGGTCAGCGGCCCTTCGTCCTCGTCGGGGCCGACCAGCGCCACCGCGTCCGGGGTGCGTTCCACCTGGGCCTGGAACAGCTCCACCCAGCCGCCGGCGAGCAGGTCGTCCGTGGAGCCGGTCCGCTCCGTCAGCAGCAGCCGGCGTTCGTCCTCACCGAGCAGGTCCAGTTGTCCGGCCCGTGCCTGCGGATCGGCGACGGCCTGCTCCACCAGGCGCTCCAGCCGTGCCGCCAGTTCCGCCACCGCCGGCTGGTCGAACAGGTCGGCGCGGTAGTCGAGCCGGAACAGGAGCGCGGAGTCCGGTACGACGGTGAGGGCCAGGGAGTAGTGCGGGGAGTCTCCTCCCGTGGTGGCGACGGTGAGTTTCGCGGCCGAGGCAGAGTACTTCTGACCGGCGTGCGGATAGTTCTGGAAGACCATCACCGTGTCGAAGAGGTCGCCGCCGGTGTCGGTGTCGGCAAGGCGCTGGATGTGGGAGAGGCCGAGGTGCTGGTGGGGCAGGAGGGCCGCCTGTTCGCCCTGTATGCGTGCCGCGAGGTCGCCGACCGGCTCGTCGGCGCGCAGCCGGACCCTGAGGGGGAGGGTGTTGATGAACAGGCCGACCATCGCGTCGACGTCGGCGAGTTCGGCGGGCCGGCCCGAGACGGTGATGCCGAAGACCACGTCCTCACGCCCCGTCATGCCGGACAGCAGCAGCGCCCAGCACATCTGCATCACGGTGTTGACCGTCACGCCACGCGCACGCGCCCATTCCCCCAGCCGGCTGGTCAGAGCCTGAGGGAGCCGGTGGGTCACCAGACCGCGCCGGACCGCGCTGCGGGCGACCTCGTGCCCCGGAGCGAGCAGCGACGGCGCCGACAGCCCCGCCAGTGCTTCCCGCCACGCCGCCAGCGCCACGTCACGGTCCTGGCCCGCCAGCCACGCCACGTACGCACGGTAGGAGGCGGCGGGCGCCAGCCCCGTGTCGTCCCCGCCCCGCTCGTACAGCGCCACCAGCTCCCGCACCAGCAGGGGCAGCGACCAGCCGTCCCACAGGATGTGATGGTTGGTCAGCACCAAGCGGTGCCGGCGCTCACCGAGGCGCAGCAGGACGAACCTGACCAGAGGCGGTCTGGCCATGTCGAACCGGGCTCGGTACTCCTCCTCCGCCACGGCGCGCGCCCGCTTCTCGGACGTCTCCGCGCTCTCGTCCGAGACGTCGACCTCACGCCACGGCACCGTGACGTCCTTCGCCACCACCTGCACGGGGCCGCTCGCGCCCATCGTCAGGAATCCGGCCCGCAGATTGGGATGGCGGCGCAACAACGTCACAGCGGCGGCGTGCAGGGCCGCCGGGTCGATCTCCCCTTCCAGATCGATGCTCATCTGCCGGTTGTAGACGTCACCTCCCTCGGCCTCGTACTCCGCGTGGAACAACAGCCCTTCCTGCAGCGGCGCGAGCGGCCAGATGTCCTCGATCCCGAATTCCATGTCCGGGTTCCTTTCGTGGGAGAGGGGGGTGCGCAGGCGCCGTCAGTTCCTGGAGTTCAGCGCGCGCCAGACGTTTTCGAGATCGTCGATCTGCTGCTGGTCGAGCGAGACGAGCGGCATGTCGGACGGGGTCCGGCCGCCGGCGTCGGGGTGGCTCGCGCTGGTGACGACCGTGGTGAGCGCGGTCCGCCACAGGGCGGCCAGGCGGCCGACGTCCTCGGCTGCGAGCATGCCGCCGGGAGCGGACAGGGTGGCCTGGAGCACGGGCCCGTCGCCGTCCTCGTAGGCCACGGTGTTGATCTCGATGCCGCCGCTCGCGGTCGCCCTGGACGACTCGGCCGCGAGGCCGTGCGCTTCCGGGGCGCGGGTCCATATGACGGTCGCCCCGGCGGCTCTGGTGACGCGGCCCAGATAGTTGAACGTGATCTGCGGGTGGGGCAGTTCGGCGAGGCTGGGGGCGGTGTCGGGGTTGAGGTAGCGCAGCAGTCCGTAGCCGAGTCCCTTGTCGGGGGCCCGGCGCACCAGTTCCTTGACGTGTTTGACGGCCTGGCCGACCGCCGCGCCCTCGGTGACGTCCCGCGTGGCGTCCAGCGGGCCGAGGTCGAGCCGGACCGGGCGGCACACGGTGAACCAGCCGACCGTGCGGGAGAGGTCGCTGGATCGCGGCATGCTGTCGACGGCTGCCGGCCGTGGCTCTCCAGCCCGACGACCAGCGGACCGCCCCCGCCCGCGCGCGGCCCGCGCCAGCGCTGGAACGCCATGGTCAGGGCGGTGAGCAGGATGTCCTCGACGGTGGCGTGGAAGGCCGCCGGTATGTCGGTGAGCAGCGGGAGCGTCTCCTCGCGCGGCAGGGTCATCGTGACGGAGGACGCTGCGCCCGTACCCGCCTCCCTCGTGCCCGGCAGCGGTTCGACGTCGCTCAGGACGGCGCACCAGTACGGGAGTTCGGCGGTCCGCGCGGGCCGGACGGCCTCGGCCGTGAGCGCGCGGGCCCAGGTGCGGAACGAGGTGGAGACCCGGTCGAGCGGCCGGACACCGTCGGGGTCGGCGGCCAGGGCCCAGGCGCGGGCCAGGTCCGGCAGGAGCACGCCCCAGGACACGGCGTCGACAGCGAGGTGGTGGATCACCAGCAGCAGCCGGCCCGGCTCACGCGGACCGGCGTCGAACCAGACGGCCTGGACGACACGGCCGGAGTAAGGGTCCAGACGTCCGCGCGCGGCCTCGGCCTCGGCCCGGACGACCCTCTGCCGCTCCTCGCTCCAGGGGCCCGGGGAAGTGCCCTGGGCGCTGTCGTGCGGGCCGGCGACGTCGACGCGGGTGAGGCAGGCCGCGGGGTCGACCGAGCCGCGCGGCGCGATGTCCAGTTCCCAGGGCTGCGACGGCCCGCTGGTGATCCGCAGCCGCAGGGTGTCGTGGTGGTCAAGCAGCAGCCCCAGCGCCGCTGTGAGTCGGGCCTCGTCCGCGTCCGGCGGGACCACCAGCAGCAGGGTCTGGTTGAACTCCTTGACGGGGCCGCCGCGTTGCAGACGCTCGTGCATGACGGCGGTCAGTGGCACCGCTCCGGTCCCGTCGTCGGCGCTCCCGGCGTGCTCCTCCTCGTCCGCGACGTCCGCGGCCACGGCGGCCAGCCGGGCCGGTGTCTTGTGCTCGAAGACGTCCCGTACCGAGATCGCCAAGCTCTGTGCCCGAGCCCTGCTGACAAGCTGGATCGACAGGATGCTGTCCCCGCCGATGGTGAAGAAGTCGTCGTCGACGCCGACGCGGGGCAGTGCGAGGAGGTCGGCGAACAGCCCGCACAGCACCTCCTCGCGCGGGGTCCGGGGTTCGCGGGTGGCCGTCGTCGTGAAGTCCGGCGCGGGCAGCGCCCGCCGGTCCAGCTTCCCGTTCGGCGACAGCGGCAGTTCGGCGAGCGCGACGCACAGGGCGGGCACCAGAGAGTCCGGCAGCAGCCCCGCGACGAACCGCCGGACCTCCGCCACGTCCAGCACGTCGGGCGCCCCGCCGGGAGCGGGGGCGGCGGGCACGAGGTAGCCGACCAGCCGCTTGGTGCCCACGGAGTCCACGTGCACCGTCACGGCCGCCTGGCCGACGGCCTCGTGGCGCAGCAGGGCGGCCTCGACCTCGCCCGGCTCGATGCGCACCCCGCGGATCTTGACCTGCTCGTCCGTCCGTCCCAGGTGCTCCAGCTGCCCGTCGCCGCGCCGGCGCACCACGTCCCCGGTCCGGTACATGCGCTCCCCGGAGCCGAACGGGCAGGCCACGAAGCGCTCGGCGGTCAGCGCGGCGCGGCCGGTGTAGCCGCGCGCGAGCCCCTCGGCGGCGACGTACAATTCCCCCGCGACCCCCGGCGGTACCGGCCGCAGCGCCGGGTCCAGCACGTACAGGCGGGTGTTGGACACGGGCCGGCCGACGGTCACCGCCTCGCCCGGCAGTGCCTGGCAGGCGGAGACGAAGACGGTGGTCTCGGTAGGTCCGTAGGTGTTGTGGACCGGCGTCCCCAACAGTTCGGTCGCGGCGGTGACGGTCGCCGCGGGCAGTGCCTCGCCGCCGCACATCACCCACTTCAGCCCCGTGCAGCGCGCGGCGGCGGGTTCCTGCGTGAACACCTCCAGCATCGACGGCACGAAATGCACGGCGGAGACGGCCTCGGCGGCGATGACCTGCGCGATGTACCGCGGGTCCTGCTGGCCGCCGGGCCTCGCCAGCACGACGGCGGCGCCCGTCGTCAGCGGCCACAGCAGTTCGATCACCGAGGCGTCGAAGGTGACCGGCGACTTGTGGAGCATCCGGTCGTCGGGCGCCAGCCGGTACTCCCGCTGCAGCCACTGCGTGAAGTCGACCAGCCCTCGGCGGTGGATCACCACGCCCTTGGGACGGCCGGTCGAACCCGAGGTGTGGACGACATAGGCGGGGTGGGCCGGCAGCAGCGGGCGCTGCCGGTCCCCGGCGGTGGGATCGGTGACCAACAGCGCGCTCAGCTCCCGGACGACGTCCGGGTCGTCGACGGCCGCGACGGTCACCCCGTCGACGGCCGGGAGCCTCCCGGCGGTGGCGGCGGTGGCAAGCACCAGCTCGGGACGTCCGTCCCGCAGCAGGTAGGCCACGCGCTCGGCGGGATGGTCGGGGTCGACCGGCAGATAGGCGGCGCCCGCCTTGAGCACGGCGAGGATCGCGACCACCATGCGCACACCGCGCGGCACGGCGACGGCGACGACGTCCTCGGGGCCCGCGCCACGGCGCAGCAGCCAGTGGGCGAGCCGGTTGGCCTCCTCGTTCAGCACCCGGTACGGCACCGGGGCGCCGCCTTCGTCAGGGCTCACCAGGGCCACCGCGTCCGGGGTCTCGGCCGCCCGCTCCTCGAAGAGCCGGGTCCAGTCGGCGTCCGGTATCGGATACGCGGAGTCGTTCCAGCCGTCCAGGAGGCGCTGCTCGTCGGCGCCGAGAAGCTCGGCTGCCGCGAGCCGTGTGCCGGGGTCGGCCACGACCTGGCCCAGGAAGCGCTCCAGGCGGTCGGCGAACGCCCTCGCCGTGAACTCCTCGAACAGGTCCGTGCGGTAGTGCAGCGTTCCCCGGATCCCGGCGGGCGCGCCGCGGCCGTCGCCGTCACGGGTCTCGGAGAAGTTGAAGGACAGGTCGAACTTGGCCTCGGTGGGGAAGACGTTCTCGTACCGGGCCTCGACTCCGGGGAAGGACAGCGGCGGGCGGGAGGTGTTGTCGACGGCCAGCATCACCTGGAAGACCGGGTGGTGGGCGAGGCTGCGGGTGGGACTGAGCAGGTCGACGAGGCGCTCGAAGGGCAGGTCCTGGTGGGCGTAGGCGTCGAGGTCGGCGTCGCGGACGCGGCGCAGCAGATCACGGAAGGCCGGGTTGCCGCTGGTGTCGGTGCGCAGGGCGAGCGTGTTGACGAAGAACCCGATGAGCCCGTCGAGAGCGTCCTCCCCCCGCCCGGCGACGGGCGCGCCCAGCACGATGTCCTCACCCGCGCCGAGCCGGGTCAGGACGGCTGCGAGCGCGGCCTGCAACACCATGAAGACGCTGGCGCCGCTCTCGCGGGCGAGCGCCGTGATCCCCTGGTGCAGCGCGGGCGGCCAGTGCAGCTCCAGCACCGCCCCGTCCCGTCCGGCCGTGGCGGGACGTGCCCGGTCGCAGGGCAGGTCGATGCACTCGGGGGCCCCGGCCAGGGCACGCCGCCAGAAGTCCGCCTGTTCCTGTCCGGGCCCGGCGACGTCCGCGCCTTCCTCCGCCCGCGAGCCGAGAAGCCCGTGCTGCCACAGGGTGTAGTCCGCGTACTGGACCGGCAGCGGCTGCCATTCCGGCACGCTCCCCTCAAGGCGTGCCCGGTAGGCCGTGTCGAGCTCACGGATCAGGACGCCCATGGACCAGCCGTCCGCAGCGATGTGGTGCAGCAGGACCAGCAGGACGTGCTCGTCGGCGGCGGTCCGCAGCAGGCGCGCCCGCAGGGGGATCTCCCGAGTGAGGTCGAAGGGCCGCGCGACCTCGTCGGCCAGGAGCTGCCCGACGGCATCGGCGTCGACGTCCGAGACCGTCAGCCGTGGACGTGCCCGGTCCGCCGGAAGGATCCGCTGCCAGGGCTTGCCGCCGTCGTCGGGGAACACCGTCCGCAGGATCTCGTGCCGGTCCGTCACGTCGGCGAGCGCGGCCTCCAGGGCCGCCGGGCTCAGCTCGCCCTTCAGTCGCACGGCGAGCGGGATGTGGTACGCGTTGCCGGAGCCGTCCAGGTTGTACAGGAACCACAGGCGGTTCTGCGCGAACGACAGCGGCAGCCGCGCCGACCGTGCCGCCTTCACCAGCGGCGGGCGCGGCGGAAGACTGCGCCTGGTCAGCCCGGCCAGGCCGGCGGGGGTGGGGGTGCGGAAGACGTCGCGGAGGGTGATGTGGGTGCCGAGCTGGGTCTGGGCACGGGCCGCGAGCCGGACGGCGAGGAGGGAGTCCCCGCCGAGCGAGAAGAGGTTGTCGTCGATCCCGACACCGGGCACGCCGAGGAGGTCGGCGAACAGGGCACACAGGGCTTCTTCGTGGGGGGTGCGGGCCGGGCGTGAGGTGGTCAGGGCGGTGAAGTCGGGGGCGGGCAGGGCCCGCCGGTCGAGTTTCCCGTTCGGGGTCAGGGGCAGCGCGTCCAGGACCACACACACGGCAGGGACCATGTACTCGGGCAGGCGGCGGGCGGCGAACTCCCGCACCTCCACCCCGTCCAGCACGGTCTCGGTGGTGTCGGTGGTGGGGGTGAGGTAGGCGGCCAGGCGGCGGGGGCCGCAGGGGTCTTCGTGGACGGTGACCGCGGCCTGCGCGACACCGGGATGCCGGGTCAGGACGGCTTCGATCTCGCCGGGTTCGATACGGAAACCGCGGATCTTGACCTGGTCGTCCGCACGCCCGAGGTAGTCCAGCCGCCCGTCCCGCCGCCGGCGCACAATGTCCCCCGTCCGGTACATGCGCTCACCCGGCTCGAACGGACAGGCCACGAAACGCTGCGCGGTCAGTCCCGCACGCCGGGCATACCCACGCGCGAGTCCCGCGCCGGCCAGGTACAGCTCACCCGCAACGCCCGGCGGGACCAGGCGCAGTGCCGAGTCCAGGACGTACAGGCGGGTGTTGGCCGCGGGCACACCGATCGGAACCGGACCCTCCGGAGTGACGTCACGGCAGGCGGTGACATCGACGGACGCCTCGGTGGGGCCGTAGAGGTTGTGGACCGCCACATCCAGCAGAGCGGTCAGCTGGGCCACCGCGGACGCCGACAGGGCTTCCCCGCTGCACATCACCCAGCGCAGACTCGTACACCCCGCAGCCGTCGGTTCCTGTGTGAAGACCTCCAGCATCGAGGGCACGAAATGCGTCCCCGTGACCTCCTCGGCGGTGATCAGCTCGGCGATGTACCGGGCGTCGCCCTGCCCGCCGGGCCGCGCGAGGACCACCGCCGCACCCGCCGCCAGCGGCCACAGCAGCTCCCGCACCGACACGTCGAAGGTCACCGGTGTCTTGTGCAGCAACCGATCCCCCACACCGATGCTGTGCTCGGCCTGCAGCCACGACACATAGTTCACAACCCCCCGGTGCGGGACAACCACACCCTTCGGCCGACCCGTCGAACCCGACGTATAGATCACGTATGCCGGATGCTCCGCCCGAAGCTCAACGGCCAAGTCCAGGTCTGCTGCCGGCTGTGCGGCGATCTCGGCGGCGGCAGCACCGTCCAGTGCCATCACCTCCACCCCCGCCACCACAGGCAGCTTGTCCGCCACGCCGGTCGTGGTCAGCACCAGCGCCGGACGGGTGTCCTCCAGCATGAACACCGTCCGCTCCTGCGGATACGCGAGGTCCAGCGGCAGATACGACGCCCCCGCCTTCAACACCCCCAGGATCGCCACGACCATCTCCACACCCCGTGGGACGGCCACCGCGACCACACCCTCCGGACCCACACCCCGCCCCCGCAGCCAGCCGGCCAGCTGCCCGGCCCGCGCGTCCAACTCCAGATACGACAGCGGCCCCTCGTCCTCGTCCGGACTCACCACCGCCACCGCGTCCGGCACCGCCGCCACCCGCGCCCGCCACAACTCCACCCAACTCCCCGCCAGCACCCCACACCCCGTGTCGTTCCACCCCTCAAGCCGCTCACGCTCACCCCCCAGCAGCAGATCCACAGCCCCCACCCGCACCCCCGGATCAGCCATCACCTGCTCCAACACCCGCAAAAACCGCTCCTGATGCCCCGCCACACTCACCCCATCCCACAACTCAGGATTGGCGCCCAGGAAGAAGACCATGCGGTCGCCGTCGACGGAGTGGAACCGCATCGAGAGGTCCTCGGGGCGGGCGAAGGTGATCTCCCGCTCCGTCCGGTGGCCGTCGAATGTGAGTTCTCCGCCCGGGGCGATGATGTTGACCAGCACACCCCGCCGTACCTGGCCGTGGGCGGCCGGCCCCGTCTCCGCCTCGCGGGCCAGGAGTTCGGCCCGGAAACGCTGGTGCTCGACGGCCTCCCTGATCAGTTCCGCCACCCGCCGGGCGAGGCCGGCGAACGGCTCCTCCCTGTCGACGCGGACACGCACCGGGAGAACGTTCGCCACCACCCCGGGCGTGGTCCGGCCGGCGGGTCCGGTGCGGGCGCCGACGGGGAGGTTGACGACGACCTCGCTCTCGGCGATGACCGCGCTGAGGTACAGGGCCACGGCGGCGAAGATCACCGCGGAACGCCGCACCCCGGCCGCGTCGGCCGCGCGGTTCAGCCCGGCCAGCTCGATCTCCGTGTGCGGGGTCCGCAGACTGCCGCGTACGACGTCACGGCCTCGGGGGTCCGGCAGCGCGCCGCTCTCGGGGGCGAGCGCGGACGGGACCAGGCCGCCGGCCGCTCTGTCGAGCCAGTACGCGCGGTCTCGGGCGAACTCCTCGGAGGCGAGATAGGCCGTCTCCTCGTCGGCCAGGGCGGCGAGCGAGCCGTAGGACGGGGACCCGGTGGACTCCCCGCGCACGAGCCGCCGGTAGACCTCCTCCACCCGCCGCTCCACCAGCGAGGCGCCGATGGCGTCGCTGATCAGGTGGTGGTACTGCTGATGCCACAGGAAGCGGTCCGGGGCGAGCCTGAGCAGCGCGAACGCGAACAGCGGGCCGCCCGTGATGTCGTACGAGCGCTCCCAGCGGCGGTCGATCCACTCGTCGGCCGCCGCGCGCGGATCAGTCTCGGCGGAGAGGTCGACGACGGCCGGCTCCCACTCCAGCGACGGATCCGGGATCTGCCGTACCTGCCCGTCCTCGGCCACAAAGCGGGTGTGCAGGGCGTCCGTCTCCACGACGACCTGCCGCAACGCTCTGATGAACAGCGGCGGATCCACCGGCCCGAAGATTTCGCGCTGCATCGAGAAGACGGGGTCGACTCCGCGGATCTGCGCCGAGAGCCAGATCTCCAGTTGTGCGGCCGTCAGGGGCAGGGCGGAACGCTTCGTGTCCTCGGGCATGTCACCACGTCTCTTCCGATGAGGATCCGGTCGCTTCGCGGGCGGTCGCGGCCGGCGGGGCGAGAAAGGGAGAAGGAAGGCGGTTTCACGAGGTCTGGCCTCAGGGGGGCTGACGGTGCGAGATGCTCCGCCGTCGTCGCTCTGCCGGTCCGCTGTCAGCGGAAGCGGTTGATGGCGTCCAGATGCCGGGCGCGCAGTTCCGCGTCGGTGACACCGAGTCCTTCGCGCGGCGCCAGGCACAGCACGCCCACCTTGCCCTGGTGCAGATTGCGGTGGACCTCGTGCACGGCCTCGCCGACTTCCGGCAGCGGGAACACCTTCGACAGGGTGGGGTGGATCTTGCCCTTGCACACCAGGCGGTTGGCCTCCCAGGCCTCCCGGTAGTTGGCGAAGTGCGAGCCGACGATCCGTTTCAGGGACATCCACAGGTAGCGGTTATCGTACTCGTGGGTGTAACCGGAGGTCGAGGCGCAGGTGACGATCGTGCCGCCCTTCCGGGCGACGTACACACTGGCCCCAAACGTCTCACGTCCGGGGTGCTCGAAGACGATGTCGATGTCCTCACCACCCGTCAGTTCGCGGATGCGCGTGCCGAAGCGCCGCCACTCCTTCGGGTCCTGGGTGTGCTCATCCTTCCAGAACCGGTAGCCCTCGGCGCTGCGGTCGATGACCGCCTCGGCGCCCATCGCGCGGCAGATCTCCGCCTTGTCCGGGGAGGAGACCACGCACACCGGGAAGGCGCCGCCGGCCAGCGCGAGCTGGGTCGCGAAGGAGCCGAGTCCGCCGCTGGCGCCCCAGATGAGGACGTTGTCGCCCTGTTTCATCCCGGCGCCGTTGCGGGAGACCAGTTGCCGGTAGGCGGTGGAGTTGACCAGACCGGGTGAGGCGGCCTCCTCCCAGCTCAGATGGCGTGCCTTCGGCATCAGCTGGTTCGCCTTCACCAGGGCCAGTTCGGCCAGGCCCCCGAAGTTCGTCTCGAAGCCCCAGATCCGCTGTTCCGGATCGAGCAGGGTGTCCCCGTGCCCCTCGGCGCTCTCCAGCTCGACGGACAGGCAGTGCGCGACCACCCGATCGCCGGGCGCCCAGGAGTTGACCCCCGGACCGGTGCGCAGGACCACACCGGCGAGATCGGAACCGATGACGTGGTACGGCAGATCGTGCCGGCGGGCTTGGTCGTTGAGCCTGCCGTAGCGCTCCAGGAAGCGGAAGGTCGGCATCGGTTCGAAGATCGAGGACCACACGGTGTTGTAGTTCACCGAGCTGGCCATGACCGCGACCAGCACCTCGCCCAGACCGGGTTCGGGCGCCGGCACGTCCTGTATGTGAAGGGTCTTGCGCGGGTCCTTGTCGGCCGTCGCCATTCCCTCAAAAGCCTCGGCATCGGATTTGCGGACGACAGTTCCCCGATAACTCTCCGGAATTCGGATTCCGGCGAAATCGGCGCCTGTCGCGTTCTCGGAGAGAGCAGCACTGACTATTTCCTGCACAACCACTCGTTTCTCACTCCTGGGGAGTGACTCTGCGGCATACCCGCTGTGCTGGGATTTCGCCAGTCTAGGGGCAGGCCGGTGCACCGTCGCATCACCAGCCTTGGTAGTGGTCGCCGACTATTCATGCGGGTGATGTGCGGTGCCGACCGCCCATGCCAGTGTCGGTCCGGTAGGCACGCGAAAGAGACGAGGTGCCATGCCTGAGCTGGACAATCACACCGCCTTGCCCCTGACCGTCGCGCAACTGGAGATCTGGCTCTCGCTGCAGATCCTGGGAAATCCCCGAATCGCGTCGGTGGAGCGGGAGATATTCGGTCCTCTGAAGCTGTCGGCGTTCGAGGCTGCGCTACGGCGGGTGGTCTCGGAGACGGACGCCTTGCACACGTACTTCGTCTCCGACGGCCCGCTGGTGCGGCAGGTGGCGGATCCGTCGCTCGCATGGGAACTGACGGTCGTCGACCTCTCCGGCGCGGACGATCCGCGCGCGGCGGCCGACGCCTGGGTCGACGCCCACTGGAACCGCGCCTACCCCACCGACCGGGGGCCGCTGTTCCACTACGCGCTGCTCGCCCTCGGCCCGGACCACTTCCGGTGGCATCAGCAGTACCACCAGATCATGGGCGACATCTCGGCGTTCTCCCTCATCGAACAGCGGGTCGCGGAGGTCTACCGCGCCCTGGTGCGCGGCGAGGTGGTACCGGACCCCGGATACGGCTCCCTCGCCGGCCTGGTCGACGCGGAGCTGACGTACCAGGAGTCCGCCGACTACGCCGCCGACCGGCGGTTCTGGCTGGAGCGGGCCGAGGAGGGCCTCAGCCCTTCCCTGCTGACCGGCGGGCCTGGCGTCGGCTGGAACTCGGCCGAGGTGACCCGCGGTTGTGTGCGCGCCGACCAGGTGAGCATCGAGCTGGCCGGGCTGAACCGCGCGGCGGACGCGGCCGGTGTGCGGCGCTCCGCCGTGATCATCGCGGCGATGGCGGCGTATGTCGGCGCGATGAACGGCACGGCGGACGTCGTGGTGAACCTGCCGGTGAGCGCCCGAGTGGGTCCTGTCGCCCAGGCCACTCCGGGCGTGATGTCGAACATCCTGCCCCTGCGGCTCCACGTCGACAGCCAGGCACCGTTCACCGCGCTCGCCCGGCAGGCCGCAGAGGAGGTGCGCCGGGTGATGCGGCATCAGCGCTTCCGCAACGAGCACCTCGTTCGCGAGATCGGCACGACCTCGGCGGGCCAGGAACTCCCGGGCGTCACCGTGAACATCATCTCCGGCGGCGACCTGGACTTCGACGGCCATCGCACGGAGCGGGAGATTTTCTTCGCCTGCCCGGTCGACCTGATGACGGGTTTCTGCGTCAGCGGCGACCGGATGCTGGTGTCGTTCCTCGCCAATCCTGAGTTGTGGGATGGGGTGAGTGTGGCGGGGCATCAGGAGCGGTTTTTGCGGGTGTTGGAGCAGGTGATGGCTGATCCGGGGGTGCGGGTGGGGGCTGTGGATCTGCTGCTGGGGGGTGAGCGTGAGCGGCTTGAGGGGTGGAACGACACGGGGTGTGGGGTGCTGGCGGGGAGTTGGGTGGAGTTGTGGCGGGCGCGGGTGGCGGCGGTGCCGGACGCGGTGGCGGTGGTGAGTCCGGACGAGGACGAGGGGCCGCTGTCGTATCTGGAGTTGGACGCGCGGGCCGGGCAGCTGGCCGGCTGGCTGCGGGGGCGGGGTGTGGGTCCGGAGGGTGTGGTCGCGGTGGCCGTCCCACGGGGTGTGGAGATGGTCGTGGCGATCCTGGGGGTGTTGAAGGCGGGGGCGTCGTATCTGCCGCTGGACCTCGCGTATCCGCAGGAGCGGACGGTGTTCATGCTGGAGG
>NZ_AEJC01000598.1 GCF_000317595.1 Streptomyces ipomoeae 91-03 | reverse complement strand
GCCGCGTGGGAGCGACCAGCCCCCACGTACCCGCAGCCGCCAACGGACCCGGCCCCCCGAGCCCGTAGGCGACGGCGAAGCGGCGCAGCCACCCGGCCCACGTCGGCGCGCGGGTCCCCTGAACCCCCGTTAGCTTGGCCATATGGCCGAGACCACGGCGGATGCGGGGTTCATCGAAGGCGTGCCCTGCTGGATCGACGTGCAGCTTCCCGATGTCGAGGCGGGGAAGCGGTTCTACGGTGGGCTTTTCGGGTGGCGGTTCGAGGTGGCGCCCGGCGACGGGGCGCGGGAGTTGTGGGCGTATCTCGGGGAGGATCCGGTCGCGGCGCTGGCGCCCAAGCCGGACGGGCGGATGCCCACCGTGTGGACGCTGTACTTCGCCACCCCGGACGCCGTCGATCTCGCCGGGCGGATCGTGGCCGCCGGTGGGCAGGTCGTCATTCCGCCCACGTCGTTCGGTGACCTCGGTACGACCGCGCTCGTCACCGACGCGGAAGGGGCCGTGTTCCGGCTGTGGGAGCCGGGGACGCACACCGGGTTCCGGCGGCGGCACGAACCCGGCACGTTCGTCTGGGCCGAGTTGTACACACGGGACACCCAGGCGGCCAACTCCTTCTACGCGCACCTCTTCCACGACGTCCTGTTCGGCCCGGACGCCCGGCCGGACTTCGGGCGGGCCCCGCTCACCGAGGTGTTTCCGGCCGAGATGCCGCCGCATTTCCTCGTCCACTTCGGGACGGACGACGTGGAGGCCGCGCTGGAAACCGTCGGCCGGCTCGGGGGGCGCGTGCAGGTGCCGCCCTTCGAGACGTCGTACGGAAATGTGGCGGTCGTCACGGACAATCAGGGGGCGTCGTTCGCGTTGCTCCGGCGCAGGGGCGGGGAGGCGTGGCGGGAGCCGGATCAGGGCGCCGGTCGGGCGGAGCGGCAGCCGGATGAGCTGCGGCGGCACGGTGACGATCCGCGACAGCGGGGCGACGATCTGCGGCTGCGCGGCGATGACCTGCGGGAAGACGAGGGGTGAGGGGGAGGTGCAAAGGGGCGCGTGACCATGTTCGACCGGACGCGCTACGGGGTTGTGCGCCGGTGGTACATCGTCCGCCGTCGTGTTCCACCATGCGGGCTCCTGCTTTCCAGAAGGCGGACAACGTGGTTTTGTCCTGAGACACCCCGATCCGCCCCCGGGTTCGCAACCTGCCCCCGGTACAGGAAGAATCGGGGGGCGTGCCGTCATGGCGGTGCGGTGGTGAGACGCTGCACGGCGGCGCGTCCACGACGTGGGCGGCGCGGGCCGTACGGGGAGGTGGCAGGGAAAGTGGTGGATCAGCTGACGCAGCACGATCCGCGGCGGATCGGGCCGTTCGAGGTGTTGGGACGGCTGGGTGCCGGCGGTATGGGGCTGGTCTATCTGGCGCGCTCGGCGTCGGGGCGGCGCGTGGCGATCAAGACGGTGCGGACGGAGCTGGCCGAGGACCAGCTCTTCCGGGTCCGTTTCACACGCGAGGTCGAGGCGGCCCGCGCGGTGTCCGGTTTCTACACGGCGGCCGTGGTCGATGCCGACCCCCGTGCCGCCGTGCCGTGGCTGGCGACCGCGTACGTCCCCGCGCCCTCGCTGGAAGAGATAGTGAATGACTGCGGGCCGCTGCCCGTCCAGGCCGTGCGCTGGCTGGCGGCGGGTGTCGCCGAGGCGCTCCAGTCCATTCACGGTGCCGGGCTCGTCCACCGGGATCTGAAGCCCTCGAACGTCCTCGTCGTCGAGGACGGCCCACGCGTCATCGACTTCGGCATTGCCTCCGGTGTGTCGAACACGCGTTTGACGATGACCAATGTCGCCGTCGGTACGCCCGCCTATATGTCTCCGGAGCAGGCCAAGGACTCGCGCAGCGTGACCGGCGCGAGCGATGTCTTCTCGCTCGGATCCATGCTCGTGTTC
>NZ_AEJC01000597.1 GCF_000317595.1 Streptomyces ipomoeae 91-03 | reverse complement strand
CCCTCAACGCGGATTCAGCGCACGCCGCGTCGCGCCAATTACCTTGTGGGCGCCGGCGTCGTACACCGCGGACTCGCGGAGCGTCGTCCCCACCCGCGAGTACGCAGTGACGCTGTCCGCGTCCTCCAGCCACAGCTCCGCATGCCGGCCCTCGGTGATCACAAGTCTGTCGTCCAGGCGTGTCAGTCAGGTCGGCAGGCGCCATCGAGGGCCATCCGGTGTGCCCAGCCAGACGGTCTGCTCCCACTCGGTGACAGTCATGCCGAACGCCGTCTGGCCGGGCGAACCCGCCTTCTGCCACACACTGAGCGCGTCCTCGACCTGGTCCCACAAGCGCAAGGGACCGTCCTGGTGGACCGTCCAGCCCTCGCCGTCGGATTCGGTCCACGCCTGCGAGCCCGTCGCCATGTCGATCAGGACGATGCCGCCTTCGGTGCGGACCAATTCGGCGGACGGCGCCGCGAGCTGGGCGACGAAGAGTCCGGTCCAGTCATCCAGCAGAACCGGGCTCACCTGCGTACTGCGCGTGGTGCCGGGACGCGGGTAGAACGTGGGGCGGGGCGGACGCTCATGCGGTCGGGCGAGCATGTACGAGACCGGCTCGCCGACGAATCGACCGCGCGCGACTCCTTCGCCGTCGAGGACGAGGCGAATCAGGCCGGAACCGAGCATCCAGCCGCTGATCGTCGTGGTGATGCTGCCGCCGTCCCGGAGCTGCCACAGCCATGAAGGGGGGATCGTACGTACGGCGCACGTCGCGATCACCGTGTCGTAGTCCGCCCCATCCTGGTGCCCGCGCAGGCCGTCGCCCACCACGAGGTGGGGGGAGTAACCGGCGACCTGGAGGTGCCGCGCGGCGGCAGCCGCCACCTCCTCGTCGTACTCCACGGAGTACACGGACCTGCCGCCGATACGGTGACAAAGGATCGCGGTGGAGTAGCCCGTCCCCGTGCCGATCTCCAGCACCTTGTCGCCATCGTGGACGTCGGCGAGTTCCACCATGCGCAGGACGAGGGACGGCAGGGTGCTGGAGGAGGTGGGCCGCCCGGACAGCGGGCCGTCGGCGTCCGCAGCGCTGACGCCATCGACCTGGGTCACCCACGTGGTGTTCGAGTAGACCATCCGAAGCCACTCGTCGTCGCCGAGTCGGTCGCGTCGTACGGGCTCCCATTGGGCGCCGTTGGGGCGGAAGAAGACATCGCCCACGAACAGATCGCGCGGCACGGCTTCGACAGCTGAGCGCCATGCGGGATCGGTGAGCTGACCGTGCTTGGCGAGTTCGTCGGCGAGGCCCTGACGGAGGGATGCGGTACTGGTCATCGGCGGTCCCGATCGGGGTGCTGGAGCTGGTCGGCGAGGGCAGCTGTGATCTGACGCGTGATGGGGGTGGGGAACCATGCGAACTGCCCATTTGGATTGCACTCATACATGTGCCACACCCCGGAGGCATCGAGCCCGAAGTCAAAGGCACCGTAGGCCAACCCGAACATCTCGAGGTAGTCATGCACGGCTTTCGCCACGTCGGGGGGCGTGTCGATGAGGGTGTAGATGAGATCGTCGTAGTGGCGGCGCCAGTCCAGGCCGGGTGACCCATCGATCCGTACGGCGAACAGCTTGCTGCCGATCGCGGTGAGCCGGATGTCCGCGACCTTGTCCACACGCTGCTGGAACAGGTGCATCGTCTGGCCGACACCGACGTCCAGGTCCTGGGAGCTGACTTCTTCGACCCACACTGTCAGACCGCGCCCGTCCTGGTCGGTGTAGTCGCTGTTATAGAGCGGCTTGTAGACCGTGGGCCCGTGCTCGCGGATGAACCGTTGTGCCTCCTCCACGTCGTTCGTCAGCAGAGTCGGGGGAACGCGTAACCCGCACCGTGCCGCGGCCGAGAGTTGGGCCGGCTTGTACTCGGCCGCCCGGTTACGCCACGGGTGGTTGACGTAGTGCGCGGCCGGTAGTGAGGCCAGGATGCCACCGAGTCCGTAGCGGGCCTGCTCCGCACACCATCGAGCATCCTGTCCGTCTAGCCCTGCGGGCGCGGCATACGGGCGCGGCCTGCGCCAGTACACCGATCGCACCCGGTCCAGGGGCGCGACGCGGGTCGCCGTCAGCACCGTACCGCTGAGCCCGAGGACGTCCACGCGAGCCGCCACGGTGACGGCGTCCGGGAAGTCGGCCGGGTCGAGCCGTATGACCGGAACCTCGCGTGAGCCGAGCTCGACTATGACGACGTCGGCGGTCGCGTCGTCCAGCCGAGTGACGACAAGAACCGGCGACTGCGCGGTCAATCGGTGTCCCCTTCCTGGTCGCTGCCCTCGTCGGTGTTCCCGTCCAGAGACGTCTTCGGTTTTGTCTCCTGGGACGTCTCGCTGCGTTTGTGTCGGGCGAGGGTCGGCACATCCAGGCCGTCCGGACCGACCCACCGTCCCGTCTGGCTGTCCGGGTCCAGCACGATCGTGGCCGGGGCCAGAACGGCCGCCTCGGGGAAGGGCCTCATCCGGGTCAGTCCGAAGGGGACCGTGACCAGCTCACTCATCCAGTCCTCCGCCATGTCGCGTATTCCTGACATGGCCGACCGTAGGAATCGGCATCGCCTGCCCGCCACGAAGTTGCAGCAGATTACATGGCAGTTGACATCAGCAGCTCATGGCGTCTTCACGCCCTTGAGGCGCACAGTCCCTGAAGGCGATTGTGATGCAACCTCGCGTAACCCTTGCTGGCGTTGGAGGCCAACCACCATGAACATTCGGTTCGTTGGGATCGACCCCGAGACGGACGAGGACGGATGTCCGACGGTGTGGGTTGACATGGATACCGCGGATCTGCTGATCCAGAGCTATGAGGTCGACGAGGAGACCAGCAGCACATGTGATGCCCTGTCACCTGCCAGGTCGCCGATTCCACCGGGCGAGACCGTCATCAGGATTCCCCGGCGGATGATCCCGATCATCAGGAAGGCATGCGATGAGCTCGATCCCGGAGTTCGGTGAACTCCTCGCCGGCAGCCAACGGTCGGCCGTGCACCTGGAGACGCGGGACACCTACTTCAGCAACCCACGCTTCGAAGCCTGGCAGCGAGGGCAGCGCGTCGACTGGGCCGATCGTGCCTCGTGGTGGCGTCCCTTCCATCAGGACATCGCGGACGCCGTGGCGCGGGGAGTGACCGTGCGTCGCGCTCGCGTCGTTTCCGAGCCGGTCAGCGACTACATCCGCTGGGAACACCACCAGACCCGCGCCAACCTGGAAGCCGGCGAGATCGTGCGATGGCTTCCGCGCCGTCTTGCGGTCGATCTGCTGTTGCCCGCCAACGACTTCTGGATCTTCGACGGGCGGTTGATGCGCGTTCACCACTTCTCCGGTGACGGTGAGTGGATCGGCAAGGAGCTGTGCGCCGATCAGAAAGTGGTGGAGGCCTGCTCGGCCGCGTTCGTGAGCATCTGGGAGCGAGCCATCCCACATGACGAGTACGAGATCAAGTAAGGGTTGACCAAGCCGGAAGTGACACCTTTTCCCACAACCAGCGTGCAGGCGGCCCGCGCGGCACTCGCGGCCCGCCTGCGAGAGCTGCGTCTGGACGCGGGGATCACGGGCAAGGAGCTTGCACGGCGGTGCGATTGGTCGGTCGCCAAGTCCTCCCGTATTGAGAACGCGCGCACAGCACCTTCCGACAAGGACATCACGGCTTGGTGCACGGCCTGTGGGGCCGAGGATCAGGCGGCGGATCTCATTGCGGCCAACCGGCAGGCCGACTCCATGTATGTGCAGTGGAGACGGCTGCAGCGCACCGGCATGAGACGTCTCCAAGAGACGTCCATGCCGCTGTACGAGCGCACTCGCCTGTTCCGTGTCTACGCCTCGCATGTGATTCCCGGCTATCTCCAGACTCCTGGCTACGCGACCGCTCTCATGAGCACCATCGCGGCCTTCCGTGGCACCCCCGACGACGTCACCGAAGCGGTCGAGGCCCGAATGCGCCGCTCACGGGTCGTCCACGAGGGGGACCACCGTTTCGCGACGCTCATCGAGGAGAACGTCCTCCATCACCGAGTTGGCGACGCGAACGTGATGGCAGGCCAACTCGGCGCCCTGCTTGCCTCGATGGCGCTGCCGTCGATGTCCGTGGGAGTCATCCCGGCGGAGACACCCCGGGAACAGATCATGTGGCCGCTGGAACAGTTCACCGTCTTCGACGACCTACGCGTCCACGTGGAACTTCTCGCCGCGAAAGTAACCGTCACGGAGCCGAGCGAACTCGACGTCTACCTGCGCGCGTTCGCCAGGTTGACGGCCCTCGCGGTGTACGGTGCCGAGGCGCGCGCGTTGATCGTGAAGGCGATCGACTCGTTGGAGGCCTAACTCTGGGCGAAGTGATCGAACTCGCCGGCCTTCGCGCCCGCGAGCATGGCGGCGATCTCGGAGTGGGTGAAGAGGAGGGCGGGGCCGTCGGGGGCCTTGCTGTGGCGGATGGCGACGCCGTTGGGGTGGGCGGCGAATTCGACGCAGTCGCCGTTGGCTCCGGAAACGGATGACTTCTGCCATGTGGCGGGTATTTTCGAGGCGTCCGGGATTATGTGCTCCGACATTCCTGTCTATCCCTTTCGGTAATTGGTGAGGTGGCTCTCGATGAGTTTCATCGATTCGGCTGCTCTGAGAGATTCTGACATCATGAGTCGGTTGAACAGCCTGCTGTACGCCTGAACTTCGTCGGTCTCTTCCAGAAACCTGTTGCCGGTCAGCCCTTCGAGGTAGACGATGTCGGGTTCCCAGCGTTGGGGAAAGGTGAGTACCACGAACGGACCGAACAGTGCTGCATGAGACGCTGATGCTTCTGGCAATACATGAATGTTGACTGTGCCGGGATACTCCTTGGCCATGATGAGGAGATGTTCGAGTTGTGCTGCCATGACTTCGGGTCCGCCAACTGCATGTCGGAGCGCCGACTCCGAGATGACACCCCAGAAGACCAGCGGGTTCGGCCGATCGAAGACCCTCTGCCGTTTTTCTCGAATGCTCAGGCGTTCGGTGATCTCCTCCTCGCTCATGCCTGGTACGTGCTGATCAATTACGGCTGCTGCGTAGTCGTACGTCTGCAACAGGCCGGGAATCAGGGCGGTTTGCACGCTGTACGACTCTGACGCATCCGATTCGTAGCCGATGAAGTCGGCGTACACGCCGCTCACCGCCGAGCGGACGCTGGTCTCCCAGCCGCGTACGTTTCCCCGGCGGCGGAGATCGATCAGATATCCGCGCAGGCTTCGATCCTGCACCTTGTACTGATCCAGTACCGCGTTCAGGTCCGTCTCGGAGATACCGATACGCCCCGACTCGATACGGCTCAACTTGGCCGTCGACCAGTTGAGTGAGCGCGCCATGGTGTCCAGGGTGCCGTGCGCACCCTCCTCACGCACCTTGCGGAGGATGTGCCCCAACCGCACCTGACGTGCCGTCGGCTCTGTGCGTGCTCCCACCTGCTTGCCTCCCCTGAACCCGTCTGTGCTGACAGGCTGCCGGATCGCGGTGCTCGACATGCCCCGCTTCACTCGTTCGGGGCAGTTCGTGGTGTATGCGTGCACCAACAATAGGTAGTGGTGCACGCTTGCTCCAAGCGGTTCGTAGTCGAACGCTCACTGTCCGCTCTGTCGCACTCTTCGGGGGTCATGTGTCATGTCTGAACTGACCACACGCCGTAATTATCCCATCACCAACCGTTCGGTAGCCCGCGCCCGTTCGGACAGTGCCGCCTTTCTTGCCGCCTGCGGGATGGATCGGGAGGGGGAATTCGCTAGCGAACTGGTGCTGGTCATCAGTGAGTTGATGACGAATGCCGTAACCCATGGGCGAGTGCCGGGGACTTCGGGTCGTCGGGTCGGCATGTCCATCGAAAAGACCGGCAATGTCTACCGAGTTGAAGTGCGGGACACCCAGGGCGACCGGATGCCCGTGCTGTACGGGGAGGGAAACGGTGACGGCGTCGGGGGCAGAGGGCTCCTGCTCGTCGACTCCCTGTCCGACAAGTGGGGCGTGCGACCGGAGGTCCTCGGAAAAACCGTGTGGGCCGAGAAGGAATTCGGCACCGGAGAACACGGCGGCGAGTAAATCAAAAGCTGCCCCGCAGTGGCGTAGCGGGCCGCTGCGGGGCGGAGTGTGAACAGCAAAGGGAAAGGAGCTGTCGACGTGAAGAACTTTATCGTCTGGTTGCTCGGCGTACTGGCCGTTTTGCGGATCACGCAGCCTCGCAGCCGGGGCGGTTCCGCCCCGGCTCCGGGCCACGCCGTACCGACGGTCCCCCATACCCCCGTACGGACGTGGAATACACCCCCGGAAACGCCCCGGCAGTGGCACCTGAACCCGGACAGGGCCCGTTGGGCGCGCTGGGCCAGGCGGGCCGAGCGGCTGCGGTGGAGTGGGCGGGGGCTGCCGCTGCTGCCGGAGGAGGAGTGCTGGCAGCGGGGGTCTGTCGGGCGGGGGCGCCGGGGCGAGGCGTCCGACTGGGGGCGATGCGAGGCCAGGCACCCGGTGCGTACGTATGTGCTCGTTGCCCTGGGTGAG
>NZ_AEJC01000596.1 GCF_000317595.1 Streptomyces ipomoeae 91-03 | reverse complement strand
TCCGCAGCGCCCACCACAGGCCGGCGCCCTCCAGCGCCGCACCGACCAGCAGACAGCCCAACCCTGCGGTGCTGTGCAGCACCACGTGCAGCGGGTCGGCGCCGAGCGCGGTGCCCAGCAGCAGGCCGAGCACCGGTAGCCCGGCGAGCATCACCGCCGTCGACCGGGAGCCCGCCAACTGGGCGCGCAGGTCGGCCCGTTGGTCCCGCTCGGCGCGCAGGGCGCCCTCCAGGCGATCGAGCCCGGCCGCGAGACCCGCGCCCCGGTCCACGGCCACCCGCCAGCACGCGGCGAGCCCTCGCAGCCCGTCGGCGCCCGGCTGCCGCGCCGCGTCCGCGAGCGCGCCCGGCACGTCCCCGCCGAACCTCGCCGCCGCCAGGACCACCGCCTGTGCCTCGCCGAGCCCGTCCGAATCCCGTGCGGCCCGCGTCAGTGCCTCACCCGGCTGCCGCCCGGCCCGCACCTCTCCGGCGAGCGCCGCGCACAACGCGACCACGGCATCGCCCCGCCGATCCCGGGCCCGGCGCTCCGCCGCCGCCCGCCGCACCCGCCTCAGCAACGGCACCCCGGCCACCCCCGCGAGCACCGGCAACGCCGAGGCCCCCAGAAGGCCGATCACCGCCCCGGCCACCGGCGCCCACCACTCGACCCCCAGCCGCCGCACCCGACCGACGGCCCGCTCCCAGGGAGGCGGCCCCACGGCTCCACCACCGGCCAACAACAACCGAGCCCGCCGAGCCCCGACATCCCAGCCACCCCCCAACATCCAAGCCGCCACCCCGGCGCACACCACACCCGCCCCGACCGCCATCTCACCGATCCCCGTCACAACACCCGGCTCCCTTCACGAAGCCCGCCTGTCGGCCCTTTCGCGGCCCGTCTCACGGCCTTCGCATGGCCCCGCCCAGCAGCCCCTCTCGCGTCCCCTTGCGTCGCGACCTGGGCCTCTTGCCGGGCCTCACCCCGCAAACCGCCCCCAGTCAGACCACGCGGCCCTTCCTGGTGGCCGCCCTGAAGCAACCCCCGCAGCCGCTCCCACCCCCGCTCGTACACGAAGGCCTCCGTGCCCCAGCGCAGTGCGGGCACGGTCACCACGAGTCCCGATTCGTCCCGTTCCAGCACATGCACCTCGGCGATCCGGCGCCGCCCGTCCCGGTCACGTACGAGGTGCAGGACCACCGACAGGGCAGCCGCCAACTGACTGTGGAGCGCGGCCCGGTCGAGCCCGGCGGCCGTGCCGAGGGCCTCCAGACGGGCCGGTACCTGTGCGGCGGCGTTGGCGTGCAAGGTGCCGCAGCCGCCCTCGTGCCCGGTGTTCAGCGCGGCCAGCAGGGACACGACCTCGGGCCCCCGCACCTCGCCGACCACCAACCGGTCCGGGCGCATCCGCAGCGCCTGCCGCACCAGGTCCTGGAGCTCGACGAGCCCCACGCCCTCCTGGTTGGCCGGTCTGCCCTCCAGCCGCACCACGTGCGGATGGTCAGGCCGCAGCTCCGCGGAATCCTCGGCGAGCACGATCCGCTCCCCCGGGTCGACCAGGCCGAGCAGCGCACTCAGGAGCGTGGTCTTGCCGGTCCCTGTCCCGCCGCTGATCACATACGACAGCCGGGAGCGGATCAGCGCCCGCAGCACCCGGTCGCCGCCCGGCGGCACCGTGCCCGCCGCCGCCAGTTCGTCCAGCGTGAACGCCCTGGGCCGTACGACCCGGAGGGAGAGGCAGGTCGAGCCCACCGCCACCGGCGGCAGCACCGCGTGCAGCCGGGTGCCGTCCGGAAGCCGCGCGTCCACCCACGGCCTGGCGTCGTCCAGCCGACGCCCGGCGACCGCCGCCAGCCGCTGCGCCAGCCGCCGTACCGCCGCCGCGTCCGGGAAGGAGACCCCGGTCAGCTCCAAACCACCGCCCCGGTCGACCCAGACCCGGTCCGGCGCCGACACCAGCACATCGGTGACCGACGGGTCGGCGAGCAGCGGCTCCAACGGCCCGCTCCCCACCAACTCCGATCGCAACCGTTCCGCCGCGCCGAGCACCTCGGCGTCCCCGAGCACCCGTCCCCGCTCTCGCAACGCCTGCGCCACCCGTGCGGGCGTCGGCTCAGCACCGCTCTCGACAAGCCACTGCCGCACCCCGTCCAGCAGCCCGTCGTCAGCAGCCCCGTTCATCCGCCCTCACCTCCGTCTTCCACAGCCACATCCGCGTCCACCTGCACCTACGCTCCCGGCCCCCGGCCCCCGGCTCCCGGCCCCCGGCTCCCGGCCCCCGGCTCCCGGCTCCCGGCTCCCGGCTCCCGGCTCCCGGCGAGGGAACCCGACCCGCAAGACCCACGCCCAGGCACCTCACCGCCCACCCACACCCCGTCCGCCGACACCCCGCCCCCAACCCCGCACTCATCCGCCCTCACGCCCCGCCACCACCCGCTCCCAAAACCCCGCACAGAAGCGCGCCAGCGGCCCGCGCGGGACACCTCCCGGAGGTTTGACGCCATCAAGCACCCCCGCCTCGGTCGGCACCTCGCCCGCGAGGGGCAGTCCGAGCAGGCGGGCCACCTCGTGGTCGTCCAGGCCGGGGGCGTACGGTCCCCGGACGGCCACGCGGAGGTCGCGGAGGACCATGCCGAAGGCGGAGGCGACCCGTGCCGAGGCCGCGACGGCGCGCAGTTCGGCCGGGACCACCAGGAGGCCGAGGTCGATCTGGGCGAGGGCCTCGGCGACGCCCTCGTCGATGCGGCGGGGCAGGTCGACGACGACCGCTCCGCCGCGCCGTCGGCCGGCGGCGAGGACCGCGCGTACCGCCTGCGGCGGGATGGCGACGGCGTCGCCGCGGTCCCAGCTGAGGACCCGCAGAGAGTGCAGTTCGGGCAGGGACTCCTCCAGGGCGCCGCCACCGACCCGGCCACGCGAGGCGGCGAACGCCGGCCAACGCAGCCCTTCGGCGCTCTCGCCACCCAGGAGGACATCCAGGCCGCCGCCCAGCGGGTCGGCGTCCACGAGCAGCGTGCGCCTGCCCTGTCGCGCGGAGGTGACGGCAAGCGCGCAGGCCAGCGTGGACGCCCCGGCGCCACCCCCGCCGCCGATCACGCCGACGGTGAGCGCGGGCCTGCCGACCCCTTCGGCCACGTCGGCGATGCGGTCGACGAGCCACTGTTCGCCGTCCGGCAGCATCAGGACGTGGTCCGCGCCGATCTCCACGGCCCGCTGCCAGACCCCGGAGTCGTCCTGGTCCTTGCCGACGAGCACCACTCCGCGTCTGCGCACGGCCCCGCGCAGCCGGCGTGCCGCGTCGTCGCCGACGAGCACGAGCGGCGCGGCCTCCCACCTGCCCCGCCCCTCCGGCACCCCGTGGTGGACCTCCGGTCTGGCACCGGCGGCCGCGCACAGGCGCAGCAGGTCGTCCAGCAGTTCCATGTCCTCGGTGACGATCAACGGCCTGCCCTGCCGCCCATCGGCGGCGGACGGCCGGTCGTCGGTGATGGCTCCCGTCACGATCTCCAGCCCCCTTCGCTGCGTTCCGCGCGGAATGGTCGGCGCCGTGCTCGGCGCGCTCGCCATTCCCGCCCGTTCGCCCGTTCAGGGACGCCCGACTGGCGGGCGCCCGTGTTCAAGTCCTGTGTGCAGAGCCAGCAACCGGCCGCCATATGGGCGCCCGACAGAATCCGGCCGAACGCGTCCGAGAAACCTGACGGGCCATGAACTCGCCGCCGTCGGACGCGCTGGAATCACGGTGCAGCGATCCCGGAAATCGTGTGGATCTTGGTCGATTACTGTGGACAACCCGCCGGTTGTGAATATCGCCGTCACCCAAACAGGCGACCCACGTACGACTTCCACAGCGCAGCACGATGGCTACGTACAGTGACGAATCCTATGGAAGGGCATAGAAATGCCCACGAGGGCGGGCAGGGGCCTCGTGGGCGGAAGAGCGAAGGGGAAAACGTACCCGGACATGCGACGACCCCCACCGGGGGGGAGAGTGGGGGTCGTCTCCACGGCCGACTCGGGGGGGGAGGAGTCGGGCCGGGTTAGCACGGTCGCGAACGATCCGTGACTTCCATGGTGTACCCGAGAGGCCTCTCAGGCAAACCCACACGCCCCACACTAGCCCGAATGGTGGGCGCATATGCTCGGGCCCGTGGAAAACCACTCCTTGCCTCGCACAGCGGCCTTCTTTGACCTGGACAAGACGGTCATTGCGAAGTCGAGCACGCTCACGTTCAGCAAGTCGTTCTACCAAGGCGGCCTGATCAACCGCAGGGCCGCCTTGCGTACGGCATACACCCAGTTCCTGTTCCTCGCGGGCGGCGCCGACCACGACCAGATGGAGCGGATGCGGAAGTACATCTCCGCGCTGTGCCGGGGCTGGAACGTCCAACAAGTGAAGGACATCGTCGCCGAGACCCTTCACGACCTGATCGACCCGATCATCTACGACGAGGCCGCTTCCCTCATCGAGGAGCACCACATCGCCGGGCGGGACGTCGTCATCGTCTCCACCTCCGGCGCCGAGGTGGTCGAGCCGATCGGCGAACTCCTCGGCGCGGACCGTGTGGTGGCGACCCGCATGGTGGTGGGTGACGACGGCTGCTTCACCGGCGAGGTCGAGTACTACGCCTACGGTCCGACCAAGGCCGAGGCGATCCGCGAGCTGGCCGAGTCCGAGGAGTACGACCTGGCGCACTGCTACGCGTACAGCGACTCGGCGACCGATCTGCCGATGCTGGAGGCCGTGGGGCACCCGCACGCGGTGAACTCGGACCGGGCGCTCCGAAAAGAGGCGCTCGCGCGCGGATGGCCGATTCTGGACTTCCACCGCCCCGTGCGCCTGAAGCAGCGACTGGCCGTACCCCCGCGTCCCGCGCTGCTCGCGGCGGCGGCCATAGGAGCCGCGGCGGCCACCGCCGGGCTCGTCTGGTACGCGAGCCGGCGCCGCATCGCGACCGCCTGACCTGCGCTCGACCCACCTCAAGGCAGCCTTGGCCGATTCACCCTCTTTGAACCTAAAAGTAAAGAAGCACATCCAGGGCTTCCGCTTACCCGGGTCCTGGAGTAGAAAGGAGTCAAGGCCCGCGAGACCAAAGGACATCCGAGAGGATCACCTTTAAAAACTCATTTTGGCCCCACGGACCCAGCATGAACACCGGGCACCCACGCGACGTCGACCCGTCGATTACGGGCCAGCCGCACCAGGTGACGGGCAAAGTTCCCGGCCTGATGGGCAACATATCGAGGACGCTTGGTAACCCGGTGGACATGCCAGCGGCGGCGGAATTCTCGTACCGCCGCAACCCTTTTCCGGACGTTTTACGCCGCCCCGCGCTGCAGCGCCTCGCACACCGCCGTCGACTCACGCGCGCCCAGTTCAACGGCCCTGCCGCAGTGGGCGATCCAGGCCGCCATGCCCTCCGGGGTGCCGGAGACATAGCCGTCGAGGGCAGCGAGATAGGCGGCCCGGCCGAGTTCCGCGTGGCCGACCTCCGCCGGGCAGACGGACTTGGGGTCGAGGCCGCTGCCGACGAGCACGATTCGCTCGGCCGCGCGGGCGACGAGGCCGTTGTGGAAGCCGAACGGTCGCAGCGCGAGCAGCTCGCCATGGACGATGGCCGCGCTCACGAGAGCAGGGGCCGACGTGCCCTTGACGATGAGTTCGGCGAGGCCGTCAAGGCGGCCGGAGACCTCACCCGCACTCGGCAACGGCAGTTCGACGAGAGGCTCGTCGACCGGCTCGTCGTCCTGTCGGGGCCGCCCCACGCGCGCGTGGTCGCGTCCTGCCGCCACCAAATGCAGCCGGGCCAGCACCCGTAGGGGCGACTGCCGCCAGATGGACAACAGTTGGCCCGCCTCGGCGGTCAACCGCAGGGCGCCGCCCATGGTGCGCGCCTGGTCGTCGCCGTCCTCGCCACTGAAGTCGGTGCGTCGGCGCACCTCTTCGAGCGCCCAGTCGGCACCGGACAGCGCCGCCGAGCCGCGCGCGCCGCGCAGGGCCGCCTCCGACGTGATCTCGTTGCTGCGGCGCCGCATGACGCGATGGCCGTAGACCCGGTCCACGGCCTTGCGCACGGACTCCACGGACTCGGCCACACCGGGCAGCTCCCCCAGGGCCGCGAGCGGATCGGCGGTCGCACCTGTCGTACTCATGAGTACGACCCTACGCTCCCCGTCCACCACCCCACCGCCAGCCCTTTTTGACTCACGCGCCCCTCCGCTGTACGCACAAACCCTCGAAGGAGTGGTCTTCATCCGCCACCCGGACACCCATGGCGATCAGCCCACTACTCTTGGTGAACATGAAAATTGCTTTCGTCGGGAAGGGCGGGAGTGGCAAGACCACGCTGTCCTCCCTGTTCATCCGCCATCTCGCCGCCTCCGGAGCCCCGGTCGTCGCCATCGACGCGGACATCAACCAGCATCTGGGAGCCGCCCTCGGCCTCGACGAGTCGGAAGCCGCCGAGTTGCCCGCGATGGGCGACCGGCTGTCGTTGATCAAGAACCATCTGCGCGGCTCCAACCCGCGGATCGCCTCAGCCGAGACGATGATCAAGACGACTCCGCCCGGCGAGGGCTCCCGTCTGCTGCGGATCTGCGAGCCCAACGCGATCTACGACGCCTGCGCCCGCCCGGTGGAACTCGACGGCGGGGCCATCCGTTTGATGGTCACCGGCCCCTTCACCGACACCGACCTGGGGGTCGCCTGCTACCACTCCAAGACCGGAGCGGTGGAGCTGTATCTGAACCACCTCGTGGACTGCCGCAACGAGTACGTGGTGGTCGACATGACGGCCGGTTCGGACTCCTTCGCCTCCGGCATGTTCACCCGCTTCGACATGACGTTCCTCGTCGCCGAGCCGACCCGGAGGGGGGTTTCCGTCTACCGCCAGTACAAGGAGTACGCCAGTGACTACGGCGTCACCCTCAAGGTCGTCGGCAACAAGGTGCACGGCCACGACGACCTCGACTTCCTCCGCGCGGAGGTCGGCGACGACCTGCTGGTCACCCTCGGGCACTCGGACTGGGTGCGCGCCCTGGAGAAAGGTCGGCCGCCCCGCTTCGAGCACCTGGAGGAGCCCAACCGCCGCGCCCTGCGCACCCTTCACGACGCCGCGGACGCCACGTACGAGTTGCGCGACTGGGAGCGCTACACCCAGCAGATGGTGCACTTCCATCTGAAGAACGCGACCAGTTGGGGCAACGAACGGACCGGGGCCGACCTCGCCGCACAGATCGACCCGGATTTCGTCCTGGGCGAAAGGCTCCTGGCCACGGCTTGACCCCCTTCGCCGCCTACTCCTTGGGTGTCACCTCCGGCCCCTTCGCCCCCGCCGCCGGAGCTCCGGGGGCGCCCTTCGGGGCCGGTGCCGGCGCGGCGGACAGGAAGGTCCTCCAGCCCTGTTTCGGGGCTTGGCCGACCTTGAGCGTGCGCAGTTTCTCCAGGACCTTCGGGTCCTGGGCGTCGAGCCAGTCGGCGAGGTGCCGGAAGGAGACGCAGCGCACCTCGGGCTTGCCGCAGACCGCCTCGATGGTCTCCTCGACGGCGCGCATATAGATGCCGCCGTTCCAGGACTCGAAGTGATTGCCGATGATCAGGGGTGCGCGGTTGCCCTCGTAGGCCCGTTTGAAGCCGGCGAGCAGGCCGTCACGGAACTGGGCACCCCAGTACTCCCACTTGTCCGGCTTGCCCGGTCGGGCCCCGGACTGGTTCACATAGAAGTTGTAGTCCATGGTCAGCGTCTCGAAGCCGCGGCCGGGGACGGGGACGAGTTGCATCGGCAGGTCCCACAGGCCCCCTTCCTTCTCGGGCCAGACCTGCTCGTCCACGCCGCTGGCGTCATAGCGGAAGCCGAGTTCGCGGGCGGCCCGCATGAAGCTCTTCCGGCCCTCCAGACAGGGTGTGCGGGCGCCGATCAGTTCCTTGTCGTAGTCGAAGGGCAGCGGCGCGGCCTCTTCCATGCCGCTGTTGGTCTTCCAAGCCTGCACGAACGCCTTGGCCTGGGCGATCTCGCTCTTCCACTCCTCGGCCGACCACTCACCGACCCCGCCGCCTCTGCCGCAGAAGTGGCCGTTGAAGTGCGTGCCGATCTCGTTGCCCTCCAGCCACGCGCCCCGCAACTGCTCCACGGTGTCCTTGATTCCGCGCACGTTGTTGAAGCCGATGTCCGAACGGCCCGGTGAGTGCCGCGGCGGGCGGTACAGGTCCCGTTTCTCCACCGGCAGCAAGTAGACGCCGCTCAAGAAGTACGTCATTGTCGCGCCGTTGGCTCGGGCGACCCTGCGGAAGTGGGAGAAGAGCCGCTGGCCGTCCTCGCCCGCGCCGTCCCAGGAGAAGACGACGAACTGCGGGGGCCTCTGACCGGGCTTCAGCCGTTCCGGTCGGGGCAGATGCGGTTGCGTACCGGTGTACGCCGTGGAGCCGTCGCCGATCAGTCGGGCCATGGCCCTCGGCGGGGCCGGGGCGCCCTTCTTCGCGCCGGGCGCCGCCTCTTTCGCGCCATGGGCGCCCTGCGGGCTCTCCTTCTTCTCGGTCCTGTCCATGAGGAGAGAACCGGCGGTCCTCATCTCACCGCTTCCGCAACCGGCGAGGGCCGCGGCGCAGGTCACGGCGAGCGTGACACCGACGGCGGTCCTGAGGGTGACGGCCATCTTCCGCCCACCTTCTTCCTTCGCTCTGGGGCAGAGCGGCCAAGATCACACAAGCCCTCGCTTCAATTAGTGCGACAAGCCGATAAAAGGCATCGTTCATCCTCTTGAGTGATCTAATGGTCCATTTGCTAAGAATGTTCTTGCATATCCTTTACTCTGCATTACAATTCGTTTACTGAGCGTTGAGAATTCCCGCCGCTGTACGCCGTGACCCACGGCCGCGAACCGACGCGACCGCGTAGCCCCGGAGGAGACGGGAGAACATGTCCGCCTGCATCCCCACCCGCGCCATCGACCCGCATACGAACCGGACGGATCGCAACCATCGGCCCCACAGCCCGCCACAGGGGCCGCGCCGCCGGTTCCCCATCGCGGGCGCCGATCTGTCCGCCTCGATCTCGGTCTTCCTGATCGCCCTCCCCCTGTCGCTGGGCATCGCCCTCGCCACAGGCGCCCCGCTCCCGGCCGGCCTCGTCGCCGCCGCCGTCGGTGGTCTCGTCGCCGGACGCCTGGGCGGCTCACCGCTCCAGGTCAGCGGCCCGGCGGCCGGTCTCACCGTCGTCACCGCCGATCTCATCCAGCAGTACGGCTGGCGCACCACCTGCGCCATCACCGTCCTCGCCGGACTCGCCCAACTGGGCCTCGCCTGCCTGCGCGTGGCCCGCTCGGCGCTCGCCGTCAGCCCCGCGATCGTGCACGGCATGCTCGCCGGCATCGGCGTCACCATCGCCGTCGCCCAGCTGCACATCGTGCTCGGCGGTACCCCGCAGAGCTCGGTGCTCGCCAACATCGGAGCGCTGCCCGCCCAGTTGGCCGATCTGCACCCCGCCGCGGTCTCCGTGAGCGTACTGACCCTGATCGTGCTGCTCACCTGGCCCCGGCTGCCGGGGCGCGTCGGCCGTGCGCTGCGCGCCGCCCCCGCCGCGCTGGTCGCCGTGGCCGTCGCCACCACGACCGCCGTGCTCGCGGGGCTGCGGCTGCCCAAGGTCGACCTGCCGTCCTGGCGCAGCCATGCGCTGGCCGCGCTGCCCGAGGGGCCGGTGCTCGGCCTCGTCGCGGCCGTGCTCACCACCACGCTGGTGTGCAGCGTGCAGTCGCTGCTGGGCGCCGTCGCCGTGGACAAGCTGGCTGCGGGACGGACAGATGTGCGCCGCTCGGACCTCGACCGTGAGCTGCGCGGCCAGGGCGCGGCCAACGTCGTCTCCGGCGCCCTCGGCGGTCTGCCCGTCGCCGGTGTCGCCGTCCGCAGCACAGCCAATGTGCAGGCCGGCGCCGTCAGCCGGAACTCCACGATGCTGCACGGCGTTTGGGTAGTAGCAGCGGCACTGCTCCTGATCCCCGTCCTGGAGCTGATCCCCCTCGCCTCACTCGCCGCCCTGGTGATGGCCGTCGGGGTCCAGATGGTGTCCCTGCACCACATCCGCACGGTCACCCGCCATCGTGAGGTGCTGGTCTACGCCGCCACCACGGGCGGTGTCGTCCTCCTGGGCGTCCTGGAGGGTGTCGCGCTCGGCATCGCCGTGGCCGTCGGCGTCGCCCTGCACCGTCTCACCCGCACCCGTATCACCCACGACGAGAAGGAAGGAGTCCACCACGTCCATGTGCGAGGGCAGTTGACGTTCCTCGCCGTGCCCCGGCTCAGCCGTGTCCTGCATCAGGTGCCCCGGAAGGCGGCCGTCGTAGTGGAGCTGGACGGGTCGTTCATGGACCACGCGGCGTACGAGTCGCTGCAGGACTGGCAGCACGCGCATGGTGCGCACGGTGGCTCCGTGGAGATCACCGGCCGCGCGGGCACCCGTATCGCCGAGCCCGCCAGCACCTCGGCGGGCGCCTGCCGCTGCCGGCCCTGGACGCCTTGGCGCAACCACCAGTGCGAGGCCCCGACCACCACTGCCCTCGGGAACCCGCCGGAGGAGCCGGGCGAAGGGCCGAGCGGGCATCAACTGGCGCGCGGCATCAGCGCGTTCCAGCGCAACACCGCTCCCCTGGTGCGCGGTGAGCTGGCCCGGCTCGCGCGGGAGGGGCAGCGGCCCTCGCAGCTCTTCCTCACCTGTGCCGACTCCCGGCTCGTCACGTCGATGATCACCTCAAGCGGCCCGGGCGACCTCTTCGTCGTCCGCAACGTCGGCAACCTCGTGCCGCTGCCCGGCGAGGAGAGCGGGGACGACTCGGTGGCGGCGGCCATCGAGTACGCGGTGGACGTGCTGGAGGTGCGGTCGATCACGGTCTGCGGGCATTCCGGCTGTGGTGCCATGCAGGCTCTGCTCAACAGCGACCCCGGCGGCGCCCGGACGCCCCTGAAGCGATGGCTGCGGCACGGTCTGCCCAGCCTGGAGCGGGCGACCGACAAGGACCGCCCCTGGGCCCGCCTCGCCGGGCGCGAACCGGCCGACGCGGTCGAACAGCTCTGCCTGACCAACGTCATCCAGCAACTGGAGCATCTGAGGGCTCACGAGTCCGTGGCCCGCGCCCTGCGCGAGGGCGCGCTCGAACTGCACGGGATGTACTTCCACGTGGGTGAGGCACAGGCGTACCTGCTGACGGAGGAAGCACCCGACAGCGGGGTCTTCGACCAGGTCACCGGAACGGCCGGGCCGATCGGAGCGACGGGCCCGGCCGAGCCGACCAGGACGGCGCTGCACGACACGCGTGCGTGAACCGATCCGATGCCCGGTCCGTGACAACGGGTGGCCCGCCGACCGTGGGGCCACCCACCCACAGGTCTAAACCAATCCCAAGAAGGCCCTTGTCATCGGGGGTCCGGGTCTGATGAGCTGTGGCCTGGGACACAACGGACACCCTGGGAAAGGGAGATGTCGTGAGCAACGAAAGCCTGGCCAACCTCTTGAAAGAGGAGCGACGCTTCGCGCCGCCCGCTGACCTGGCCGCGAATGCCAACGTCACGGCGGAGGCGTACGAACAGGCCAAGGCTGACCGGCTCGGTTTCTGGGCCGAGCAGGCGCGTCGGCTGACCTGGGCCAAGGAGCCGACCGAGACGCTGGACTGGTCGAACCCGCCGTTCGCCAAGTGGTTCAAGGACGGCGAGCTCAACGTCGCGTACAACTGCGTCGACCGGCATGTCGAGGCGGGCCACGGCGACCGGGTCGCCATCCACTTCGAGGGCGAGCCCGGCGACAGCCGGGCCATCACCTACGCCGAGCTCAAGGACGAGGTCTCCAAGGCCGCCAACGCCCTGCTGGAACTGGGAGTTCAGGCAGGTGACCGGGTCGCCGTCTACATGCCGATGATCCCGGAGACGGCCGTGGCGATGCTGGCGTGCGCCCGTATCGGCGCCGCGCACTCGGTCGTCTTCGGCGGGTTCTCGGCGGACGCGCTCGCCACCCGTATCCAGGACGCCGACGCCAAGGTGGTCATCACCTCCGACGGCGGCTACCGGCGCGGCAAGCCGTCCGCGCTCAAGCCGGCCGTGGACGAGGTGATCGGCAAGGTCGACAATGTGGAGCACGTGCTTGTGGTCCGCCGTACCGGCCAGGAGGTCGCCTTCACCGAGGGCCGGGACGTGTGGTGGCACGAGATCGTCGAGCGGCAGTCCGCCGAGCACACGCCGACGGCGTTCAACGCCGAGCACCCGCTGTTCATCCTCTACACGTCCGGTACGACGGGTAAGCCCAAGGGCATCCTGCACACCTCCGGCGGCTACCTCACCCAGGCCGCGTACACCCACCACGCCGTCTTCGACCTCAAGCCGGAGACGGACGTGTATTGGTGCACGGCCGACGTCGGCTGGGTCACCGGCCACTCCTACATCGTCTACGGGCCGCTGGCCAACGGCGCGACGCAGGTCATGTACGAGGGCACCCCGGACACCCCGCACCAGGGCCGCTTCTGGGAGATCGTGCAGAAGTACGGCGTGACCATCCTGTACACGGCGCCGACCGCCATCCGTACGTTCATGAAGTGGGGCGACGACATCCCCGCGAAGTTCGACCTCTCCAGCCTGCGCGTCCTCGGCTCGGTCGGCGAGCCGATCAACCCCGAGGCCTGGATCTGGTACCGCAAGCACATCGGCGCCGACACGACACCGATCGTGGACACCTGGTGGCAGACCGAGACCGGCGCCATGATGATCTCCCCGCTGCCAGGTGTGACGGCGACCAAACCGGGCTCCGCGCAGACACCGCTGCCGGGCATCTCCGCCACCGTCGTCGACGACGAGGCCAACGAGGTACCCAACGGCGGTGGCGGCTACCTGGTCCTCACCGAGCCGTGGCCGTCGATGCTGCGCACGATCTGGGGCGACGACCAGCGGTTCCTCGACACCTACTGGTCACGCTTCGAGGGCAAGTACTTCGCCGGCGACGGCGCGAAGAAGGACGACGACGGCGACATCTGGCTCCTCGGCCGCGTCGACGACGTCATGCTCGTCTCCGGCCACAACATCTCCACCACCGAGGTCGAGTCCGCCCTCGTCTCCCACCCCTCCGTCGCCGAGGCGGCCGTCGTCGGCGCCGCCGACGAGACCACCGGACAGGCCATCGTCGCCTTCGTCATCCTGCGCGGCACCGCGAACGCCGAGGACGACAACCTCGTCACCGAGCTGCGCAACCACGTCGGCGCCACCCTCGGCCCGATCGCCAAGCCCAAGCGCATCCTGCCGGTGGCCGAACTGCCCAAGACCCGCTCCGGCAAGATCATGCGCCGTCTGCTGCGCGACGTCGCCGAGAACCGCCAGCTCGGAGACGTCACCACGCTGACCGACTCCACCGTCATGGACCTCATCCAGGCCAAGCTCCCGGCGGCGCCCAGCGAGGACTGAGGTTCCCCGCAGCCATCACCACCTTGCAGTAGTGGAGCGAGCCGCACAGGGCTCGCACCCCCGAGGACGCCCGGCGCGAGCGCGCCGGGCGTCTCTTTTTTGTGCCTACCGCGATCTCTTTTTGTGCCTACCGCGAGGGGAGCGCGACCGCCACGGCCGCCTCCGCCAATGGTTCACCAGATGCTTCCCGTCACACCTTAGGTAAGCTAATAAAAAAACACGTCAACCTCAGGTGCGCCGGGAAGTCTGGTCGGCAAGCGTTTCGTCCTGCCCACCGACCGGAGGTTCCCGCCGTGGCCGCGCCCCGCACCACCCCCACCCGCAAGTTTCTCGGGCGCCTGTCGCTGCCCGAACGGAACTTCGTGGCGGATGCGTTGCGCACCGAGACCGTCGGCGGTGTGCTGCTCCTGGTCTCGGCGATCGCCGCCCTGATCTGGGTGAACGTTCCGGCACTGCACCACAGCTACGAGACCGTGCGGGACTTCCACCTCGGGCCGGCCGCGCTCGGCCTCAACCTGTCGCTGGAGCACTGGGCCGCCGACGGGCTGCTCGCGATCTTCTTCTTCGTCGCCGGGATCGAACTCAAGCGCGAGATGGTGGCGGGTGACCTGCGGGATCCCAAGGCCGCGCTGCTCCCTGTGGTCGCCGCGCTCTGCGGTATGGCCGTACCGGCACTCATCTACACGCTCACCAACCTCAGCGGCGGCGGCTCGCTCGCCGGCTGGGCGGTACCCACGGCCACCGACATCGCGTTCGCGCTCGCCGTGCTGGCCGTCATCGGGACCGCGCTGCCCTCGGCGCTCCGCGCGTTCCTGCTCACCCTCGCCGTCGTCGACGACCTGTTCGCGATCCTGATCATCGCGGTGTTCTTCACCGACGACCTCGACTTCGCCGCGCTCGGCGGCGCCTTCGTCGGCCTCGCCGTCTTCTGGCTGCTGCTCAGGAAGGGCGTACGCGGGTGGTACGTGTACGTTCCGCTCGCGCTGGTCATCTGGGGGCTGATGTACAACAGCGGCATCCACGCCACCATCGCCGGGGTCGCGATGGGCCTGATGCTGCGCTGCACCCGGCGCGAAGGGGAGGAGCACTCCCCCGGCGAGCACATCGAGCACCTTGTGCGCCCCGTGTCGGCCGGTCTCGCCGTACCACTGTTCGCGCTGTTCAGCGCCGGTGTCGCCGTGTCGGGGAGCGCGCTCGGGAGCGTGTTCACGCAGCCGGAGACGCTCGGGGTGGTGCTCGGGCTCGTCGTCGGCAAGGCGGTCGGTATCTTCGGCGGGACCTGGCTGACCGCCCGCTTCACCCGGGCCTCCCTCTCCGAGGAGCTGACCTGGCCCGACGTCTTCGCGGTCGCCTCCCTCGCCGGGATCGGCTTCACCGTGTCGCTGCTCATCGGCGAACTGGCCTTCGAGGGCGACCGGGCGCTCACCGACGGCGTCAAGGCGGCAGTGCTCACGGGTTCGTTCATCGCGGCGGTCCTGGCGACCGTCCTGCTGAAGATACGCAACAGCAAGTACCAGGCCCTGTGGGCCACCGAGGAGCGCGACGACGACCTCGACGGCATCCCTGACATCTACGAACAGGACGACCCGGCGTACCACCTGCGCATGGCCGAGATCTACGAACGCAAGGCCGCAGAGCACCGAAGGCTTGCCGAAGTGGCGGGCAGGGCAGGCGACGGGGACGACGGTCCGGCATGATCTGACAGGACCGTACAAACGTGGGCGGTCCCCGGCGTCGTACGAAACCCACGAGCGCCCCGGGGATGTCACGGATATTCAGAAGACTTTCAGGGACAGTCGAAGACAGGGAGACCCCGATGAGCGCACCCGACGGCAGCCCGGTCGGTGCCGAACGCAGTGTCGGCCAGTTGTTCGCCTCGGCGACGGCCGAGATGTCCGCGTTGGTGCACGACGAGATCGCGCTGGCGAAGGCCCAGCTCAAGCAGGACGTCAAGCGCGGTGTGGTCGGCGGTGGGGCGTTCGCGGCGGCCGGCGCGGTACTGATCTTCTCCCTGCCGATGCTGAGCTTCGCCCTGGCGTACGGCATCCGCACCTGGAGCGACTGGAACCTGGCGATCTGCTTCCTGCTGTCCTTCGCGGCGAACATCGTGGTCGCCGTCGTCCTGGCGCTCATCGGTGTCGCCTTCTCGAAGAAGGCCAAGAAGGGCCAGGGCCCGCAGAAGGTCGCCGCCTCCATGAAGCAGACGGCCGGGGTCCTGCAGAACGCCAAGCCGCACCCCCGTCGGCCCGCCCGGACCGACGGTGCCGTCGACGCTGTGGCACGCTCGACCTCATGACGGACCCCGCCACCTCACCCGCTTCCGGTCAGCCCGCCTCGGTCGTACGACTCGACGTGCCCGGCGCGAAAGAGGTGATCCACCGGGACGTGGCCGCCAATGGCGCCCGCTTCCACATCGCCGAGCTGGGCGACGGGCCGCTGGTGCTGCTCCTGCATGGCTTCCCGCAGTTCTGGTGGACCTGGCGGCACCAGCTGGTCGCCCTCGCCGACGCGGGCTTCCGGGCCGTGGCCATGGACCTGCGCGGAGTCGGCGGCAGCGACCGTACGCCCCGGGGTTACGACCCGGCCAACCTCGCCCTCGACATCACGGGTGTCGTACGGTCCCTCGGCGAGCCCGACGCCGCGCTGGTCGGCCATGATCTGGGCGGCTATCTGGCGTGGACGGCGGCCGTGATGCGCCCCAAGCTCGTACGGCGGCTCGCGGTCTCCTCGATGCCGCACCCGAGGCGCTGGCGCTCGGCGATGCTGTCGGACGTCAGACAGACGGCCGCCGGGTCGTACATCTGGGGGTTCCAGCGGCCCTGGATCCCCGAGCGGCAGCTCACCGCCGACGACGGCGCCCTGGTGGGCCGGCTGATCCGGGACTGGTCGGGGCCCCGGCTGCCCGACGACGAGGCCGTGGAGGCGTATCAGCGGGCCATCTGCATCCCGTCGACGGCGCACTGCTCGATCGAGCCGTACCGGTGGATGGTGCGGTCCCTGGCCCGCCCGGACGGTTTCCAGTTCAACCGGCGCATGAAGCGCCCGGTGCGCGTCCCCACGCTCCATCTGCACGGTTCACTCGACCCGGTGATGCGCACACGCAGCGCGGCCGGGTCCGGGGAGTACGTCGAGGCGCCGTACCGCTGGCGCCTGTTCGACGGTCTCGGCCACTTCCCGCACGAGGAGGACCCGGTGGCGTTCTCCTCGGAACTCATCAACTGGCTGAAGGACCCCGAGCCCGACCGTTGACTTCGGCCAGGCCGCCCGCTATCCGGACATGAACATGTGTTCTACGAACACCACTTGCCCGGCGCATAGGCCAATTGGGGGGCGTGGAGGAGGTTATCGACCTTGGGGCGGGGGCACACGTCGGGGTATGGGCTGGACGCACGACTACAGTGACGTAGCACGCAACCGCCGCTCGGCCGCGGGCCTGAGCTCCCAGAGGGGCACCCCGCAGTTCCCGGGCACGGACACGGACCCCCGGCTGGGCATTCCGCGCATCCTGCGCCGCCGGGCCCGCTGGGTCTCGGCCCGGCTGCGCCACTCCCGTCCTTGAGACGAGTAGGGCGTCCTCGAGGCAGTAGAGCCTCCTTGCGGCCGTAAAGCCTCCTTGTGGGCGTAGAGGCTCTTTGAGGCCGTTGAGCTTCTTGAGGCCGCGGAGGCTCTTTGAGGCCGTAGCGATCAGAGTGCGCAGCTGTCGCTGTCCACCTGCTGGTTGGCCGTACGGCCCTCGGCGATGTCCTCCTGGACCTCGTCCGCGGTGAGGGCGTAACCCGTGTCCGGGTCGTCTAGGGACTTCGCGAAGACGACGCCGTACACCCTGCCGTCGGGCGTGAGCAGCGGGCCGCCGGAGTTGCCCTGGCGGACGGTCGCGTAGAGCGAGTAGACGTCACGGCGGACCGTGCCGCGGTGGTAGATGTCCGGGCCGTTGGCCTTGATCCGGCCGCGCACCCGCGCGGGGCGGACGTCGTACGCGCCGTTCTCCGGGAAGCCCGCCACGATCGCGTCGTCGCTGCTGACGGCGTCCTTGGTGGCGAACCGCAGCGCCGGTGCGTCGAGGCTCGGCACGTCCAGTACGGCGATGTCGCGCTCCCAGTCGTAGAGGACGACCTTGGCGTCGTACTTGCGGCCCTCGCCCCCTATCTGGACGGTGGGTTCGTCGACTCCGCCGACCACGTGCGCGTTGGTCATCACGCGACGCTCGTCGAAGACGAAGCCGGTGCCTTCGAGGACCTTGCCGCAGCCCTGGGCGGTGCCCATGACCTTGACGATGGAGTGCTTGGCGCGCTGGGCGACCGCGCTGTTCGCGAGCGCGGGGTCGGGGGGCTGGACGTCGGTGATCTGCTCGTTCGCGAACGGGCTGAAGACCTGCGGGAAGCCGTTCTGCGCGAGGACCGAGGAGAAGTCCGCGAACCAGGTGTCGGCCTGATGGGGCAACGCCTCGGAGACGCCCCTGAGCACCTGGGAGTTGCGGACCTCCTTGCCGAGCGTCGGCAGCGTCGTCCCCGCGAGCGCAGAACCGATCAGCCAGGCGACCAGGAGCATCGCCACCACGTTGACGAGGGCGCCGCCGGTGGCGTCCAGGGCGCGGGCGGGGGCCCAACTGATGTACCGGCGGAGTTTGTTGCCGAGGTGGGTGGTCAGGGCCTGGCCGACGGAGGCGCAGACGATCACGATGACGACCGCGACGACGGCGGCGGCCGTGCTCACCTCGGAGTTGTCGGTCATCCAGTCCCAGATGACGGGCAGCGTGTAGACCGCGACGAGGCCGCCGCCCAGGAAGCCGATCACCGACAGGATGCCGACGACGAAGCCCTGGCGGAAGCCGACGATCGCGAACCAGACGGCGGCGACCAGCAACAGGATGTCCAGCACGTTCACCGCTTCAAGCCTCGCCTCGTCACTTCGCGATCACTACAGGTCGGCCGGGGTTCCGGCCCGCCGCGCGGCGACGGCGGGACACCACACTCCCCCGAAGACGCAGCACGGCAGACACCCTGTCATGAGCGCCAGTCGAGCGGGACCTGCTTGGCCCGGTCCCACGGGCGTTCCCAGCCCGAGTAGTGCAGCAGGCGGTCGATCACTCCGGCCGTGAAACCCCACACGAGGGCTGATTCGACCAGGAATGCCGGACCTCGGTGGCCGCTGGGGTGAATGGTCGTCGCGCGATTGGCCGGATCCGTGAGATCCGCCACGGGAACGGTGAAGACGCGCGCCGTCTCGTTCGGGTCGACTACCCGGACCGGGGTCGGCTCGCGCCACCAGCCGAGCACGGGTGACACGACGAAGCCGCTGACCGGGATGTACAGCTTGGGCAGTACGCCGAAGAGCTGGACGCCGGCCGGGTCGAGGCCGGTCTCCTCCTCGGCCTCGCGCAGGGCGGCCCGCAGCGGTCCGTCGGTGGCCGGGTCGCCGTCCTCCGGGTCCAGGGCGCCGCCCGGGAACGACGGCTGCCCCGCGTGCGATCTGAGCGAGCCGGCCCGCTCCATGAGCAGCAGCTCCGGTCCTCGCTCGCCCTCGCCGAACAGGATCAGCACCGCCGACTGCCGCCCCGATCCGTTCTCCGGCGGCAGAAACCGGCTCAACTGCAACGGCTGCACCGTCTCGGCGGCGCGCACAACGGGGTCGAGCCAGGCGGGGAGACCGGTCTTGTCAAGGCTCAAATGGCCTTCCTGGTCGATGTGTGTGCCGCTGTCCGTTCGGCTTGCGCGTGTCATGGCCACCCCCGTCGTTCTTTCCGTCCCAACGGGCGGAGTTCGGCTGATCGTTCCGCTCGCGCCGCGAGTCCCTCGTGTGGGTGGCGCGCGAGTTGATGCGCCGCGCGCGGGTTGCTCGGGGAGGGGTGGAGGCGGCGCGCGGCGAGGTTCGCGCCTGGAAGGGGCGCGAAAAGGGTCACGCCGGGATGCGGCGAGCGCGCGGCGGGGTGGGAAGCGCGCGCGGTAGGGCTCGCGCCGGGCAGGGACGAGCGCGCGGCGGGATGGTGAGGGCGGCGGGCGGCAAGGCTCGCGCCGGGGAGAGGCGTGCGCGTGGCAGGGCTCGGACCGGTTCGTTCCGCGTGGGCTTCGGTTCGCTTCGTGGGGGCCGTCATCCGGCGGCTCCCAGCGGCGGGGCCGGGATGCCGCCCGCGTCCAGGTACGACTGCGGGGGTTTGAGGCGTTGGCCGGGGAGGCCGCCCTTCTCGTACTTCAGCAGCTTCGTGGCCTTCTCCGGGTCGGTCTCCCCCTCGCCGAAGGCCGGGCACAGCGGGGCGATGGGGCAGGCGCCGCAGGCCGGTTTGCGGGCATGGCAGATACGGCGGCCGTGGAAGATCACGTGGTGCGACAGCATCGTCCAGTCGCTCTTCGGAAAGAGCGCGCCGATGGCCGCCTCGATCTTGTCCGGCTCGGTCTCGTCGGTCCACCGCCAGCGCCGTACGAGCCGCTGGAAGTGCGTGTCCACAGTGATTCCCGGCCGGCCGAACGCGTTGCCGAGCACCACGAAGGCGGTTTTGCGGCCGACGCCGGGGAGCTTGACGAGGTCTTCGAGGCGGCCGGGAACCTCCCCCCGGTGGTTCTCCACCAGGGCCTTCGACAGCCCTATGACCGATTTGGTCTTGGCTCGGAAGAACCCGCACGGCCTCAGGATCTCCTCGACCTCCTCCGGGTTGGCCGCGGCCAGGTCCTCGGGGGTGGGGTACTTCGCGAAGAGCGCCGGGGTCGTCTGGTTGACCCGCAGGTCGGTCGTCTGGGCGGACAGGACCGTGGCGACGATCAGCTGGAAGGGGTTCTCGAAGTCCAATTCCGGGTGGGCGTACGGGTACACCTCGGCGAGCTCGCGGTTGATACGGCGGGCGCGGCGGACCAGGGCGGTGCGGGACTCGGGATTGGGGGGCTTCCGGGCGGTCGTCCTGGCCGGGGCGTCGAGGGGCGTGGTGGGCTGCTTGGGGGCGGCTGCGACCGCGGCCTTCTTGGGGGCGACCGCCCTCTTCCGCGTGGCCTTCTTCGCGGGCGCGGGCGTCACCGGCTTCATCGCGGGCGCGGGCGTCACCGGCGCCGCTGTCTCGGGTGTGGCCTCCGCCTCCGCTGCCGTCTGCGTCTTCCGCGCCGCGGTCTTCTTCGCCGCCGATGAATCTGACACCTTCGTCGCCTTTGCCGTTTTCTTCGCTCCCGTGGGGCCCTGTTCGCCCACAGCGGAATCGCGACGTACAACCACCCGCCCAGCCCCCTTGGCCTGTGCTCTCAGCGGCGATTTGGACACCCGGCCAGCCTAAAGCCCGGCACTGACATCCGCCCCGGGCACAGAAGATCGGCCCTCAATTGGACCCCTGACGCTTACCTCAGGACATGTGTGCGGCATCCTTGTGACAGATCACACTGTTTGGACCGTCCGGCAAGATGGGGAACACGGTCCCCTGGTACTACAGGGGGCAAGATCCCCTGAGCAGGTCGACAAGGGAGAGAACTCGTGGACGACGTTCTGCGGCGCGCCCCGCTCTTCGCGGCGCTCGATGACGAGCAGGCCGCGGAGCTCCGCGCCTCCATGAGTGAGGTGACCCTCGCCCGCGGTGACGCTCTCTTCCATGAGGGCGACCCCGGCGACCGCCTCTACGTGGTCACCGAAGGCAAGGTCAAGCTGCACCGTGCGTCACCCGACGGCCGCGAGAACATGCTGGCCGTGCTCGGCCCCGGTGAGCTGATCGGCGAGCTGTCGCTGTTCGACCCGGGTCCGCGGACGGCGACGGCCACCGCGCTGACCGAGGTCAAGCTGCTCGGTCTCGGGCACGGGGACCTCCAGCCGTGGCTGAACGCGCGGCCCGAGGTGGCCGCGGCGCTGCTGCGGGCCGTGGCTCGGCGGCTGCGCAAGACCAACGACCAGATGTCCGACCTCGTCTTCTCGGACGTTCCCGGCCGTGTCGCCCGTGCGCTGCTGGACCTCTCCCGGCGCTTCGGTGTGCAGTCGGAGGAGGGCATCCATGTGGTGCACGACCTCACGCAGGAGGAACTGGCGCAGCTGGTCGGGGCTTCGCGGGAGACCGTCAACAAGGCGCTGGCCGACTTCGCGCAGCGGGGGTGGCTGCGGTTGGAGGCCCGTGCGGTGATTCTTCTGGACGTGGAGCGGCTGGCGAAGCGGTCGCGCTGACGTCGGGTCGGTTCGTACGGCGGTTTGGTACGCCGCTGGGGTCCGTCTCGTTCTGGGGCGGGCCCCGACGTTTTTCGCCCCCGCCGCCCCTACCCGTCCCCCTCCCCAGGGGCTGCGCCCCTTCGACCCCGGCCGGCTTCTGGGTGTCTGCGGGTTTGTTGTGGCTGGTCGCGCAGTTCCCCGCGCCCCTGAAAGCCTGCGGTTGCCCGCGGCCCTGAAAGACTCGGTCCTGCGGGCAGACAAAAAGAGGGCACAGCCCTTGCGTGCCCTGTAGTGATCGGAAATGGGCTGCTCGGGGGCGCGTGGCGGGGCACAGTGGTCGCATGGGCGGAACTGGGTCCCGGAGAGGGCTGGACAGTCGGGGGTTCATCGAGCGGGAGGGGTCGCTCGGGAGGGTGCCGGCGGCGTTTCGGGCGGTCGTCGCGGCCGCTCGGGATCAGGTGCTGCATCTCTTCGGGGCTCGGCTGCACAGCGCGTATCTCTATGGGTCGATTCCCCGAGGGACGGCGCGGCCGGGGCGGAGCGATCTCGATCTGCTGGTGGTGTTGCGCGAGGAGCCCACGGAAGCGGATCGGGCGGAGGTCCGGGCGTTGGACGAGGCGCTCGACAAGGAGTTTCCGCAGATCGACGGGGCGGGGACCTTGCTGGTCAGCCGGGGGCAGGTGCTCAGTGAGGCGGAGCGGTACGACCTCGGGTGGTTCCTGGCCTGCCTGTGTACGCCGCTGCTGGGCGAGGATCTGGCCGAGGACCTGCCCCGCTATCGGCCGGACTCGCTCCTCGCGCGCGAGACGAACGGTGATCTCGCGCTGCATCTGCCGCGCTGGCGCGAGCGGATCGATGAGGCCGCTTCGGACGACGTCCGGCGCTCCCTCGTGCGCGGCTGCTCCCGGCGCCTCGTCCGCACCGGCTTCACCCTCGTCATGCCCCGCTGGAACGGCTGGACCAGCGATCTGCATGAGATGGCGGAGGTGTTCGGCCGGTACTACCCCGAGCGGGCCGCCCAGATGCGGGCCGCGGCGGTCGCGGCGTACGAACCACGTGCCCGGCCACAAGCCGAAACGGGTGCCGATCCGGGCAGCCACGCCGCCCTCCTCCGGTCGTACGTGGACGATCTCGGGCCCTGGCTGGCCGAGGAGTACGCGCGCGTGCACGGCGTCAAGGCTCCGCGTCCCGGAGACCGCTGAGCCTGCCCAGGTCACTCGGTCTCAGATCAGGCCGTGTTCCGTCAGGTACTCCATTTGGGCCCGGACAGACAGTTCCGCCGCCGGCCACAGTGAGCGGTCGACGTCGGCGTACACGTGGGCGACGACCTCGGCGGGGGTCCGGTGGCCGTTCTCGACCGCCGTCTCGACCTGGGCGAGGCGGTGGGCTCGGTGGGCGAGATAGAACTCGACGGCGCCCTGGGCGTCGTCGAGGACGGGGCCGTGGCCGGGGAGGACGGTGTGGACGCCGTCGTCGACCGTGAGGGACCTGAGGCGCCTGAGGGAGTCGAGATAGTCCCCCAGACGGCCGTCGGGGTGGGCCACGACCGTTGTTCCGCGGCCCAGGACGGTGTCCCCCGTCAGGACGGCGCGATCGGCCGGGAGATGGAAGCACAGCGAGTCGGCGGTGTGGCCGGGTGTGGGGACGACGCGGAGTTCCAGGCCGCCGACCGAGATGACGTCACCCGCGCCCAGCCCCTCGTCACCGAGTCGCAGCGCCGGGTCCAGGGCCCGCACCTTCGTGCTCGTCAGCTCGGCGAACCGCGCGGCACCCTCCGCGTGGTCCGGGTGCCCGTGCGTGAGCAGGGTGAGCGCGATCCGTTTGCCGGCCTCCTCCGCCGTATCGACGACGTTGCGGAGATGAGCCTCGTCCAGCGGCCCCGGGTCGATCACGACCGCCAGCTCGGAGTCCGGCTCGGACACGATCCAGGTGTTGGTGCCGTCCAGGGTCATCACCGACGCGTTCGGTGCGAGGACGTTGACCGCGCGGGCGGTGGCCGCGCCCGACAGGACACCGCCTCTGGGCTGGCCGGGGAGGGCCGCTGCTTCGGTCATTCAGCGCCTCCGCCCGCCGCTATGCGCTTGGTGAACTCGTCGTGGCCCGGCCAGGAGAGGATCACTTCACCGTTCTCCAGCCGTGCCTGGGCGAGAACGGGGGTCAGATCGCGGCCGGGTGCGGCGGCGAGCGCCTCGGCGGCCGTGTCGTACGCAGAGAGCTGGCGCAGGGTCGCGATCGTGGGCGGCATCATCAGCAGCTCGCCCTTGTCGTAGCCGTCGGCCGCGTCCCCGGGGCGGATCCACACCGTGCGGTCCGCCTCCGTGGAGGCGTTGCGGGTGCGCTGACCCTGCGGGAGAGCGGCCACGAAGAACCAGGTGTCGTAGCGGCGGGACTCGAACTCGGGCGTGATCCAGCGCGCCCAGGCGCCGAGCAGGTCGGACCGCAGGACCAGGCCCCTGCGCTCCAGGAACTCCGCGAAGGACAGGTCCCGCGCGGCCACCGCCGCACGATCGGTCTCCCAGTCGTCGCCCGTGGTGTCGCCGACCACCGTGTCGGGCGTGGGGCCGGCCAGCAGGACGCCCGCCTCCTCGTACGTCTCGCGTACGGCCGCGCAAACGATTGCCTGGGCATCGTTCTCGTCGACGCCGAGCCTGGACGCCCACCACGCGCGCGTGGGGCCCGCCCAGCGGATCTGGTGGTCGTCGTCGCGCGGGTCCACGCCGCCGCCCGGATACGCGTACGCGCCTCCGGCGAAGGCCATGGAGGCGCGTCTGCGCAGCATGTGTACGACCGGGGTGTCGGCCGTGTCCTTGAGCAGCATGACCGTGGCGGCCCGTCTGGGGGTCACCGGGGTCAGTGTGCCGGCCGCGAGTTCGCGAATGCGGGTCGGCCACTCGGGTGGGTACCACTGCCCGTTTGCCATGGGCGGAGGCTAACCCGTTCTTGGCGGATGTTCGAGTGAGCCTCCGTGATCATGGCAATCGGCGTGCGGGCGGGGCGGGGGCGCTCACCGGCGCGTGCAGGGTGCCACTGCGCCCACCCGTGCCGCCCACCGTCACGCCTCCGACAGCTCCACCTGGATCTCCACCTCGACCGGTGCGTCCAGCGGCAGTACCGCCACGCCCACCGCGCTCCGCGCGTGTACGCCCTTGTCGCCGAAGACGGCGCCCAGGAGCTCGCTCGCACCGTTCAGCACGGCCGGCTGGCCGGTGAAGTCGGAGGCCGAGGCGACGAAGCCGACGACCTTCACCACGCGCGCGACGCGGTCGAGGTCGCCCGCCACCGACTTGACCGCGGCGAGGGCGTTCAGCGCGCAGATACGGGCGAGGTCCTTGGCCTCCTCGGGCGTGACCTCGGCGCCGACCTTGCCGGTGACGGGCAGCTTGCCGTCCACCATGGGGAGCTGGCCGGCGGTGTGGACGTAGACCCCGGACTGGACGGCCGGCTGGTACGCGGCGAGCGGCGGGACCACCTCGGGCAGGGTCAACCCGAGTTCTGCGAGCTTGGCCTCGACGGCGCTCACGCGGACTTCTCGCGCTTCATGTAGGCCACCAGCTGCTCGGGGTTGTTCGGCCCGGGCACGACCTGGACGAGCTCCCAGCCGTCCTCGCCCCAGGTGTCCAGAATCTGCTTCGTGGCGTGGACGAGCAGCGGCACGGTTGCGTATTCCCACTTGGTCATGTGGCCGACTTTATCCGCTGTCCGGCCGCCGTCCGGCACGGGTTCGGCCGCTTCCCCGGACGGACCCGGGGCGGACGCCGTACCGGCCCCGAGCAGGTCGACAGGCGGTAAACGAAGCCCTACAGGTCATGGCCACGGGAACGGCTTGGGCCACGTTATCCACAGCCTCCCGCGTATGCCGCGCGCGGACTGGTTAGGCTCGAATACGTGAGCAGGCTCCAGGTCGTCAGTGGCAAGGGCGGGACCGGAAAGACCACGGTCGCCGCCGCACTCGCTCTCGCTCTCGCGACCGAGGGGAAGCGCACCCTCCTGGTCGAGGTCGAGGGCCGACAGGGCATCGCACAACTCTTCGAGACGGAGGCGTTGCCGTATGGAGAGCGGAAGATCGCGGTGGCCCCCGGGGGCGGGGAGGTGTACGCGCTCGCCATCGACCCCGAACTGGCCCTGTTGGACTACCTCCAGATGTTCTACAAGCTCGGTGGTGCGGGCCGGGCCCTGAAGAAGCTCGGCGCGATCGACTTCGCGACCACCATCGCGCCGGGGCTGCGGGACGTGCTGCTGACCGGCAAGGCGTGCGAGGCGGTGCGCCGCAAGGAGAAGAGCGGACGGTTCACGTACGACTACGTGGTGATGGACGCGCCGCCCACCGGTCGCATCACCCGCTTCCTGAACGTCAACGACGAGGTGGCGGGGCTCGCGAAGATCGGCCCGATACACAATCAGGCACAGGCCGTGATGCGGGTCCTGAAGTCCCCCGAGACGGCCGTGCACCTGGTGACGCTCCTTGAGGAGATGCCCGTCCAGGAGACGGCCGACGGCATCGCCGAACTGCGAGCCGCGAAGCTCCCGGTGGGGCGGATCATCGTCAACATGGTGCGGCCGGAGGTGCTGGACGCGGACGAGCTGGAGCTCGCGCGCACGGTGCCGCGTACGGCCCTCGCCCGCTCACTGTCCACGGCCGGCCTCGGCGGCGCGCGGCGTGGCGGCACCGCCGAGCGCCTGGTGGGGCCGCTGCTCGCGCAGGCCGAGGAGTACGCCGAGCGGTACGCCCTGGAGCACGAACAGCGCGGCGTCCTGGGCGAACTGGGCCTGCCGCTGCACGAACTGCCGCTGCTCGCCGAGGGCATGGACCTGGCGGGCCTGTACGAACTGGCCACGGAACTGCGTCAGCAAGGGATCTCATGACTTCGGACCCGGCCGCCGCCCCGCACGACTCGGCCCACGCGCGCGACATCACCCGTACCCCCGACCCATCGGCCCATCCCCACGACGCACACCACACGCATGACGCACACCGTGCGATCAGCGCCCCCCGACTTCTCGCGGTCGATCCCCTGCTGGACGACCCGCAGACCCGCATCGTGGTGTGCTGCGGCGCCGGCGGTGTCGGCAAGACGACCACGGCGGCGGCTCTCGGCCTGCGTGCCGCGGAGCGCGGCCGGAAGGTGGTCGTGCTGACCATCGACCCGGCGCGGCGGCTGGCCCAGTCCATGGGGATCGACTCGCTGGACAACACCCCGCGGCGGGTGAAGGGCATCGACGGGCACGGCGAACTGCACGCCATGATGCTCGACATGAAGCGCACGTTCGACGAGATCGTCGAGGCGCACGCGGACCCCGACCGGGCGGCAGCGATCCTGAGCAACCCCTTCTACCAGTCGCTCTCGGCGGGCTTCGCGGGCACGCAGGAGTACATGGCGATGGAGAAGCTGGGCCAGCTGCGGGCCCGGGACGAGTGGGACCTGATCGTCGTCGACACCCCGCCGTCCCGCTCGGCGCTGGACTTCCTGGACGCCCCGAAGCGGCTCGGCTCGTTCCTGGACGGCAAGCTGATCCGCGTACTGCTGGCGCCCGCGAAGGTCGGCGGGCGGGCCGGGATGAAGTTCCTGAACGTCGGCATGTCGATGATGACGGGCGTCCTGGGCAAGCTGCTCGGTGGCCAACTGCTGAAGGACGTACAGACGTTTGTGGCCGCCATGGACTCCATGTTCGGCGGGTTCCGTACGCGCGCGGACGCGACGTACCAGCTGCTCCAGGCGCCCGGTACGGCGTTCCTGGTGGTGGCGGCGCCGGAGCGGGACGCGTTGCGGGAGGCCGCGTACTTCGTGGAGCGGCTGGCGGCCGAGGACATGCCGCTGGCCGGGCTGGTGCTCAACCGGGTGCACGGCAGCGGCGCGGCCCAGCTGTCCGCCGAGCGCGCGCTCGCCGCCGCGGAAAATCTTGACGAGCCCCGCATTGTGGATCAGATGGACGGGAAAGCAGTTCGTAACTCTCCCGAAACGCACGGCAGTTCAGAATCTCCCGCCACCACCGAGGCCGAAGCCGGCTCCACCGGTGCCCAGGGCGACTCCCCCGCCCAGGACCCGACCGTCGAACAGCTGACCGCAGGCCTGCTTCGGCTGCATGCCGACCGGATGCGGCTGCTCTCGCGCGAGCAGCGCACACGTGACCGCTTCACCGCGCTTCATCCCGAGGTGGCCGTGGCCGAAGTGGCCGCGCTGCCCGGCGATGTCCATGACCTGAGCGGTCTGCGGGACATCGGGGACCGGCTCGCGACCATACGGCCGGAGCTGCCCACCTCCGCGGACTGACGACCCCGCGGACCGACGACGGGCGATGGCGACGGGTGATCGCCGAGTGGCGGAAGGCCGACCGGCCGTACGCCGGAGGGCCGCTGACCGGCCGTACGCCGGGAGGCTGTTGACCGACCGCACGACTGATCACCGACTGCCCGACGCGTCCCGACCGCACGGCTGACCACCGAGTGGTCACTGACCGCACGACCCAACACTGCCTGGTCACTGACCGCACGACCGCTTAGCGACCGGTCACTGACCGCACGACTGATCAGTGGCCCGACGGCCGATACGGACCCCGGGGCACCCGAGAGTCGGCACACCTGCCCGACGCGCCGACACCTCAAGGGGCGCCCTCGACTTCTGCGACCCGGCAACGGACGGACGTGACCCGCAGGGGCCGTGCCGTCAGCTCACCGCCGCGTAGTTGTCGTACATCTCGTCATCGTCGAGCGGCAGAATGCCCGCGCCACGCTCGTACTCCGTGCGCGCGGTCTCCAGCAGCCTGCGCCACGACGTGACGGTCGGACGCCTGCGCAGCAGTGCGCGGCGCTCACGCTCCGTCATTCCTCCCCACACGCCGAACTCGACGCGGTTGTCCAACGCGTCCGCCAGGCACTCCGTGCGTACCGGGCATCCGGTGCACACTGCCTTGGCCCTGTTCTGCGCTGCTCCTTGAACGAACAGTTCATCCGGATCGGTAGTGCGGCAGGCAGCCTGCGCACTCCAGTCGGTTACCCAGCCCATACCGGCGCCGTCCTCTCCCGAATCGAGGCTCCCCCACGGCGGCAGCGGCATATTCACCGCCGCCAGTTGGGACGTTACGGAAGGCAGGCACAGCGCAACACCCCCTTCGGGCCCAATCTTGAATGGCCCGAACGGACTATGCGTAAGCGGCAGATCACCTGCGGGAGTGACCCAAGGGCATACGTGACTTTCCCGACAGAACGGGACAGTTGACATGCACCACAACGGACACCGAATTACACACAAGGTGGATTCGGACACGACCCCCGAAAAAAATCGGAAGAACGCCGCAACAATTCGGGCTCCGCGGACGTACTTGATACAAGGGCCTATGCCTGTGACAGCTGAGAGCAGCTTAGGCCAACGCCTGTACGCGTGTCCGGGAAATGAGAACGTCGACCCCTTCACATTGCCGCGCCCGCGTGCCTTCGGCTGCCCGGTGCGCCAACGGATGTCCGTATGTCACGATCCGGCACCCGTGTCCCTTCCGAAGCAGCCGCTCCTTCGGAACTGTCATACCGACGGATTAGGCTGCCCTCATGCCAAACAAGCGCTCGGGCGGTGGTCTGTCCCCCACGCAGCAGGCCGCCAAGTTCCTCGGTGTCAGTGTGCTCGCGGGGGCCGTCATGGCGGGTATCGCGCTGCCCGCGGTGGGTGCCCTGGGACTGGCCGCCAAGGGTTCCGTCGAGGGATTCGACGAGCTTCCGGCCAACCTCAAGCAGCCTCCGCTGAGCCAGCGCACCACGATCCTGGACAGCAAGGGCGACCAGATCGCCACTGTCTACTCACGCGACCGTACGGTGGTCGATCTCAAGGAGATCTCGCCGTACATGCAGAAGGCGATCATCGCCATCGAGGACGCGCGCTTCTACCAGCACGGCGCCGTCGACCTGAAGGGCGTCCTGCGCGCACTCAACCGTAACGCGCAGGAGGGTGGCGTCGCGCAGGGCGCGTCCACCCTGACGCAGCAGCTCGTGAAGAACGTCGCGGTGGAGGAGGCCGGTGACGACCCGACAAAGGTCGCCCAGGCCACCCAGCAGACCCTCGGCCGCAAGATCCAGGAGCTGAGGCGCGCGATCCAGCTGGAACAGGAGCTCGGCAAGAAGAAGATCCTTGAGAACTACCTGAACATCACGTTCTTCGGCCAGCAGGCCTACGGCGTCGAGGCCGCCTCCCGCCGCTACTTCTCCAAGTCCGCCAAGGACCTGGACCTGGAGGAGGCCGCGCTGCTCGCCGGCATCGTGCAGTCGCCGAGCCGCTACGACCCGGTGAACGACCCGGAGGAGGCCACGAAGCGGCGCGATGTCGTGCTGCAGCGCATGGCCGAGGTGGGCGACATCTCGCAGACGGAGGCCGACAAGGCCAAGAAGAAGCCGCTGGGCCTGGACGTCAGCAAGCCCAAGAACGGCTGCATCACGGCCGTCAAGGGCGCCGGTTTCTTCTGCGACTACGTCCGCGAGGTGTTCCTGAACGACCCGGTCTTCGGCAAGACCAAGGAGGATCGGGCCAAGATCTGGAACCAGGGCGGCCTGACGATCCAGACGACGATGGACCCGAAGGCCCAGAAGTCGGTCCAGGCCTCCATCAAGGACCACGTCAACCAGTCGGACGAGGTGGCCACGGCCGCCACCATCGTGGAGCCCGGCACCGGCAAGATCCTCGCGATGGGCCAGTCCCGGCCGTACGGCATGGACGTCAAGAAGAACGAGACGACGATAAACCTGTCCGTCGACAAGAGCATGGGCGGCGGCGCCGGCTACCAGCCCGGTTCGACGTTCAAGCCGATCGTCGCCGCCGCCGCCATCGAGGGCGGCATGCCCGCGACCAAGTCGTACTCCGCGCCGTACAAGATGGAGTACCCGAGCCCGATCTCCGTCTGCGGCGGCAAGAACTGGGTGAACACCGACGGTACGACGCTCACCAACGAGAACGAGACCGAGGTCGGCCCGTACTCGATGAAGCGGGCGACCGCGCTGTCGGTCAACACCTACTTCGTCCAGATGATCGCGGACATCGGTATCTGCCCGGTGACGGAGATGGCCGGGAAGATGGGCGTCGAGCGGGCCGACGGCGCGAAGATGGGCCAGAACCCGTCGATCGCGCTGGGCACCCAGGAGATGTCCCCGCTGACCATGGCCAACGCGTACGCGACCTTCGCCTCGCGCGGCATGTACTGCACGCCGGTCGCCATCGAGTCCATCACCCAGCGGGTCGGCGAGAAGTCGAAGTCGCTGAAGGTCCCGAAGTCGACGTGCTCGCGCGCGATGTCCGAGAACACCGCCGACACCATAAACACCCTGCTCAGGGGCGTGGTCGAGGACGGTACAGGTACGGAGGCGGGCCTCGACAGCCGTCCCAGCGCCGGTAAGACCGGTACGACGGACTTCCGTTACGCGGCCTGGTTCGTGGGCTACACACCGAACATGGCCGGTGCCGTCTGGGTGGGCGACCCCGCGCACGAGCGCCGCATGGTGAACATCACCATCGGCGGCGTCACCTGGGACAAGGTCTTCGGCGGCAAGGTCCCGGGCCCGATCTGGCGCGACATGATGTCCGGCGCGCTGGAGGGCAAGCCCGCCCCCGACTTCACCCTCGTCAACATCCCCGACGAGCGTCCGGACGAGGGTCGCGGCGACGACAACGACAACGACGGCGACAACGGCCGCGGGAACGGCAACGGCGACGACAACGGCTTCATCGGCGGCACCGATGGCGGTACGTTCCCGACCCCCGAGTTCACGCTCCCCGAGGGCTTCATCGAGGGCCAGGGGAACGGAGGCAATGGGAACGGGAACGGTGGGCGCTTCGGCTGACAGCCGCGGGGCCGGCTCTTGGAACCCGTTGAGCCTGTGAGTGCCTAAC
>NZ_AEJC01000595.1 GCF_000317595.1 Streptomyces ipomoeae 91-03 | reverse complement strand
GTCGTGTGGCGGAACCGCAACACAACCGGGGCTCGGGAACCGATGCCGTGGGTCGTGCGTTGCCTCATCATGGAGGCACAACCAGTCCGGGGGAGTGTTTCTCGTGTCGAACCCGTCGTGGCAGCCGATGCCCTGGCAGGCGCAGGCCAGTAGTCCGTCACTGCTCGCCGCCCATGCCGATCGTGAGCGTGCCGTGGATGTTCTGCGGGCGGGCTTCAGTGAAGGCCGCCTCCAGCAGGACGAGTACGAGAAGCGCGTCGAGAGGGCCTACACGGCGCGCACGGTGGGCGAGCTGGCCCTCCTGGTCGCCGACCTGCCCCAGGGCCCCGCGGCGATACAGCCGAGCGCCATGGCCCCCATGGTCCCGCGCACCTTCATGCCGGCCCCCGTCCCGCCCCCGGCCACCAACGGCAAGGCCGTCGGCTCGATGGTCTGCGGCGTCCTGACGACCATGACCATGGGCCTGACGGGCATCCCGCTTCCGCGCGTTGTGCGGTGTCCCGACGGGCCGCTGCTTCGAGCTCTGGGTGCTCGATGCCCCGAGGGAGCCGGGGCTCAGCGGTCGACGATGCGGTCGAACTGTGTGGTGGTGTGCCGCAGATGGGCCACCAGCTCCTCGCCGACCTTCGGCTCAGGGGCGTCCGCGGGCACGAAGAGGATCGACACCTGCATGTGCGGCGGCTCGGCGAACCAGCGCTGCTTGCCGCCCCAGACGAACGGAGAAAGGTTCCGGTTGACCGTCGCGAGGCCGGCCCGGGCGACGCCCTTGGCACGTGGCATGACGCCGTGCATCGCCTTCGGGGCCTCCAGACCCACTCCGTGCGACGTACCGCCCGCCACGACCACCAGGAAGCCGTCGGAGGCCGCCTTCTGCTGCCGGTAGCCGAAGCGGTCGCCCTTGGCGACCCGGGTGACGTCCAGGACCGCCCCGCGGTACTCGGTGGCCTCGTGGTCCCCCAGCCACAGCCGCGTGCCGATGCGGGCCCGGAAGCGGGTCTGGGGGAACTGCTGCTGGAGGCGGATCAGTTCCTCGGCCTTGAGGTGGCTGACGAACATGGTGTGCAGCGGCAGACGGGCCGCGCGCAGCCGGTCCATCCAGCCGATGACCTCCTCGACGGCGTCGGAGCCGTCGGTGCGGTCCAGCGGCAGGTGGATGGCGAAGCCCTCCAGACGCACATTCTCTATGGCGGCGTGGAGCTGTGGAAGCTCCTGCTCGCTCACGCCGTGCCGTTTCATCGAGGACATGACCTCGATGACGACGCGGGCGCCCACGAGACCGTAGACGCCGTCGACCGACGACACGGAGCGGATGACACGGTCGGGGAGCGGTACGGGCTCCTCCGCGCGTCGGTACGGCGTCAGCACCAGCAGGTCACCGCTGAACCAGTCCTTGATCCGGGCGGCCTCGTACGTCGTACCGACGGCGAGGACGTCCGCGCCGAGGCGCGTGGCTTCTTCCGCCAGCTTCTCGTGTCCGAAGCCGTAGCCGTTGCCCTTGCAGACGGGGACGAGCCCCGGAAACTGCTCCTGGACGTGCTTGTGGTGTGCCCGCCAGCGCGCGGTGTCGACGTAGAGCGTGAGCGCCATGGCCGGTCCCGGAACCTTTCTTGTGGCTGCGGTGTATCAGAAGTATGGAAGCAAAAACGGGGGCGTCAGCGCCGCGACATGTAGATGTCGAGCGCCTTGTGGAGCAGCTTGTTGAGCGGGAAGTCCCACTCACCGAGGTATTCGGCGGCCTGGCCGCCCGTGCCCACCTTGAACTGGATCAGGCCGAACAGGTGATCCGTTTCGTCCAGCGAGTCGGAGATGCCGCGCAGGTCGTAGACGGTCGCGCCGAGGGCGTAGGCATCACGCAGCATGCGCCACTGCATCGCGTTCGAGGGCCGGACCTCACGGCCGATGTTGTCCGATGCGCCGTACGAGTACCAGACGTGCCCGCCGACGACCAGCATCGTCGCGGCGGACAGGTTCACGCCATTGTGCCGGGCGAAGTAGAGCCGCATGCGGTTGGGGTCCTCGGTGTTGAGGGCTGTCCACATGCGCTGGAAGTACGACAGCGGGCGGGGACGGAAGCGGTCGCGCACGGCAGTGATCTCGTACAGCCGCTGCCACTCCTCCAGGTCGTGGTAGCCGCCCTGGACGACCTCGACGCCCGCCTTCTCGGCCTTCTTGATGTTGCGGCGCCACAGCTGGTTGAAGTTCTTGTGGACCTCTTCCAGGGAGCGGTTGGCGAGCGGCACCTGGTAGACGTATCGGGGCTGGACGTCGCCGAAGCCGGCCCCGCCGTCCTCGCCCTGCTGCCAGCCCATGCGCCGGAGCTTGTCGGCGACCTCGAAGGCACGCGGCTCGATGAAGTCCGCCTCGATGTCGCGCAGACGCTTCACGTCCGGGTCCTGGATGCCCTTCTTGATGGACGGGGCCTCCCAGCGTCGGATGATCACCGGCGGGCCCATCTTCACCGAGAAGGCGCCCTGGTGCTTCAGATGCGCGAGCATCGGCTCCAGCCACTCCGTGAGGTTCGGCGCGAACCAGTTGATGACCGGGCCCTCGGGCAGATAAGCGAGATAGCGCTTGATCTTGGGCAGTTGGCGGTACAGCACCAGCCCGACGCCGACCATCTCGCCGGTCCTGTCGTCGAACCACCCGAGGCTCTCGGAGCGCCACTCCGCCTTGACGTCGGCCCAGGCCGGGACCTGCATGTGGCTCGCCGACGGCAGGCTCTGGATGTACGCCAGATGCTGCTCTCGGCTGATCGTCCTCAGGGTCAGGCTCATTCGGGGCGCTCCTCGGGCTGGTGTGTCCCCATGGGTACAGGGGCTCCGGCTCTCGCGCCGAAGCCTACTGCGCCCTGCGAGCACCCCGAATGGCCATATGGAACCTGGGGCCCGGCCGGGACGTGGTCGGGACGTCAGGTGATGTTGTTCGGCCGCTTGGCCCGATGTAACCCGATGCAAGACGACGGCCCCGAAAGGTCGCCGTCCGTCAGCGGCTCTTGATACGGAGTCAGCCGATGATTCCGCCGAAGAGGCCACCATGGGCCATGCCGAGGAAGAAACCGACCGCTGAGGCACCGAGACCCACGATCAGTCCGAAGCGTTCGCGGGTCGTCTCGGAGATGAACTGCCCGTACGCACCGGTCAAGAGCCCCACCAGGCCTGCCCAGGAGCTGATCAGATGCAGGTGGTGGAACATCGCCGTGATGAAGGAGAGCGCCCCGAGCACGAGCGTCACGGCGAGCAGGGTGTCCTGCACTGGGTGGGGCTTGTTGTCGGTGGCGAACAGGGAGCCGGCGATGTTGGGTCGCAATGTCTGTGCCATAGGGCACCTCCTGCGGAAGGCGGCGCATCGTAGCGCCATACACACCCGATGTGTACAGATTGACGGTCCTCGCCGCCGGATTTCAACCGGAAGCGGGGTGCAGGTACTCTGTACCGTCTGCACCGGTGTCTGCCCAGACCGTGACAGGGATCCCCGCCGGGACCCCCGATTGTCAGTGGCGGCCGATACCGTTGCGTACGCATCACAACCCTCCTGCCACGGAACGACCGTGGCCGCTGAGTCCGAAGGAGGTGGGTTCCACATGCGTCACTACGAGGTGATGGTCATCCTCGACCCCGATCTCGAGGAGCGTGCTGTCTCCCCGCTGATCGAGAACTTCCTCTCCGTCGTCCGTGAGGGCAACGGAAAGGTGGAGAAGGTCGACACCTGGGGCCGTCGTCGTCTCGCGTACGAGATCAAGAAGAAGCCCGAGGGGATCTACTCGGTCATCGACCTGCAGGCAGAGCCCGCGGTCGTCAAGGAGCTCGACCGCCAGATGAACCTGAACGAGTCGGTCCTCCGGACCAAGGTCCTCCGTCCCGAGACCCACTGAGCTCTCCCGCTCAGCTGATCTCGGGATCCGAGTAGCAGCACAAGCAGCCAGCAGCAAACCCGCCGAGAGGTTCCCCCATGGCAGGCGAGACCGTCATCACGGTCGTCGGCAATCTTGTCGACGACCCCGAGCTGCGCTTCACCCCTTCCGGTGCGGCGGTCGCGAAGTTCCGTGTCGCGTCCACCCCCCGCACGTTCGACCGCCAGACGAACGAGTGGAAGGACGGCGAGAGCCTGTTCCTGACCTGCTCGGTCTGGCGTCAGGCGGCGGAGAACGTCGCCGAGTCGCTCCAGCGAGGCATGCGCGTCATCGTGCAGGGCCGGCTGAAGCAGCGGTCCTACGAGGACCGTGAGGGCGTCAAGCGCACGGTCTACGAGCTGGACGTCGAGGAAGTCGGCGCCAGCCTGCGCAACGCCACGGCCAAGGTCACCAAGACCGCCGGAGGCGGTCGAGGCGGCCAGGGCGGTTACGGCGGCGGCCAGGGTGGCGGCGGCTGGGGCGGAGGCCCCGGCGGCGGCCAGCAGGGCGGCGGCGCTCCCGCCGACGACCCGTGGGCGACCAACGCTCCGGCCGGTGGCGGCCAGGGTGGCGGTGGCTGGGGCGGAGGCTCCGGCGGCGGTGGCGGCTACTCGGACGAGCCCCCCTTCTAAGACCCCTCGGGCCGGATCACCGGTCCATGAGGTCACGGGCGGGGCCGTACCCCAAACTTCTTGATCACACAGGAGAAACACCATGGCGAAGCCGCCTGTGCGCAAGCCGAAGAAGAAGGTCTGCGCTTTCTGCAAGGACAAGGTCACGTACGTGGACTACAAGGACACGAACATGCTGCGGAAGTTCATTTCCGACCGCGGCAAGATCCGTGCCCGCCGCGTGACCGGCAACTGCACGCAGCACCAGCGTGACGTCGCCACGGCCGTGAAGAACAGCCGTGAAATGGCGCTGCTGCCCTACACGTCCACCGCGCGCTAAGGGAAGGGTGACCGACTCATGAAGATCATCCTCACCCACGAGGTCTCTGGCCTCGGTGCCGCGGGCGACGTCGTCGACGTCAAGGACGGTTACGCTCGCAACTACCTGATCCCGCGGAAGTTCGCGATCCGCTGGACCAAGGGCGGCGAGAAGGACGTCGAGCAGATCCGTCGCGCTCGCAAGATCCACGAGATCCAGACCATCGAGCAGGCCAACCAGGTCAAGGGCCAGCTCGAGGCCGTCAAGGTCCGCCTGGCCGTCCGCTCCGGCGACGCCGGTCGTCTCTTCGGTTCCGTCACCCCGGCCGACATCGCTTCCGCGATCAAGGCTTCCGGTGGCCCCGAGGTCGACAAGCGCCGCATCGAGCTGGCTGCCCCCATCAAGACGCTGGGCGCCCACGAGACGTCCGTGCGTCTGCACCCCGAGGTTGCCGCCAAGGTCAACATCGAGGTTGTCGCGGCCTAAGCGCTGCGCTCGCTGAAGCGGTGTATGGG
>NZ_AEJC01000594.1 GCF_000317595.1 Streptomyces ipomoeae 91-03 | reverse complement strand
CGGCCCCCTCAGAACCGTGCGTGCGACTCACGCCGCACACGGCTCAAGCAGAACCCGTGGGCGTTTGCTCTTCCGTGCGGTTGCTCGGTCACCGGCTTCGTGGTGCTGCCGGTGGCAGTCCGCGTGTACGAGTCGGAGGTTGTTCCAGTCGTTCCCGCCCCCTTCACGCCGGAACACGAAGTGGTGCTTGTGCAGCTTCTTCGCTACGGCTGCGAACCACTCGATCCACTCCCGTGGATTGTCGGGTTCGTATTCCGCTCCGGTGATCAGGGTCTCGCCACAGAGCGGGCACAGTCCTTGCTGGCGGAATGCCAGGTGCAGGCTGGTCTTATCCATGACGGGAGGCGCCTTCTTCTGGCGCCGTTTCGCCCAGTAGTCCTGGAGGGCTGGGTCATCCATGGATGCCGCGCCTTTGACCATGACGTGCCGGACGATCGGGGTCCAGGCGAATTTGTAGAGGTAGGCGCCGGAGATCCGGTCACCGAACACCCATTTGTCCGCCCGGGACTTGTTGAACGTGTCGAAGTACCGCTTCACTACCCAGTCCTTCGGCTTGTTGG
>NZ_AEJC01000593.1 GCF_000317595.1 Streptomyces ipomoeae 91-03 | reverse complement strand
CGGCCCGCATCCTGCTCGGGCCTACGCCCCCGGATGCGGCCGAACGTACTGCTCCAGCCCCGACACCGTCGTCCACCGTTTCTCGGCGAACAGCTCCCTGCCGCGCACGCACAGCGCCCGGTTGCCGCGTGCCCGGGCGCAGAACTCGTCGGGGGTCGTGCCGAACAGCTCCCGTAACTCCGCCGACGCGGCGAGGAGTTCGCTGATCAGCGGGCGCTGGCGGCCCGGATGGTGGCGCGGGCCGGGGCCGCCGTTGTGGAGGACGCCCCATCGGTTGACGTAGATCCAGGCGGTGTCCAGGACTTCGCCCGACTCCACCTCGACGCGGAAGTCGGCGGCGGGGAGCGCTGCGCGGTGGAAGTTGCCGGTGGGTGAGTCGACGCCCTCGCTGGTGTCGACGACGGCGAGTTGGGCCTCGTCGAGCCAGGTGATGAACAGCTCGCGGATGGCGCCGGGGGAGTGGAAGGGCGACGCGGACATGTAACCGAGCAGGCTGACATGGGCGGAGACGCCGATCCCGATGCCGGTGACCCTGGCCTTGACCATGGGGATGCGGCACTGCACACCGTGCTCGGCCATCTTGTGCACCAGCTGCGCGGGGCAGGCGTTGGAGCCGACGGAGAGGACGGGGACGCGGTCCTCGTGGACAAGTCTGTCCAGCGGCAGCATCCGGTTGCCGTCGAGGAGCGCGGACTGCGGGGGCCAGGCGCCCGGATAGCTCAGCGGGTCCTCGCGCGGCGCCACGGCGAGGCCGAGCTCTTCGAGCGTCCGGGGACCGGGGGCCGCCAACGGTCAGTCCGCGGGCGGCAGTTCGCCCGAGCCACGGGCGATCAACCGGGTCGGCAGCTCAATACGCTCCGGGACGACGAGCGAGCCGTCCAACTGCTGGAAGAGGCGCTCGGCGGCGGTACGGCCCAGCCGGGCGGCGTCCTGGGCGATCACCGTGACGCCGGGCTGGAGCAGATCGGCGAGCTCGAAGTCGTCGAAGCCGACCAGGGCGACCCTGCGGGTGTGCTGGGCGAGGACCCGTACGACCGTGACTGTCACCCGGTTGTTGCCCGCGAACACCGCCGTGACGGGAGCCGGGCCGGACAGCATCTCCTCGGCCGCCCTGCGCACCCGCTCCGGGTCCGTGACCCCCAGGGACATCCAGCTCTCCTCGACCGTTATTCCCGCGTCCTCCATGGCCGCCCGGTAGCCGCGCAGCCGCTCGGCGGCGGTGTGGATGCGGGGCATGTCGCCGATGAACCCGATCCGGCGGTGGCCGTGGGCGATGAGGTGGGCGACGCCGTCGCGGGCCCCGCCGAAGTTGTCCGACAGCACCACGTCGGCGTCGATGCGCCCGGCCGGACGGTCCACGAACACGGTGGCGACGCCCGCCCTGATCTCGGGCTCCAGATACCGGTGGTCGTCACCGGCCGGAATGATCACGAGCCCGTCGACGCGGCGCGCGCAGAGCGCCAGCGCGAGCTCCTGCTCGCGGCCCGGGTCCTCGGCGCTGGACCCGTTGATCAGCAGCGAGCCGTGCGCGCGGGACACCTCCTCCACCGCCCGGCTGAGCGGGCCGTAGAACGGGTCCGCGAGGTCTTCGAGGACCAGGCCGATGCTGGCCGTACGGCCCTTGCGCAGCACCCGCGCGCTGTCGTTGCGCCGGAAGCCCAGCGCCTCTATCGCCTCCTGGACCCGGCGCTCGGTGTCCGGGGTGACGCCCGGCTCGCCGTTCACCACCCGGGAGACCGTCTTCAGACCTACGCCGGCCCGGGCGGCGACGTCCTTCATGGTGGGACGGTTGCCGTAGCGGCTCTCGGGTCGGCGGGCGATGCTGTCGGCGGTCTCCGGCACGATGCGCTGTCCTGTCCTGTCGTCCACGGGTGTTCTCGGTGGTGCCGTGTGGAATTTATGTGGCTGTTGAGGATGTGGCGTCGAGCATAGAGCCTGGACAACGTTGTCACGGCCGAGGGAGACTGTCTATCGCATTCTCCGGCCGGCGCCCCCCACCAGGCGAGCGTCGTGCTGCCGGTTCTCCGGCCGGAGATCCGGGTGCCGGGGGTCTCCGGTGCCCGTCCGGAGACTCGCAGCGGGAGAACGACACTGATGCAGACCGACCTCGTGGCCGCGCTCGACATCGGCGGCACCAAGATCGCCGGGGCGCTGGTGGACGGCCACGGCCGGCTCCTCGTGCGCGCGCAGCGCCCGACGCCCGCGCAGGAGGACGGTGAGACGGTGATGGGGGCCGTCGCGGACGTCCTGGGCGAACTGACCGCCACCCCGCTGTGGGGCCGGGCCACGGTCGTCGGCATCGGCAGCGCGGGCCCGGTGGACGCCTCCGCGGGCACGGTCAGCCCCGTGAACGTCCCCGGCTGGCGCGGCTTCCCCCTCGTCGAGCGGGTCCGGGCGGCCACCGGCGGGCTGCCCGTCGAGCTGATCGGCGACGGGGTGGCCATCACGGCGGCCGAGCACTGGCAGGGCGCCGCCCGCGGCCACGACAACGCGCTGTGCATGGTCGTCTCGACGGGCGTCGGCGGCGGACTCGTCCTCGGCGGCAAGCTGCACGCGGGCCCCACCGGCAACGCCGGACACATCGGGCACATCAGCGTCGACCTCGACGGCGAGCCCTGCCCCTGCGGTGCCCGCGGCTGCGTCGAGCGCATCGGGAGCGGCCCCAACATCGCCCGCCGCGCCCTGGACAACGGCTGGCGGCCGGGTCCCGACGGCGACACCTCCGCCGCCGCGGTCGCCGCCGCCGCGCAGGCCGGCGATCCCATGGCGGTCGCCTCCTTCGAACGCGCCGCCCAGGCCCTCGCCGCCGGCATCGCGGCCACCGCCACCCTCGTCGAGATCGACATCGCCGTCATCGGCGGCGGCGTCGCGGGCGCCGGCGACGTCCTCTTCGCCCCTCTCCGCGCCGCCCTCAAGAACTACGCCGCCCTGTCCTTCGTCCGGCATCTGACCATCGCCCCCGCCGTGATGGGCACGGACGCGGGGCTCGTGGGCGCGGCTGCGGCGGCGCTCGCGGCGAAGGCGAACACGCCGGCGGCCGGGGTGGGGTGACCGGCGGGGCGAGCGGCGCGGACGGCGCGCGGCCTGCGGGCGCCCTGGTGAGGGCGCCGCGCGGACCGGGGGCGGTGCTGCGGGAAGGGGTGCGGATCGGGTGCGGCGGCGGTGGTGTCCAAACACGGGCGTGACCCCTTGCCCCGTTCGGGCGTTGTGCGGGGCATGAAGAAGCGCAGCATGCTCGCCATCGCCTCCCTCGCCACCGGTTTCGTCGTCGCGGCCATCACGCCGTCGCACGGTCTCGACGCGGCGGACACGCTCGGACAGCCCGACGGCCTGAGCAAACTCGACGTCGACGGCACTCTCGGCAAGGTCGGCAAGGTCGGCAAGACGGTCGCCGGTGACGGTCTGGCCCTCGGCGACGACGCCCTCGGCGGCAAGGGTCAGAAGGGCAAGAGCGGCAAGGAGGGCT
>NZ_AEJC01000592.1 GCF_000317595.1 Streptomyces ipomoeae 91-03 | reverse complement strand
CCCACCCTCCCGAGCTCTTGGGCAAGGGGTCGGAGGGGCGCAGCCCCTGGGTGGGGGTCCCCCCGCTCGAGCGAAGCCGAGAGTGGGGGAGGGACGGGTAGGGGCGGCGGGGGCGAAACCGGGTCAGAACGCCGGCCGTTCCGGATCCAGCCGCGCCAGCCCCTCGCTGGGCGACGACGCCTCCGCGAAATGCCGCCGAGGAATCCGCCCCGCCCGGTACGCCAGCCGCCCCGCCTTCACCGCATGCCGCATCCCCTCGGCCATGAGCACCGGCTCCTGCGCCCGGGTCACGGCGGACGCGAGCATCACGGCCGCACATCCCAGCTCCATCGCGAGGGCGACGTCCGACGCCGTACCGGCCCCGGCGTCGAGAATCACCGGCACACGCGCGTGCTCCACGATCAACTGGAAGTTGTGCGGGTTGCGAATACCGAGCCCGGACCCGATCGGCGACCCGAGCGGCATGATCGCGGCACAGCCGACGTCCTCCAGCTTCCGCGCGAGCACAGGATCGTCATTCGTGTACGGCAACACCGTGAAGCCGTCGTCGACCAGCGTCTCGGCCGCGTCCAGCAGCTCGATCGGATCGGGCAGCAGCGTCCGCTCGTCGGCGATGACCTCCAGCTTCACCAGATCCGTACCGAGCGCCTCACGCGCGAGCCGCGCGGTCAGCACGGCCTCGCCCGCGGTGAAGCAGCCGGCCGTGTTGGGCAGCACCCGGATGCCCAGCCGGTCGAGCACGGACAGCACCGAGCCGTGCACGGAGGCGTTCACCCGGCGCATGGCGACCGTCGTCAGCTCGGTGCCGGAGGCCACCAGCGCGCGCTCCAGGACATCGAGGCTGGGCGCGCCGCCCGTGCCCATGATCAGGCGGGACGAGTAGGTCGTACCGCCGAGGACGAAGGAGTCGTCGGCCATGGGTCAGCCTCCTTGGACGGCGGTGAGGACCTCGACACGGTCCCCCTCGGAGAGGGCGGTCGACGTCCACTGCGCGCGTGGGACGACGGTTTCGTTGAGCGCGGCGGCGACACCGGAGGCGGACGCGGTGAGTGTCCGTACGACGGTGTCGAGGGCGGTGCCCGCGGCGACCTGCCGCCGCTCGCCGTTGACGAAGACGGTCATGACGTGAGTGGTGTCCATGGTGCTCATGCGGGCTGCTCCGTGAGTTCCCTGACGTTCCCGACTTCCCGTGGCGCGCCGGCGCGGAACCGCAGCGGTGTGAAGTCCCGGGCCTCCTCCGGCAGTTCACCGGTGGTCAGAACGTGCGCCATGACGTCGCCGGTGACCGGGGTGAGGAGGACCCCGTTGCGGTAGTGGCCGGTCGCGAGGAGCAGGCCGTCGAGTTCGGTGGGGCCGAGGAGGGGCGCGTTGTCGGGGGAGCCGGGACGCAGTCCCGCGCGGGTCTCGGTGAGCGGGAGTTCGGTGATGCCGGGCACGAGTTCATGGGCGTCGCGCAGCAGTTCGTACACCCCGCCCGCGGTCACCGTGGTGTCCCAGCCGAGCTCCTCGCTGGTGGCGCCGACGACCAGTTCGCCGTTCTCGCGGGGCACCAGATAGACATGGCTGCCCCGGACCACCGCGCGCACGGTCCGGCTCAGGAAGGGCGCGTACGGCTTCGGCACGGTCAGCCGCAGCACCTGCCCCTTCACCGGCCGCACCGGCGGCAGCACCTCCTCCGGCACACCCGCGAGCCGCCCGCTGAGGCTGCCCGCGGCGAGCACGACCTGCCCGGCGGCCAGCCGGGTGCCGTCGCCGGTCCGGACCCCGACGGCCCGCTCGGAGGCCACCAGCAGCTCCTCGGCCCAGGCCCGCCGGAAGACCACCCCGGCGCGCTCACAGGCCGTGAGGAGGGCCCTGGCGAGCCGTCTCGGGTCGATCTGATGGTCACCGTCGACCCGCAGTCCGCCGCGCACGCCCGGCGCCAGCATCGGCTCCAGCCGCCGGCAGTCGCGCCCGCTCAGCCACTCGGACTCCAGACCCGACCGGCGCTGCAGGGCGTGCAGTTCCCGCAGATGGGCGCGGTCGTCGGCGTCGAGGGCGACCGCGAGCGTGCCGGACCGGCGGTAGCCGAGGTCCAGGTCCGTCGCCTCCGTCAGCTCGGCCACGAAGTCCGGGTAACGGCGCGCGGACTCCAGGTTGAGCCCCAGCAGCGTCTGCTCGCCGTAGTGCAGCTCGGTGACCGCGGCGAGCATCCCGGCCGCCACCTGCGCGGCCCCGCCACCGGGCTCGGGGTCCACCACGGCCGTGGCGAACCCGCGCCGCGCGGCCCGCCACGCCGTGACGAGCCCGATGATCCCGCCCCCCACGACGAGGACGTCTGATGTGTGCGTACGCGACATGGGCGTCCAGCCCCTCCCTTCGCCGGCATGACCCGGATCAGGTTCGTACGGTCGGAGGCCGCCAGCCTCCCTCTCAGCCCGGTGCGTCCGGGCTCCCGCGAGTGCTCTACGGTGGCCCACCCTAGCCCGTGCCGTTCGCCTCAGTAAGGGAGCCTCGTCCCATGCCGCGTTCTCTCGACGGTCTCGTCCTCGCCCCCGTCGTGGACCAGGCACCGGGTCAGGTGGGCACCCGCACCCGGTTCGCCTACCACGAGAAGGACGGCGAGATCTGGGCCGAGTACGCGGGCGGCGACGTCGTGCGCGGCCATCTGGTGGGCACGCGCGCGGGCGACCGCCTGGACTTCCGGTACGTACAGCTGAAGACCGACGGAACCACCGCCTCCGGCCACTGTGTGTCCCTGGTGGTCGAGCTGCCCGACGGCCGCGTCCGCCTGGAGGAGGCCTGGGAGTGGGAGTCGCGGCCGGGCAGCGGGACGAGCGTCGTGGAACAGGTCCACGAGACGCCGGACCCGCTGACTGACTAATGGTCAGGTGACTATGGTGATCGGGTGAGCGAGCAGACGGGGAAGACGGAGCAACGGGACGGGGCGGCGCCGCGGCGCGTGGTCGTCGTCGGCGCGGGCATGGCCGGGGTGCAGACCGCGGTCGCCCTGCGGGAGCAGGGTTTCCCCGGCGAGGTGACGCTGATCGGCGCGGAGCCGCACCAGCCGTACGACCGGCCGCCGCTGTCCAAGGCCGTGCTGCTCGGCAAGGCCGAGGGCTCCGCCTTCGACGTCGACTTCGAGGCGCTCGACATCGAACTCCGGCTCGGCCGCGAGGTGTCGGGTGTGCGCCCTGGCGACCATCAACTCGACACCGCCGCCGGCCCGGTCCCGTACGACGTCCTGGTCATCGCCACCGGCGCGGAGCCGGTCCGGCTGCCGGGCGCGGAGGGTGTGCCCGGGGTGCATCTGCTGCGCACCCTGGACGACGCCGAGCGGCTGCGGCCGGTGCTGGCCCAGCAGCACGACATCGTGGTCGTGGGCGCGGGCTGGATCGGCGCGGAGTTCGCCACCGCCGCGCGGGAGGCGGGCTGCGCGGTGACGGTCGTCGAGGCCGCCGACCGCCCGCTCGCGGGCGCGCTGCCCGCCGAGGTGGCCGCGCCGATGGCCGCCTGGTACGCGGACAGCGGGACCTCATTGCGCACGAACGCGCGCGTGGAGCGCGTCGAGCCCGGAGCGGTGGTCCTGGACGACGGCTCCCGGGTCTCCGCCGGAGCCGTGGTCGTCGGCATCGGCGCCCGTCCGGCCACGGCCTGGCTGAAGGACTCGGGCATCGAGCTGGGCGCCCATGGCGAGGTGGTGGCCGACGACCACCTCCGCACCTCCGCGCCGGACGTCTACGCGGTAGGGGACTGCGCCTCGTTCCCGTCGGGCCGATACGGCGAACGCCTCCTGGTCCATCACTGGGACAACGCCCTCCAGGGCCCCCGCACGGTGGCCGCCAACATCCTCGGCGAGTCCCCGGCGCCGTACGACCCGGTCCCGTACTTCTGGTCGGAACAGTTCGGCCGTTTCGTCCAGTACGCAGGCCACCACCCCGCCGCCGACACCACCCTCTGGCGGGGCGACCCCACGACCCCCGCCTGGACGGTCTGCTGGCTCCGCGAGAACCGCCTGGTGGCCCTCCTCGCGGTGGGCCGACCCAGAGACCTCGCCCAGGGCCGCCGTCTGATCGAATCGGCCACCCCGATGAACCCGGCCCTGCTGACCGACCCGACGAGGCCACTGAAGGCGGCGACGACGTAGGGGAGGGGCGGCGACGGCACAGCGGGGACGCCGTCGTCGCCTTCCCCTTCCCCTTCCCCTTCCGCTTCCGCTTCCGCTTCCGTGACCAGCCTCCCTCGGCGCCGCCCGGCACCCCCTGTCGGCCCTCGTCGGGGGCGTCTCCGCTACCCACTGTCAGTCCGGGATGGCAGTCTTGGTGACGTGACCGAGATTGACGCAAAGATCGATGCTCTCGTCCCCGCGTGGCTGACCCTCCCCGACATCGCCGAGATGCTCGGCGTCGAGGTGACCCGAGTGCGGCAGCTGGTCAAGGACGGCCAGCTCATCGCCGTACGCCGTGGTGAGAACCGCGCGCTGCACGTCCCCGCCGCCTTCATCGACGGAGACAAGGTCGTCAAGGGCCTGTCCGGGACCCTGACGCTGCTGAGGGACGACGGTTTCACCGACGAAGAGATGCTGGAGTGGCTCTTCACCGCCGACCCGAGCCTGCCCGGCACCCCGGCCCAGGCCCTGAGCGAGAATCGCGGCACGGAGGTGAAGCGCCGCGCGCAGGCGCTCGCCGTCTGACCCGAAGCGCCTGAAACACCGAGCAACACCAAGAACACCAGCGACATCCGCAGCACCGCAGCACTGGAACAGCCGCCTGTGCGGCGTACGGGCCCCGGTCCCCGGGGATCGCCGGTCCCGTACGCCGCACCGACACCGCACCGCCAATGGGGGACTTCCCATGCCCAACACCGCCGACCGGCTCGCCGATGCCCGGCTCTACCTCTGCATGGACGCCCGCAAGCGCCAGGGCGACCTCTTGGAGTTTCTGGACGCGGTGCTGAGCGGCGGCGTGGACATCGTGCAGCTGCGCGACAAGGGCATGGAGGCGGCGGAGGAGCTGGAGCACCTGGAGGTGTTCGCCGACAGATGCCGGGCGCACGGCAAGCTGCTCGCGGTGAACGACCGCGCCGACGTGGCGCACGCCACGAGGGCCGCCCACCCCACGGGCGCCGACGTCCTGCACCTCGGGCAGGGCGACCTCCCGGTCCCCGCCGCCCGCGCCATCCTCGGCGACGGCGTTCTCATAGGCCGCTCCACGCACTCCGAGGAGGAGGCCGCTGCCGCCGCCGTCCAGGAGGGCGTGGACTACTTCTGCACGGGCCCCTGCTGGCCCACCCCCACCAAGCCCGGCCGGCACGCCCCGGGCCTGGACCTCGTGCGGTACGCCGCCGCGCTGGGCACCGACCGCCCCTGGTTCGCCATCGGCGGCATCGACCTGGGCAACCTGGACGAGGTCGTCGAGGCGGGCGCCCGCCGGGTCGTCGTCGTCCGGGCGATCACGGAGGCCGACGACCCGGGAGCCGCGGCGGCGGAGTTCACCAAGCGCCTGCGCGCCCTCTAGCGCTCCCGCCCGCCCCGGCGAGACCGTGCGCGGACGCCGGCTTCCCCGCGACCTGTACCGCCGAGTTGTCCAAGGGGTGAACAATAGGTCGGCAAAACGGACAAAAATCCTTCCTCTGGTTGGGGGACCGGCGCGACCTGACTAACCTGCGGTCATGGCCCTAGGAACCGCTTCCACCAGGACGGATCGCGCACGCACAGTGCGTGACATGCTCGCCACGGGCAAGACCACGTACTCGTTCGAGTTCTGGGCTCCCAAGACCGAGAAGGGTGAGCGGAACCTGTGGAACGCCCTCCGCAGGATCGAGGCGGTCGCCCCCAGCTTCGTCTCCGTGACCTACGGTGCGGGCGGCTCGACGCGGGCCGGTACGGTGCGGGCGACCGAGCAGATCGCCGCCGACACCACCCTCACCCCGGTCGCCCACCTCACCGCGGTCAGCCAGTCCGTCGCCGAACTGCGCAACATCATCGGCCAGTACGCGGACGCCGGAATCCGCAACATGCTCGCGGTGCGCGGCGACCCGCCCGGCGACCCCATGGGTGAGTGGGTGCCGCACCCCCAGGGTCTGACGTACGCGGCCGAACTGGTCCGGCTCATCAAGGAGTCGGGTGACTTCTGCGTCGGCGTCGCCGCCTTCCCCGAGATGCACCCCCGCTCCCCCGACTGGGACAGCGATGTGGCACGCTTCGTCGACAAGTGCCGGGCCGGAGCCGACTACGCGATCACGCAGATGTTCTTCCACCCGGAGTCGTACCTGCGTCTGAGGGACGCGGTTGCGGCGGCCGGCTGCGAGACGCCCGTCATTCCGGAGGTCATGCCCGTCACCAGCGTGAAGATGCTGGAGCGCCTGCCCAAGCTCAGCAACGCGGCCATCCCGGACGACCTCAAAGAGCGGATCGTCACAGCCAAAGACAATCCGGCCGCTGTACGCTCCATTGGCATTGAGTTCGCTACGGAGTTCTGCCGACGGCTGCTGGACGAGGGAGTCCCCGGACTTCACTTCATCACGCTGAACAACTCCACGGCGACACTGGAAATCTACGAGAACCTGGGCCTGCACGACTCACCGAGGGCCTAGACCGGTCGCACTCACGTACGACACACTGCGTAGCGGCCACAGGGAGAGGGGCGTACATGGGCTGGACGGTCCTCTACATCGCGTTCGGCATCGTCGCGTTGTGGTTGCTGGGTGAGGTACTGCTGCAGTACAAGGCGCGGCTGCGCTGGCGGCTGCTCGCCTTCGCCGGGTTCCTCGGTGTCGTCCTCGGTGTACTGATCCCCTCCGTGCCGGTCATCGCCCTGGGCGCGGTCGGCTTCGCGGTGGGGCAGACGTTTGTGACCCTGTCGTTCCGCCGTGGCTTCGAGGCGGGCTGGGCCGTGCGCCCGCCGCGCCCCAGTGAGGACGGGGAAGGCGGCAGGACCGGCAAGTTCGGCAAGAAGCGGCGCCGCAGTGAGCCCGAGCGTCAGGAGCCCAGCCTGGAGGTCTCCGACCTGGAGACCACCGCTGCCGGAACATATCCCCAGCCCGACGACGACCTCCTCGACCGCGACGACGACGTCTTCGCCCGCCCGCGGTCGTCCCCGCCGTCCGCGGCCGAGACGACCGCCGTCTACTCCCCGGAGCCCCTGCCCGACGACACCAACGCCTACGGTGTCTACGGCGACGACGCTTTCCCGTCCGCCCCCGCCCAGCCCTACGCCCCCGCCGCCCAGTCCCAGGACGAGGCCCTGGCCTACTACGGCTACGACCAGCAGAGCTACGGCTACGACCCCGCCCAGCAGCAGTACTCCGCCTACTCCGACCCGTACATCGGCACCCAGACCTACGACGCCACCGCCACGTACGACCCGTCCTACGGCCAGCAGGGCTACGGGCAACAGGGCTACGGCCAGGACCAGTACGGCAACGGCACCACCTACAACGAGACCCCGCCGGGCGGCGTCTGGGTCCCGCAGCAGCGCAACACGGACGAGCCCTTCGACGCGTTCGGCACCGGACTTCCGCAGGAGGAGTCGTATCCCCACCAGGGGAGCGGCAACGGCGGGAACGGCTTCGACGAGCAGCAGTACCGTTTCTGAAGAACGGCCACCGGGGCACTGAGCCCTGTGACGGGCAGGGCCTCACCGGGAGCCGCGGAAGTCCGGCCCCTCCACGATCAGTCCGGCCACCAGCGCGCCCGACATACCGGCGTGCGGGAGCCCGCCGCCGGGGTGGGACCAACCGCCGACGGTGAACAGCCCCGGTAGCGCGGTGCTGTTGGACGGATGCAGCCAGCGGCCGTCGCCCGCGGCGAGCGCCGGGGCGGGGATCGCGCCGCCCTCCGTGCCGGTCGCCTTCCCGATGTCGGCCGGGGTCAGGACCTCGCGCCAGAGGAGGCGGTCGCGGAGGTCGGGTACGGCGCGCTCGGCGGCGGTGATCAGCTGCTCCGCGTGGTGGCCGAAGACGTCCGGCTCGGTCCGGTCCCGGTCGGGCCGCGCCGGCACCATCGATGTCACGGTGACCGCCTCGTGGCCGGAGTCCGGCACGAGCGCCGGATCGTCGGGGCGCAGCACCGTGACCGTCGGCCGTGCGACCGTCCCGGAGCCGGTGTCGAACAGCAGGTCCAGCTCGGTCTCCCGCTCCTCCGCGTGCACCACCGTGCGATGCGCCGTGCCCTCCGGGCGGCCACCGCGCAGCGCCAGCAGCACCGTGAGACGGCTCGTCACCCCGCGCTGAGGCGGCACGTCCCCGTCGCCGCGCACGACCGACTGTCGTACGGCCCGGCCCAGCACCTCGGGCGCGACCCCGGCCACCACGAAGTCGGCCTCGGCCACCGCCCCGTCCCGGAGCTCCACCCCGGCCGCGCGGCCGTCCTTCTCCACGACCCCCGTGACCTCGGTGTCGAAGACGAACTCGACCTTCCGCGCCAGACACCGCTCGTACAGCGCCCGCGCCAACTCCCGCATCCCGCCCCGGACATACCAGGTGCCGAACGCGTGCTCCATGTACGGCAGCACCGCCGCGCTCGCCGGGGTGGTCCGGGGGTCGAGGCCGTACGCGAGGGCGTGGCTCTCCAGCAGGGCCGTCAGCCGGGGGTCGCGCAGCTCCCAGGCGCCGACCTCGGCCAGGGTGGCGGCGCGCCGGGTGCGCAGGAACCGCTTGTGGGGCACCGCCGGGTACGGCTCGCGCTCCCCGAGCATCCGCCAGTCGGGCCACAGCGGCTCCTCCAGGAGGGGCCGGCGGGTGCGGTCCCAGGCCTCGCGGGCCCGTACCAGGAAGTCCCCCCAGCGGTCGCCCGCGCCCGGGCCGAGCGCCGTGTTCAGGGCGGCGACCACGCCCGCGCGCGAGGCGTTCGGCAGCGTCAGGTCGGTGCCGTCCGCGAAGACGTGGCGGGCCGTCGGGTCGACCTGGACCAGGTCGACGCACTTCTCCAGCGGCTCCTTGCCGGTCTTGAGGAACAGATCGCGGTAGACGGCCGGCAGCGGCAGCAGCCCCGGGCCCGTGTCGAACGCGAAGCCGTCGCGCTCGAACCGGCCCACGCCACCGCCGTACGTCGCCGTGCGCTCGTACACCACCACCCGGTGGCCCGCGACGGCCAGCCGGGTGGCAGCCGCCATTGCGCCCAGACCGGCGCCGATCACCGCAATCCTTGCCATGTCAGCGACCTTAGCGGTCGCCGCTGTCCTTTCGTTCTCGCGGGTGAGCTCGGGTGGTGCGGTGCTTTGGCGGGTGCGGGTCGTCCGTGGTTACCCGCGCCCACGCGGCGGAGCCGCACATGTCACCGCCCCGCGCCCCCTCAGGGAGTACGTGTGCGGGCGTGTTCGTCACCAGTCGGCAACGGGCCCGTCCGGGCATGAGTGCGGGGGGCTGAGTACGCGTACCTAGTGCGGGAGATGAGTAGGTGTGCGGATGGGCTCTCACCTGCGGGAACGGGAGAGTGGAGGCACGGGAAGGGGCGCGGCTCCGGTACCGCCGGCACGGGGCGGCGGAACGGGTCTCGCGTTCTTGACCGCTCCTTCCGTCGGCGGGTTCGAGGCTTCGGCCGGTCGGCGGGAGAGAGGCACGGGGGTACGGGAGTCGCCGGTTCGAGGTGGCCCGCGGGGGACGCGGCCAGTTCGGACCGGCGCTCTCGTATGCGCCCGGTGACGAAAGGCTCCACAGCCCCGGCCCGGCTATTCCTTGCCGCTCACCCGGCCCTGCAGCAACCGGGACAGTGCCGAGTGGACGTCGTCCAGGGAGCGTTCCGGTTGGAAGGCCTTCCAGTCGAGGGCGGCCACCAGGACCATGCCGACGAGGGCCGACGCGGTCAGTCCGACGTCGATCTCGTCGCTCAGCTCGCTCGCCGAGACGCCGTCGCGGAGGACCCCCTCGACGACCGCGACCGCCTCCTGCCGGACCACCATCAGCGTCGACTGCCAGGCCCGGTTGGTGCGCCACAGTTCGGCGACGTAGAGCTGGGTGAAGGACGGGTAGCGGTCGATGAAGACGAGCCCGGCACGGATCATCGCGTCCAGGGCGTCGACGCTGTTGCCGCCGTCCTTGGCGGTCCGTTCGGCCGCCTCCCGCAGGGAGGCGGTGAGGAGTCCCACTCCGTGCCGCAACAGCTCCTCGAAGAGGACCGACTTGCTCGCGAAGTTGTAGTAGACCGTGCCCTTGGCGACACCGGCGCGCTCGGCGATCTCGTCCACCGTGGTGGCGGAGAACCCCTGCTCCGCTATCAGGGTGACGGCCGCCTCGTACAGTTTCTGCCGGGTCGCCTCGCGGCGGCCCCCGCCTGCGCCGCCGGGGGCGTTGCTGCTTTCCATGGCCCTGATTGTCACAGGAACCGTGCGGCGCGTGGTCACAGGCTCAACTCCGGGTGCAGTCGGTCCAGGGTCCACACCTGCTTGCGGCGGGCCGACAGGGTGGTCAGCGCGAGGGCGCCCGCGGTGAAGGCCGCCAGCACGGCGCACGCCTGCCACACCGGCCCCAGGCCGCCGCCCGTGATGAGCCTCCTGAGGGCGTCCACGACATGGCTCATCGGCAGGAAGGGATGCACCGCGTTGAAGAAGTCCGGGCTGGTCTGCACGGGATACGTGCCGCCCGCGGACGTCAACTGGAGCATCAGGAAGGCGAGGACGAGGATCCGGCCCGCCGCCCCGAAGCGCGCGTTGAGCCACTGCACGATCGCCGCGAAACACGCCGTCACCAGGAACAGGAAGCCCACCGTCCCGGCCGCCCGCGCCATCTCCAGGCCGACCGCCCAGTGCAGCACCGCCATCAGCGCGACCGTCTGCAGCACGCCCAGGGCGGCCACCGGGAGCCAGCCCGCCAGCGCGATCCGCCAGGCCGACGCGCCCGCCGCGAGGGCACGCCGGTTGAGCGGCGGGATCAGCATGTACGCCACCATCGCGCCCACCCACAGGGACAGCGGGATGAAGTACGGGGCGAACCCGGTGCCGTAGTTGGGCGCCTTGTGCAGGTCCCTGGAGGCCAACCGCACCGGGTCGGCCATCACTTCGGTGCGCCGGTCGCGGTCCTGTTCATCGTAGTCCGGGATGCGCTCGGCGCCGTCGTGGAGGCCACCGGCGAGCTTCTCCGAGCCGTCGGCCAGCTTGAACATGCCGCCCTTGAGGTCGTTCGCGCCCGTCTTGAGGTCGCCGACACCCGTGTCGAGCTCGTCCGCGCCGGTCTTGGCGGTGCCGAGGCCCGTGTGCAGGGTCTTGGCACCCTTGGCGACCTTCGTGGCGCCCTTGTTGAGCGCGTTCACCTTGGTGACCGCGTTGTCGAGGTCCTCGGAGAGGGTGGGCGCCGCCTTGGCGAGGGCGCGGGCCTGCTGTTCCAGGGTCTTCAGGTCCTCGTCGAAGGCCTTCAGGTCTCCGTCGTAGTTCTTCACCACCGTGTTGACGTCCTCGGCGAGCACCGCCGTCTCCGCCGCGGCCTCCTTCGCCTTCTTCAGGTCGGAGCAGGCCGCGTCGGGCAGCACCGCCTCCTCGCAACGTCGCCCATAGACGTCGTTCAAGGTGTCGGACGCGGCGCGGGTGCCCGTCTCGGCGGCCGGCGCCGTCTTGACGAAGGTGTCCAGGTGGCCCCGGATCGTCGCCGCCGAATCGGCGACCAGGGTGGCGGTGTCGGCGATCGTGCCGTCGTTCTCCTTGAGGAACGGCCGCACCTGGTCGGCCACTCCGTCGACCTTGTCGGCGAGCTTCTGGGTGCCGTCCGCGACCTGCTGGGCGCCGTCCTCCAGGTCGCCCGCGCCCTCGTCCAGGTCCTTCAGCCCGCCGGACAGCTTCCCGCTGCCCTCCTTGGCGTCCTTCAGCCCGTTCGCGAGGTCCTTGGAGCCCTTCTCCGCCTTGTCGATCCCGCCCTTGAGGCCGTCGGCGCCGTCCGCCGCCCTCTCGGTCTTCTCATGGATGTCCGAGAACGAGATGAAGATCCGGTCCAGGAACGACCGCGACGCCTTCGTCGACGCAGCCGTACGCACCTCCGCGAACACCGTCCGCGAGATCTGCCCGACGATGTAGTTGTTCGCGTCGTTCGTACGCACCTGAAGCGCGCCCGTCTCCGGTGAGTCCCCGGAGCTGGAGGCGATCCTCTCGCTGAAGTCCGACGGCATGGTCAACGACAGGTAGTACGTGCCGTCCTCGACGCCCTCGCGCGCCTCGGCGGCGCTCACGCGATGCCACTCGAAGGTGTCGCTGTCCCGCAGCCCCTCGGTGATGTCGTCGCCCACCGTGAGCCTCTGCTTGCCGACCGTCGCCCTCTTGTCGTCGTTCACCAACGCCACCGGGATCCGGTCGAGACGGCCGTACGGGTCCCAGAAGGACCACAGGTACAGCGCGCCGTACAGCAGGGGCAGCAGCAGGAGCGAGACCAGGGCCGCGCGCGACAACCTGCCCCGGCCGAACCGCCTGAGCTCAAGCGCGGCCAGTCCCGGCGAGCGCATCGGCCGTCTCCTCGTCGTCCTGGGCGGGGGTCTCGAGTACGTCCTCACGCGCGCGTGCCGGTTGCCGAAGCCTCGGACGCGCACGCCCGCCGTGACGTACGTCCTCACGCGCGCGTGCCGGTTTCCCGGGCGCCGTCGACACGACGACCGCCCCCTCCGGGGCCTCGCTGCACACCGCCACGACCGTGACGCCGGACTCGGTGAGGGACCGCAACAGGGCCCACATCTCGGCCCGTTCGGCGCCGGAGAGCTTCAGGTCGGCGTCGTCCACACCGAGCAGCCGGGGCCGCCCGACGAGCGCCAGGGCGACGGACAGCCGCAGCGCCTCCAGCCGGTCGAGATCGCGTACGGCGGTCCGGGCGCCCTTGGCCGGCGACGTGCGGTCGAGCCCGGCGGCGGCCAGCGCGGTGTCGATCCGGAGCCTCGCCTCGGCGGCACGCTCGGCCCGTGGGCGCAGCAACCCGCGCAGGGAGCCGTCGAACCGCCGCTGCAGCAGCGCCCGTTCACGCAGGTGCTCCTCGACGGTCAGGGCCGGTTCGAGGTCGGTGACACCGGGGACGTGGGCGAGGGCACTGATCCGACGGACGGTCGCCATCTGCTTCGGCAGCCGCAACGAGCCGACCGTGGCGTGCCCCTCGCTCGGCTTCATCCGCCCGGTGAGCGTGAGCAGCAGACAGGTCCGCCCCGACCCGGACGGCCCCTCGACGGCGATCAGCGCCCCCGGCTCCGCGTCGAACGCCACATCCCGGAAGACCCAGCCGCGCGACCCCTTGAGCCCAAGGCCCTCGGCGCCGACGGCGACTGCCTCGACCCCCTCGGGCCGGGTCTCGTCCCCATCCGGCCCGGTGTCCCTTCCCGGTTGTTGGTTCTCTTCTGACCTGGCGAGTGGTCGGTGTTGGTGAACTGGGGCTCGCCAGGTGCGGTGAGATCTTCATCGGTCGTCTTTCTCATACGAAGTGGCGACTTTCGGGTAGGGGCGTCGCTCGGGTTCCCCGCAGGGAGCTCGCTCGACGGGAGAGTGGAAGCGATCGGCTGGTGTGGCACGACCGCAGGTTCAGGGCCCAGGTGACGAGCGGGTCCTCGCGTCCGTTCCGGTCGGGGAAAAGCTCGTAGTCCGTCCCGACAACCTGGGCAGCACGGCGAAAGAACCGCGCGAGGCGCCATGGCCCCTCACGAATGACGTGAGTCCGCCAGCCGGGGTGGATCAGCATGGGGGCGAGCCGGATCATCTCGGGGAACCTGACGGCGGCGGAGGCGGGGCCAGCGGCGCCGATGGCTTCAGCCCGGGTTCTCCAACGACGCATCAGCGTTGAATGCCGTTCGTCTCGCAGCCAACCGGTCGTGATGTTCCATGCCTGGAAGAGTCCGGAGGCGGCTTCGGCCTGGTCATAGCGCATGGCGAGTGCGTCGTACTCGTTCTGGGCGGTAACGATCTCGGGTGCATCCGTGAGGTGGTACTGCGGTGCGCTTTTGATCCAGCGGCGGTGCGTGGTGCAGACGTAGCGGGCCTCGTCGCGGTCTCGGTGTTCCCAGGCGAAGGCGGTTGCCGAGCCGTGCTTCAGCGTGCAGGTGCGGCAGGCCAGCATCGGATAGGGAAGGCGAAAGAACCGGACGGTTGGCGTCGCGACCGGGAGCGGGACGTAGGAGGGCGTGTGGCTCAGACCCGGCAGCGCGCGTCTGAGGTGGTCGGCCGGGGTGCGGGAAAGGACGCCGAGTCGGTCAACGGCGGCGGCGTTGAGGATGGCATCACGGTGCAGGACGTGTTTGCCCGGAACGCAGTCCCCGATGGTGCGGAACAGGAGCGAGGGCGGGAAGTCGTTCGCGGCGGCGAGCCGCATGACGAACGAGACCACCGATTCGTCCTGCATGGGCCGGGCCCTCAGCGGGAGGGACCGGGCCGGCCGTTCCCAGCGCTTCATGAGCGGACCTCCTCGGCAGCGGTGTCGAGGACGACGGCTTCAAGGTGCCGTTTGGTGATCTTCTCGGTGCCGTCGGCGATGGCGTCGTTGGCCGCCTCATAGATGAGCTGGTCGAGGCTGCCGATCATGCCGCTGGTGCGTTTGTGCAGGTAGGAACCGTGCCTGCGGAGGGTGCCCGGGGTGTGCCGGTGCAGGCGGAGAGTGGATTCCATCGTCATGACGACGCGTTCCCAGTCCTCGCGCTGCTGTGGGGTGTCGTGCTCGAACGGGCCGGTGTTGAGGGTGATGAAGCGGCCGGCGAGCTGGCGGCCTCGCAGGCCGGAGAACAGCCCGTTCTCAGTGACGTTGACTCCCGCGTAGACGAACGTCGCCTGGATCTGCTCGAAGAGGTATTTCAGCTGGTCGGAGGCGTCCTGGCCATTACGGGTCGTGAGATCGAGATTGTGGATCTCGTCCACGATGACCAGACGGCAGCGGACCTTGTGCAGGATGGAGATCACGTTGTGGGTGATCACCTGTGGGCTCTCGCGGTAGGCGTAGGGCAGTCCGAGGAACGCGGCCAGCTCGATCACCAGGTCGCGGGGCTTCACCGCGGGCGGGGTGACGATGTAGACGACCGGGATGCGTTCACCCGAAGTATCGACCGGTGCCGTGCGTTCGATTTTGAGTTGGTGCCGCTTGCCGAGCTGGGAGACCGAGGTGGTCTTGCCGGTGCCGGACGGCCCGGAGACGATCAGCCCCTTGCGGCCGGTCTGGCGCCGCGTATTGCGGGCGATCAGCTTCGTCCCGGTCGTGGTGATCTGCCGGATCGCTGGAGTGCTGACCAGCAGCAGGGCGTCGTGGTAGCCGGTGCGGGCCTGGTCGTAGACGCTCCGCTCGATGCGGCTCAGTCCCCGCCAGGCTTCCTCTGGCAGCAGCGCGGGCGGCTCGGGCATGCTCTGCGACATGAACGCGCGCCAGCCGTCCAGGCTGGCCAGCGGGGGCATGCCCTCGATGTCCTGGCTCACTGTCCGTCCCCTTCCGCGAAGGGGTCGTAGAGCCCGAAGGGCACGACCTCACCGCCGCTGAACGCTTCGGCCGCCGGCTCGTCCTCGTCATCCGGCTCGTCGATCACGGGCGGGGGCGGGGGCGGTGCTTGCAGCGGAATAGGCAGGCGGCGGGGCATGGCGGTGGCTGCGCGGGCCTTCGCGGTGGCCCGCCGCTCGGGCCCAGGGCCTTCCTCGGCGCGCTTGAGGATGCCGGCCAGCACCACGGCGACGGAGGACTCGTTGGTGGCGTCGACGCCCCGCGTGGACGCGACTTTGCGGGCATAGCGCCAGGTGAAGTCAGCGAACGGCTGGCGGATGAGCGGCAGCTGGGTCCACTCGGCGGTGATCCAGCCGCCTTTGTGGTGGTCGCGGACCCAGATCCGGGTCAGGTCGTAGGGGTCGTAGTGGACCTCCCAGGCGCCGCGCTGGGCGGTCACGCCGGAGGACCGGCGCCGATAGGGAGCAAGCCCGGGGCTGTTGTAAGTGCGGTAGTCGATCTGGACGCCGTAGTCGTTGATGCCGCGCCAGCAGGCGGGCAGCATCTCGATGTAGTCCTCGCCGGTCGGGGTGACTGGGACGTATCCGGCAGCGGCGACCATGGCGGCGTATGCCTCGTTCGGCGACAGCGGCCGGTCCGGGGTCAGCGGGTGCCGCAGGCCCTCGTGCGGGCGCATCTGCCAGCCAGCCACGATCCACTCGTCCAAGAGGTCCTGGAGGTCCGCCACTGTCCAGGCGGCCCGGTTCTCGGCATCGGCGCCGCGACGGGTGACGTCCCGGCCGGTGTAACCGGCGACGTGCTGGGCGAACAGCGAGTTGATCGAGCCGAATGTCCGCTCCACCACCCCCTTCTCCGCAGGCGAGCGGGGATGGCAGGGCTGCACCGAGATACCGAGGGTGCGGCAGGCCCGCAGGAACGTCTCCGACAGGTAGACCCTGCCTCGGTCGATCACGATGGTGTCCGGCACGATCACCGGTTTCGCCGCTGTGAGTTCCAGACGGGTGTCGATGTCCAGCAGACGGGCGTGCGGAATCCGCGACGCCGACATGCGCAGCGACTCGTCCCAGTTGGGGCGTACCGGCTCCGGAACGACCATGCGGGCCAGCATCAGGGCGGCGTCCACCGCCTTCGCCCCGGCCGGGTGCAGCACCGCCGCGCAGATGGTCCTGGTGGCGATGTCGACGGCGATCGTCAGATCGGTGCGACCCAGCACTCCGTCGTCCATGACGGCCATCACGTCCAGCGGCGTGGTGTCAATCTGCACCTGTTCGCCGGGCCGGGCCGCGACCATGGCGGTGAACACACCGGCCGGCCGGTTGGCCGTCTGGCGGCGGGTGACGGCCGAGCCGAAGGTGTGGCGGCCCGCCGACAGCGCGTCGACCAGGCGGTAGAACGTCGCCCGGGAGGGCATCGCGACCGCGTCGCCGTACTCGTCGTGCACGAAGCGCTCGACCTGCCGCAGCATCCGGGCCTTGGTGCCCGTGGACGTGCCGGTCTGGGCCTCGATCGCCGTGATGGTGGCCTCCACCACGCGGGAGTCCACGTTCCCCGTCGGCTTCGGCCTCGGCGCGTAGCGGCCATCGACCAGACCCCAAAGGCCCTGTTCCCGATAACGTCGGCGCATCCGCTGGATCGTGCGCAGGCCCGTCCGCTGCCCGGCCGCCGACAACTCGGCGGCCTTCGCCTTCTCCCGCTCGGCCAGGCAACGGGACGCCGGGTCGTACTCCGGCCGCGGAACAGCTCCGGCCGGCGCGTCCGGCGGCAGCCCCGTCTCGATCTCCACCAGGTGGCGTTCCCACCGGCAGGCCGCCTCAGCGACCTTCTTCGGCAGCCCTTCCAGCAGCCCCTGAGAGGTCAGCGGGGGCACCGGTGCCGAGCCGACCACCTCGAAATCCGGCGCCGCGAACAGATAGGCCACCAGCACCGTCGACGGCTCACCAGCAGCCGACAGCAGCCGCACCGTCGTCCCGGCGACGGCCACGACGGTATGCTCCAGCCCGCCGAAGACCACCCGGTCCCCGACCTTCAGCAGCGGGCGCGGCCTCATCGCTCGTCCACTTGCGCAAGACGCACCACCGTGCGGTCGCCGAGCAGGACCGATAGGTCGCAGAGGAGTTCCTGGCGCCACATCAGGTGGAAGAGCACCGGCAGCACGGCGATCGGGTCACCGGCCTCCTCGGCCCCCTCCATCAGCAGTCCAGGGGCCGCGAAGAACTCCCGGAGTCGTGCGGCGACTTCGGCGTTGAAACAGCGCGGATTCCGGTAGCCGGCCAGCCAGCGCAGGTTCGCGGACTCCACCGGGTCCAGTTCGCCCCACAGGGCGTAGTTCCAGCCGATCTCAGCGCAGGCCCGCTCAGTCGCGGCGAACTTCGCCAAGTCCCGCGCAGGACGCCGGTTCTCGGGCCGGGAGTCCACCAGCAGCACCGACCCGTCAGCGTGGCGCACGAAGTAATCCGGCGCGTGCGAGACGGACTTGCCCCGCTCGTTCTCCCAGAACAGCCACAGCGGCTGCGAGACCAACGCGGTCACAGTTGGGTCGAAGTCCAGGGCCATCGCATGGTCTCGCTCCAACCATGACTCGTACCCGACATGCGTGCCGCCCGTCGCCGACCAGTACAGGCCCGGATAGTTCCGCTGCCCTCGGTACGAGGGGAACTCGCGCACCGGCCGCCCGTCCTCGAACCGCACCCCGGCGACCCTGGCAAGCGGTACCCGGCGTTCCACTCCGTCACCTCCCATAAAGCCCACCTCGAAGCCCTCGACCCGGGCGGGCGCCGTCCCAGAGACAGTCGACAGCCGCGTCACTCGGCATCACCCCTGCTCGGCGGAGCTGTCCAGGCCATAGCCAAGGCGAAGCCGAGGTCATCGAACCGGGCCCCGGGGAAGACACTCCCGTAGAGCTCGCGGAACTGTTCACGCGACAGGTAGTGGTCGCTGAGCAGGTGCGCCAGCCACGGCTGGCTGTGCCAGAAGCGCAACTGGAACCACGCGTCGCGAAGACCCACGCGTCGGATCTCACTAGGGAAGTTCCACAATGCGGGCCAGGTGTACGCCTTGCGCGGCGGCGGCGGATACAGATCACACACGTTGTCGATCAGAGCAACGGTGCCGCCGGGCCGCACGAGGCTCTTCAAGTGCTCCAAGCCCGCGCGGTAGTCCTCCAGGTGGTGCATCATCGTGTGGCTGTAGACCAGGTCGAAGCCGTCTTCGTCTTTTAGCGCGAACAGATCCTCGATCACATAGCGCACGTTGGGCCGTGCCCTCTTGGCCCTGGCGATCTCGATCAGGGGAGCACTCAGGTCCAGGCCGACGACTTCCTCGAAGCTGTCCGCCAGGGCCTCGACCGCGTGCCCCGAACCGCAGCCGGCGTCCAGAGCACGCTTGCCCTTCAAGCCCAGCCCGAGCAGCCAGGCGGTGTTCTGCCCCGGGAGCAGGCTCACAAAGCGGTCGTAGTCGAGGGCGAACCGGTCGAAGGACTGAGGATCAGCTGTCTGCGTCATACCTCTCCCGTACACGGCATGGCCCCCCGAGCGCAGACGATCACCGGAATCCTCGCCAGATCGAATGAGAACTCGCCACGGCTCTCGCCAGATCACGTGCGCACTCGCCACATCACACGCGACCCGACACCGGTGGCTCGCCCATGGCTTCGAACCCCTCCATGTTTTTGAACTGACCGGTCAGTGCAAAAACTACCCCGAACCTGTGAGCGAAGCAAAAGGCCAGGTCAGAACGGATTGTCAGTGGCATACCTCACGATGGGCACATACGGCACCCCGTATGAGGCGTGCCGTCCGAAGACGACAGGAGGTTCGTCATGGCCAGCTACCACGCAGCAGCCGCCAACCGGCGCCGCGCCACCGGCCCTGCCCCCTCACTGACCGGCCCGGCGAGCGATGTGCACCCCGTGCTGCGCCGGGCGACCGCCCCGCCCGCCGCGCTGGACCTGCTCGCCCAGGCCCACGCCGGACTCGACGAGGCATCCGCGCTCCAGACCCCCAACGAGCGCTACGCCACCGCCCACCTCGCCGCCCTGCGCACCGCCGCCGCGGTGCTCGCCGCCCGGGGCCGCCCCGAGCCGACCCCGAAACGCCGGGCCAGGATCCGGAGCGCCTGGGAAGTGCTCCCCGAGATCGCGCCCGAACTCGCCGAGTGGAGCGCCCTGTTCGCCTCCGGCGCCGCCCGCCGGGCCCGTGCCGAAGCGGGCATACAGGGCGCGGCGAGCGCGCGCGACGCCGATGACCTCATACGCGACGTGGCGATGTTCCTGCGCCTCGTCGAGCGGATGCTGGTCCTCCAACCGGTGCTGCCGCAGCCCCGGCAGGACGGCGACCGAGACGTCCCGGACGCCGGCTGACCGATCGCCCCGGCGTCGCCCATTAGGGTTGAGGGCACCCGCACCCTCCGCCCGTGGCCATCGGCCACCGGCGGAGCCGCAAGCCCACCGCTCCGCCGCACACCAGGCGGTGCCGCGCCGAGGAGTCAACTGCCGTGTCGGACCCCACGCGCCCCCGCGCCTCCCTCCGTACCGCCGTGGTCTGGGAGGTCCTCCAGGACGCCCTCGAACGCCGGGTGAAGGCCACGGGACGCCATGCGCTCGACGTGCTGGACACCGGGGGCGGCAGCGGCAAGTTCGCGGTGCCCGTGGCCCGCCTCGGCCACCGCGTCACCGTCGTCGACCCCAGCCCGAACGCGCTGTTCGCGCTGGAGCGCCGGACCGCCGAGGCCGGCGTCGCCGACCGCGTCCAGGGCGTGCAGGGCGATGCCCACGGCCTCTTCGACGTCGTCGAGCGCGGCGGCTACGACGCCGTGCTGTGCCACGGCGTCCTGGAGTACGTGGACGACCCGGCCGAGGGCATCGGCAACGCGGTCGCCGCGCTGCGCCCCGGCGGTGTGCTCAGCCTCCTCGCCGCCGGTCTGGGCGGCGCGGTGCTCGCGCGGGCCCTCGCCGGGCACTTCAAGGAGGCCAAGCGGGCGCTGGACGACCCGAACGGACGCTGGGGCGAGGGTGATCCGGTGCCCCACCGCTTCACCGCCGAGCAACTCACCGCGCTCGTCGAGGGCGCGGGTCTTTCCGTCGCCGCCGTGCACGGCGTCCGGGTCTTCGCCGATCTGGTCCCCGGCGTCCTCGTCGACACCGAGCCCGGCGCGCTGGACGCCCTGCTCAAGCTGGAGGCCGCGGCTGCCGAACTGCCCGCGTTCCACTCCGTGGCCACGCAGCTTCATGTGTTGGGTGAGTCACGGGGGACCGGCGAGGTCTGAGCGCCTCCTGTGCCGAGCCCGCTGATCAGGGGCTCGACGGCGGATGGAGTACGCCACAGGCCCCCCGATCGGGCGGCAGGAGCCGTATGATCGAGGGAGACCGTCCGGCATGACGGGCCGTTCGCTGGGGAATCCACACCTCAGCGAATCGGGGTGCCATGGCGGGTTCCGGTTGGCGAATTGGCGTAGAGGGGCGGGTTTCAAGGGGGCGATTCCCTGCCTATCCTGAAGAGGACCCCCCGGGTCGCCCCGGCGACCGCACGATGAGGAGGACTCCGTGCCGCTCTCAGAGCACGAGCAGCGCATGCTCGAGCAGATGGAGCGAGCGCTGTACGCCGAAGATCCCAAGTTCGCGTCAGCGCTTGAGGGAAGCGGGCTGCGTACGTACACCCGGCGGCGGGTCTACCAGGCGGTCGCGGGCTTTCTTGTGGGTATCGCGCTCCTCATGGCCGGAATGGTCGCACAGCAGATCTGGGTCAGCGTGGTGGGGTTCCTCGTCATGCTGGGCTGCGCGGTGCTCGCCGTCACCGGTTGGCGCAAGGCCCCGAAGCCGGGTGAGCAGCCCACCGGTGCCGCAGGCGCTCCCGGTGCCCGTCGTCAGACACGACAGCGCCGCTCCATGATGGACCGGATCGAACAGCGCTGGCAGCGCCGTCGCGACGAGCAGGGCGGCCACTGAGCCCTCCGGGTTGCCGGCTCGACAGCCACAGATGAAGACGGACGAAGGGT
>NZ_AEJC01000591.1 GCF_000317595.1 Streptomyces ipomoeae 91-03 | reverse complement strand
CCCGCACCATAGAATCCGCACGTCAGGCCCGCTCCAAAGCCGCAGCGCGCCCACCGCACCGCCGCCAGCCCGAGGGAGCCGCACCTCATGGCCGAACACCCCGCCTACCCCGTGGGCCTCCGCCTCACCAGCCGCAAGGTCGTCGTCCTCGGCGGCGGCCAGGTCGCCCAACGCCGCCTCCCGGCCCTCATCGCAGCAGGCGCCGACATCCTCCTCGTCTCCCCGTCCGCCACTCCCTCCGTGGAGGCGATGGCCGACGCGGGCGAACTGACCTGGGAGCGGCGCCCCTACGCGGAGGGCGACCTCGCCGACGCCTGGTACGCCCTGATCGCCACCGGTGACACCGAGGCGAACACCCGCGCATCCGCCGAGGCGGAGCGGCACCGTGTCTGGTGCGTCCGCTCCGACGACGCCGACGCGGCCACCGCCTGGACCCCGGCGACGGGCCACAGCGAGGGCGTCACGGTCGCCGTCCTCACCACCGACGCCAAGGGCCGCGACCCCCGCCACACCGCCGCGATCCGCGACGCCGTGGTCGAGGGCCTGCGCGACGGCACACTCGTCGCCCCGCACCACCGCACCCGTACACCCGGAGTCGCCCTGGTCGGCGGCGGCCCCGGCGACCCGGACCTCATCACCGTGCGTGGCCGCCGCCTGCTCGCCGAGGCCGATGTGGTGATCACGGATCACCTGGGCCCGCGCGACCTGCTCGCCGAGCTGTCCCCGAACGTCGAGGTGATCGACGCGGCGAAGCTGCCGTACGGCCGGTTCATGGCCCAGGAGGCCATCAACAACGCGCTGATCGAGCACGCCAAGCAGGGCAAGTCGGTCGTACGACTCAAGGGTGGCGACCCCTTCGTCTACGGGCGCGGCATGGAGGAGGCCCAGGCGCTGGCCGAGGCCGGCATCCCGTGCACGGTCGTCCCCGGCATCTCCAGCTCGATCTCGGTCCCGGGCGCCGCCGGCATCCCGGTCACCCACCGAGGCATCGCCCACGAGTTCACGGTGGTCAGCGGCCACATCGCCCCCGACGACGAGCGCTCCCTGGTCGACTGGGCCGCTCTCGCCCGGCTGACCGGCACACTGGTGATCCTCATGGGCGTCGGCACGATCGGCAAGGTCGCCGAGACGCTCATCGCCCACGGCAAGTCCCCGGACACGCCCGTCGCCCTGATCCAGGAGGGCACCACGGCCGCCCAGCGCCGGGTCGACGCGACCCTGGCCACGGCAGGCGAAGCGGTACTAGCCCACGATGTGAAGCCTCCGGCGGTCATCGTCATCGGCGAGGTCGTGAACGTAGGACCGAACCCCTCAACGACGTAGGGACCGGGAGACTCCGCGTAACCGCGGGTAACACAACCCGTTCCGAACCGTTGGCACCGCACCCAGCACAAGGCAGTATCACCCTGTGGCCGATCTCATCACCGTCGAGAACCCCGACGACCCGCGTCTGCGTGACTACACGGGCCTGACCGACGTCGAACTGCGCCGCAGGCGCGAGCCCGCCGAGGGCCTGTTCATCGCCGAGGGCGAGAAGGTCATCCGGCGGGCCAAGGAGGCCGGCTACGAGATGCGCTCGATGCTGCTCTCCGCCAAGTGGGTCGACGTCATGCGCGACGTCATCGACGAACTCCCGGCCCCCGTCTACGCGGTGAGCCCGGAACTCGCCGAACGGGTCACCGGCTATCACGTGCACCGGGGCGCCCTAGCCTCCATGCAACGCAAGCCCCTGCCGACGGCGTCCGAACTGCTCCGGACCGCCCGCCGTGTCGTGATCATGGAATCCGTGAACGACCACACAAATATCGGTGCGATTTTTCGCTCGGTCGCCGCCCTCGGCATGGACGCGGTCCTGCTCTCGCCCGACTGCGCGGACCCGCTCTACCGCCGCAGCGTGAAGGTCTCCATGGGCGCGGTCTTCTCCGTCCCGTACGCCCGTCTCGACACCTGGCCCAAGGGCCTGGACGCCGTTCGCGACGCGGGTTTCACCCTCCTCGCCCTCACACCGGACGAGAAGGCGAAGTCCCTCGACGAGGCCGCCCCGCACAAGATGGACCGCGTCGCCCTGATGCTCGGCGCGGAGGGCGACGGCCTCTCCACCAAGGCCCTCATGGCGGCCGACGAATGGGTCCGCATCCCGATGGCTCACGGCGTCGATTCGCTCAACGTGGGCGCGGCGGCAGCCGTCGCCTTCTACGCGGTGGCGACGGGCCGCCCACAGCCCTGACGACTCCACGGCATCGCAGGCCGCAGTGGACCGTGGCCTTGCAGGTCGCGGTGGACCGTGACCGACGGCCGGTCCTACTCCGCAGCCTCGATGGTCGCCGTGAACCGCTGCCGCATCAAGTCATCCGTGGGCAACGGCGTGAACCCCCGCTGTTCCCGGGTCTGCCCCGTTCCCTTCGGCGCACGCTCCTCGCCGAGCCCTCGCGACGGTCCCTGGCAACCCTGCGCCGCGGCGATACCGAGCGCGGCCAGCAGCGTCACCACGACGAACACCACGAGCCGCTGCCGCAACAGCCGCGGATTGGCGGGCCGCCGCCCGGTCCCGTTGGTCCGGGGCCCAGGCCGCCCGGTCCCACTGCGCGGCGCGGGCCGCTTCCCGGAGCCGGTGTTGCGCGCCGGTACGGGCCGGGAGCCACCACCGGTCCGTGAACCGCCGCCACCCGTACGCGAGCCGCTTCCGTTCCGGGGAAGCGGCGTACCGGACGCCCCCGCCTGACCCTCCTGCGACCCACGCGTGTCCCGGAGTTCCCGCGTCTCCGGCGGCTGTCGCAGCGTGCGCGGCTCGACGTACTGTTCCGCGAGCCGCCCCGAGGGCCGGTCAGGATCCGTACGCGGCGAGGGCGGACGGACATCCGTCAGCCCCTGCGCCTCGCGGGCGGCGATCTCCTTGAGCCGCAGCGACAGTTGGAGCGTGCTGGGCCGTTCGTCGGGGTCCTTGGCCAGGCAGGCGCGGAGAAGTGGTGCCAGCGCGTCGGGCACTCCGTGCAAGTGCGGTTCCTCGTGCACCACCCGGTAGAGCATCACCTCGGAACTACCGTGTCCGAAGGGCGAGTCGGCGGTCGCCGCGTAGGCGAGCGTGGCCCCGAGGGAGAAGACGTCCGTGGCCGGCGTGACGGCGGCCCCGCGCACCTGTTCGGGCGCGAGAAAGCCGGGCGACCCCACGGCCGTACCGACATGCGTCAGCGTCGAGGCACCCGTCGCCCAGGCGATCCCGAAGTCGATGATGCGCGGACCCTTGGGGGACAGCAGGATGTTGGACGGCTTCAGATCACGGTGTACGACACCGGCCTCGTGCACCGCCACGAGCCCCTCGGAGAGGGCGGCACCGACCGCGGCCACGTCGGCGGCCGGCATCGGACCTTCCTCGGCGACCTTGTCATGCAGTGAGGGACCCGGCACGTACTGGGTCGCGAACCACGGCCGGTCCGCCTCCAGATCGGCGGCGACGAGCCGTGCCGTACACCCACCCCTGATCCGTCGCGCCGCCGACACCTCGCGCGCGAACCGCGAGCGGAACTCCTGATCCTCCGCCAGATCCGGCCGGATCACCTTCAACGCGACTCGCTGTCCACGCCGATCGGAGCCCAGATAGACGACGCCCATTCCACCCGCGCCGAGCCGTCTGTGGATCCTGAACGAGCCGACGACGCGCGGGTCCTCGCGCCTCAGGCGCATCATCGCCATGTTCATCCCCGCTGCCCGTTCCGTCTGACGAGCCACAGCTTACGTTTCCACGGCCGGGCGTGCGCAGAGGCCGCGCCCTCCCGACCCGATCGATTGTCGGTGCCGGGTGGGAAACCCGAAAGACGGTCAGGGAACAAGGGCTCGGGACGGTGTTGGGGTTCCTGTGGTCCCAACCACCCGCCTCACAAGGGGGATTGAGCGCGTGAAGGGCGACCGTGTGGAGATGGCCGTGGACGCCGGGGACACGACACGTACCTACGAGGCGGTGGCGAGCAGGGCCGGCCGCCGAGTTGAGACAGCAGCACGGCGAGGTGCCGTGGAAGTGAGCGAAGTCACCCTCCCCCACGCTCGGCTTCGCTCGAGGACGGCGCGGAGCGAAACCAGTGACAGAAAGGGCACTCCAGGCATCTTCCGGGCATCCCCTCCGGGAAGACCCCGAGACCTAGGACCCCATCTCCACCCTGGGGAGTACGTCGCAGGTCATCGCTCATCCTCCGGGAGGCCCGCCAATCGGTACGAGGGCATGACGACCCACACCCGCCACGCGCCTAGATTTGAGGTCAAGCGGCGGGTGCAGCACTCGTCCCCCGAGGTCAGACACCCGCCGCTGCCAACGACGAACAACACAGACGAGATCGAACAGGAGGAGGGACCATGGCCCACACGGCACCGCGGACGGCGATCCGCACGCGCGAGCGCAGGGTGTTCACCGCCGAACGCCGCGCGGGCCGTCGCCACCCCTTGGTGGCGACCGCGATGGTCCTCCCCCTGGCGGCCCTGCTCGTGTACGCCTTCGGCGGCTGGGAGGCAGTGGTCACACAAGCGTCGTCCGTGGGTGTGATGCTGGGGCGCTGAGCGGCGACCCCAGGCCCGGAAGAGCGGTCCGGGCGGGGACATCCACCCATGAAACCCCGTGGGGACGGGGGTGCGGCGGACGGCAAAAAACGCCCGCGCAGCTGGGGAGCTGCGCGGGCGTTGCTCTTTTTGTGCCTGAATCGGCGCCGCTCTCGCGGAGGTGCTTGCTCGCCGTCGTGGTTCCTCAATTGATGGTGCGGCCGTCCTGGGCGAACAACCAACGGCCCGAACCATACGAAGCCATGGGCAGTCGTGCCGCCGTCGCGGCCGCACACAGTTGCGGGCAATCGTGCCGCCGGGGCGATGGGGGAGGGTGGGCGCGGCGGCACCTCGTCACCGTCGAGTTGCGGAGCCAACCCCCGGCCGCCCCCAGAAGAGGGCACCCGCCTGCGTAGGCTCACCGACAGCGCGCCGTACACCACCAGGGGGACCCATGACCGCAGCCGACGTACTACCTGCCCTCAGGGCCAAGGTACGAAGCAGAGCCCACCCGGCGACCACCCCCTGCACCCACCCCGACACGGTCCTCGCGGAACGCGAAGACGGCACGGTCGTCCGCCACGCCGACACGGTCGCCAAGGCCCACGCCCCCGACACAGACCCCACCCACCTCGCCCTCCGTCTCTCCGTGGCCACCACCAACCCCGACACCCTCCTCGCCCCCCTCCACCCCACACCCACCCCTCTCCACGGCCGCCTGATCACGTTCTGGCCCTACGGCACCCCCGTAGACCCCGAAGCCCCGCACAACGCCCCCTGGGAAGACGCGGCCACCCTCCTCGCCCACCTGCACAACACCCCCGCACCCCCGACCCTGCCCCCCATGCGCGGCCCCGCGAAGGCGGCCCAGGCCATCGCCCGCCTGAACGCCACCGCCCCGCACCACCCCGCCGCCACCCCGGTCCTCCGCGCCTGGCGCACCCTCCCCACCTGGGCCAGAGCCGCGTCGCCCATGCCGGACACGACCACCCTCTGCCACGGCGACCTGCACCTCGGCCAACTCGTACGCCACCCGGCGACAACCGGCCCGTGGCGACTGATAGACGTCGACGACCTCGGCGTGGGCGTCCCGGCCTGGGACCTCGCCCGCCCGGCCGCCTGGTACGCCTGCGGCCTCCTCCCACCCGACGAGTGGACCCGCTTCCTGACCGCCTACCAACAGGCGGCCGGCCCCGCGATCCCCACTCACGGCGACCCCTGGCCCACACTCGACGTACCGGCCCGCGCACTCACCGTACAGACGGCGGCCCTCGCGATCGTGAAGTCGACGGCGGCCGACCGCCCCCTCGACGATGTGCAGCGGGCCGTTATCGACGCATGTGACCGAATGGGCACCATCCCGCCGGAGTTGGCGAACGTTTTCCCGAAGTAGGGTGCAACCGACGACAGCCGGGCAGTGTCTGTCCTGGCGTAACGCGAAGCAGCACCGAACGGCGAGGAGTTGAGCCGAACCATGCACATGCAGTGTCCGAAGTGCCATGCGCCGATGCACACATACAACCGCAACGGCGTCCAGATCGAGCAGTGCAGCGGCTGCCGCGGGATCTTCCTCGACTACGGCGAGCTGGAGGCGCTGACCCGGCTGGAGTCCCAGTGGGGCGGCGGCCCGGCCGTTCCGCCGCCGCCGGCTGCCCCGCAGTACCCGGCGGGCGGCGGTCACGGCGCTCCGGCCTGGGGTGCCCCGCACGGCGGCCACCACGGCGGGCACCATGGTCACCACAACCGGGGCTTCGGCCACATGCTGTTCTCCAGCTGAACCGACGGACGACGAAGCCCCCGACCGTGAGAAACGGCCGGGGGCTCGGTGTGTGTGGACGATACTGGGATTGAACCAGTGACCTCTTCCGTGTCAGGGAAGCGCTCTCCCGCTGAGCTAATCGTCCTCGGGTACTGCCTGTGCTGCGTGCGCGATACTGGGATTGAACCAGTGACCTCTTCCGTGTCAGGGAAGCGCTCTCCCGCTGAGCTAATCGCGCGGGACAAGGATCTTGTTCGTACGAATTCGCCGTACGAGCCGGAAGATCCAGTGGACGATACTGGGATTGAACCAGTGACCTCTTCCGTGTCAGGGAAGCGCTCTCCCGCTGAGCTAATCGTCCTTGGAGGTGGAGACGGGATTTGAACCCGTGTAGACGGCTTTGCAGGCCGTTGCCTCGCCTCTCGGCCACTCCACCAGGAGTGCAGGGGTTCGGGAAGATCCCCTCGTTCCTTCGAGCGGACGACGAGGCTCGAACTCGCGACCTCAACCTTGGCAAGGTTGCGCTCTACCAACTGAGCTACGTCCGCTTGTCGTTTCCGTTCCGCTTTCGCGGCCCGGCGACGTGTTGAACTCTAGCGGATTCCGGGGCCAGTACAAAAACGCGTTTGTGCAGCGTGCTGCGGTGCGTCCACTCCAGGACCCGGTCAGGGCCCCCTCCGGGGCGCCCGCCCTAGACTCGACTGCGTGCTCGACCTGCCTCCTCTCGCCCGTTTCGGCAACCTCGTCGCCACCGGCCTCACCGATGTGACCAGCGATCCCGCCGCCCTGGACTCGTCCGGCTTCTGGGCGGTCAGCGCGGACTACGAGGGCGGTCTGGTGTGCGCGCGCTTCGCCGACGTACGCCGTGAGGCGGCGCCCGATCCGGTGCCGGGGCAGTGGCGCGGGCCGGCCGCCGGTGACTGGACGTCGTCCCTCGACCGCACCGCGTACACCGCGGGCGTACGCCGGATACGCGAGCACATCGCCGCCGGCGAGGTGTACCAGGCGAACCTCTGCCGGGTGCTGTCGGCGCCCGTCGCACCGGACGCCGACGTGGACGCGCTCACCGCGCTGCTCGCGCGGGGCAACCCCGCACCGTATGCAGGAACGATTCGCCTGCCAGGTCACGGCGTGGAGATAGCCACCGCGTCCCCCGAGCTCTTCCTGCGCCGCGACGGCCGTGTCGTCGAATCCGGCCCGATCAAGGGCACCGGACGCACCGAGGCGGACCTCCTGGAGAAGGACTACGCCGAGAACGTGATGATCGTCGACCTGGTCCGCAACGACATCGGGCAGGTCTGCGCCACCGGCTCGGTGACCGTGCCCGACCTGTGCGTCGTCGAGAAGCACCCCGGCCTGGTCCACCTCGTCTCCACCGTGCGCGGCGAGCTCCGCGAGGACACCGGTTGGCCGGAGCTGCTCGCCGCCGCCTTCCCGCCCGGCTCCGTCACCGGCGCCCCCAAGTCCAGCGCCCTGCGGATCATCGACGCCCTGGAGACCGCGCCGCGCGGCCCGTACTGCGGCGGCATCGGCTGGGTCGACGCCGACCGGGGCACCGCGGAGCTGGCCGTCGGCATCCGTACCTTCTGGATCGACCGGACGGCGGGCGAGCTGCGATTCGGCACCGGAGCGGGCATCACCTGGGGATCGGACCCAGAGGCGGAGTGGCTGGAGACCGAGCTGAAAGCCGCCAGACTGCTCGCGGTAGCGTCGGGAACGTACGAGGCGAGTGGGAGGACCCCTGCGTGCCGCGCTGACCCGGGCGGCGCGGCATCCGCCGGCGGCTCCGCCACGGGCCGGACCCCCGGCCGAGAGGATCCGAGCGCGTCCGGCGCATTTTTGGGAGGTAATGACCAGTGAAGATCTGGCTCGACGGCGGGCTGCAGGACATCGACTCCGCCCGTGTCTCCGTCCTCGACCACGGACTGACCGTGGGCGACGGCGTCTTCGAGACCGTCAAGGCCGTCGCCGGACGGACGTTCGCGCTGACCCGCCACCTCGACCGGCTCGCCCGCTCCGCACGCGGCCTCGGACTGCCCGAGCCCGACCTCGACGAGGTGCGCCACGCCTGCGAAGCCGTCGTGGCCGCCAACCCGATGGCGCTCGGCCGCCTGCGGATCACCTACACCGGCGGTGTCTCCCCGCTCGGCTCCGATCGCGGCGACCACGGCCCCACCCTCGTCGTCGCCCTCGGCGAGACCACCCGGCGCGCGGACTCGACCGCCGTGATCACCGTTCCCTGGACACGCAACGAGCGCGGCGCCCTCACCGGTCTGAAGACCACCTCGTACGCCGAGAACGTCGTCGCCCTCGCCCGCGCCCATGAACAGGGCGCGACCGAGGCGCTGTTCGCCAACACGGTGGGGCAACTCTGCGAGGGCACCGGCTCGAACGTCTTCGTCGTCCTCGACGGCGAGATCCACACCCCGCCGGTCGCCTCCGGCTGCCTCGCCGGCATCACCCGCGCCCTCGTCGTGGAGTGGACGGGCGCCCACGAGACCGACCTGCCGCTGGACGTCCTGGACGGGGCCGACGAGATCTTCCTGACCTCGACCCTGCGCGACGTCCAGGCCGTACACCGGGTCGACGCCCGCGAACTCGCGGCCACGCCGGGGCCGGTGACGGCGAAGGCGATGCGGGTGTTCGACGAGCGGTCCGGGCAGGACCTGGATCCCTGATCACCGGGATTCGCCGGAACCCGTGGCCGTCGGGCAAAGATCCCGAAAGGCCTGGCTTTCCGTGCTGACTCGGTGCTCCACACGGGGTACAACACCCCTGATGACCACCACCCTGCGGCCCAGCGAGCCGCTTCAGCACGCCGCCGACGGGACGCGTTCGCGCCGCTACCAGGTGTGCGTGAACAGCCGTCCCGTCGGCTCGATACACCTCGGCACGTCCCCCGTCTTCGGCGACACGGTGGCCGTGATCCTGGACCTGCGGATCGAGGAACCGGACCGCCGGCGCGGCCGGGGCACCGTGGCCGCGCTCGCCGCCGAGGAGGTGGCGCGCGGCTGGGGCTGCCGACGCATCCAGACGTCCGTCCCGGCCGACGCCGAGGCCGCCCTGCGGCTCACCCAGGCGCTCGGCTACGTCGCGAGCAACCGCCGTATGCGCAAGACGCTCGACGACACTCCGCCCGAACTACCCGCCGGCAGCCGGGGCCGGCCCATGACGGAGGCCGAGTTCGGACCCTGGAAAGCGGCCGGCCGGGCGGGCTACGCACAGGACTGGATCACCCGGGGCGTGCCCGAGGACCTGGCGTACGAGAAGTCCGCCCGCGACTACGACCAGCTGCTGTCGCAGGGCCTCGCCACCGAGAACACACTGCTCAGCGTCCTCGAACACGAGGGAACCCGTGTCGGCACCCTCTGGCTGGGCGTGGCCGACGACACCGCCTACGTCTACGACGTGGAGGCCGACGCCGCCCACCGCGGCCGGGGCCACGGCCGCACACTCATGCTGCTGGCCGAGGCCCAGGCGATCGCGGCCGGAAAGGCCGGCATAGCCCTCAACGTCTTCGCGGGGAACTTTCGCGCCGAGTGCCTCTACGACTCACTCGGCTATGAGACGGTCACCCATCACCTGTACAAGCAGCTGCTCTGACACGCACGGGTGCCGTGGCCCGCTGAGAGCAGGGTGTGCAGGACTGACCCGTAGGGTTCCGCGACGCGTCCCGGGGGTCAGGCGTCCCCGGCCAGGAGCCGGTCGGCGATCTCCTCGACGCGCTCGCGCAGCCCCGCCTGGCTCTTGCCGCCATCGAGACGCTCGCCGCCGATGACATATGTGGGGGTGCCGGTCACGCCGATCGCCTTGCCCTCGGCCTGGTCGGCGTCGACGATCAGGATGTGCCGGCCGTCGATCAGCGCGGTGTCGAACTCCTCGGCGTCCAGTCCGAGTTCCCGGGCCACCTCCACCAGGAAGGGCTCTCCCTTACGGTCCAGCTCCTCGACCCGGCCCAGCACGGCCTCGATGTACGGCCAGCCCTGCCCCTGCTCGGCGGCCTCCTCGGCGGCCTGCGCGGCGGCGAAGGCATGCTTGTGCTTCTCCAGCGGGAAGTGCCGAAGCCGTACGTCGAGCCGGTCGCCGTAGCGTTCCCGCAGCGCGCGGATGTCGTCCAGGGCGCTGCGGCAGTCGGGGCACTGGAGTTCGCACCAGACATCCAGGACGACGGCGGGAGATACGGGGGAGGAGTCGCTCATGGGCATCAGTCTTCCAGCCGGGAGCGGCAGCGGCCCAATCGGTGGGATGCGGGGACGTCTCCGAGGCGAACCCGAGCCGACCCCGAGACATCCCGGAGACGGCGACCCGGACATGTCCCTGAGCGACCCGGAGATGTCCCTGAGGTCTGCCCGGACCATGGCACACCGGGCGGGCGGCGGTGCAGGATGGAGGGGGCGGAGAGACCGCCTGCGCTCGACCGAGCACGCCTGGAGGACCGGATGATTGCCGAGACAGTCTGCTCCGCCGTCTCCGCGGCCGGCCTGGGCATCGCCGCGATCACGGCGTATCGGAGGCGCTTCCTCAGGGCGACGCGTATCGCCGCCTACTCACTCGTGCCCCTCGGCCTGGTGATGACCGGGGTCGTCGAATGGCTGGCCGACACCGCCTTCAGCCCGACGGCATGGGCCGGGTTCGGCGTGCTCGGCGTCGCATGGCTGCTGTTCATGACCACGCGTGCCGTGGAGCGGCGCCGCGGAGACACCGGCAAGGACCGCAAGGCGGCTCAGCGTGAGGCGATGGCCCCCACGGCCTCGGCACCCTCACTGGGCCAGACCGCCCGCCCGGCGACCCGCCCCACCGCCACACCCCGGGCGACTGGTTCCGGAACTTCCGCCGCGGACGACTTCAGCGACATCGAGGCGATCCTGAAGAAGCACGGGATATGACCCCGCGGGCCGTGATCGACTGAAACGACACAGTAGGTCGGGCGGCGACGCCGAAGTGATCACGTTCGCTCCCGACGTTGTGGATATTGGCGAACTACCCGTCATTCCGGGTGGGTTGATCGCGCGGAGCATGCCCGCTGCGCCATCATCGCCGCGAGATGCTGGACACAACACAGAGCGACACCACCGCCCCGTCCGAGGAGCGGCGAGGTTGTCTCTTCGCGCTCTCGCAGCCACCGCTGATGATCTTCCTTGCGGTGATCGGCTGCCTGCTGCTCATGGCGTCACTGCACGATCTGCTGATGCTCTGAGCCGTAAACGGAGCCCCTGACGTCACCCGTCGAGGGCTCCGTCAGTCCCCAGCGCTCACCAGCGCCAACGCCACCGCACCCGCCGTCGCCGGCCGGTCTCGCCCGGTCTCGCTTCCTCGGTCCTCGCCCACCCGGGGCGTTGCACACCCGGGTCCTTGCCCGTCCGGGTCCTTGCCCGTCAGGGCCTTGAACGGCCCGGCTTCCTCAGCCCGCCGCTTCCTTGCGGCGTGCCCGGTAGGCGGCCACGTGCAGACGGTTGCCGCAGGTGCGGCTGTCGCAGTAGCGGCGCGAGCGGTTGCGGGAGAGGTCGACGAAGGCGCGCCGGCAGTCGGGTGCCTCGCAGCGGCGCAGCCGCTCCTGTTCCCCCGCGACGACGAAGAAGGCGAGCGCCATGCCGCAGTCGGCCGCGAGATGGTCGGCGACGGACGCGCCGGGCGCGAAATAGTGCACGTGCCAGTCGTAGCCGTCGTGGTTGGTGAGCCGGGGGGTGGTGCCGGCGGCGGCGATCAGATCGTTGATGACCGAGGCGGCCGAGCCCGCGTCGGGGGAGGCGAAGACCTCGGCGAACCTGCCGCGGACCTTGCGCACGGCCGCGAGATCGAGCTCCGACAGCGCGCCGACATCGCTGATCTCGTGCTTTCGCACGAAGTCGGCGAGCGACGCGATATCCGTGAGCCCGTCCGTCGCCGTCTCGTCCTCCGGCACGGTGTTCACCAGATCCACCACGGTGTCGAGGGCACACCGGGTGTCGTGGGTGATCAACACGTTTCGCTCCCTGGCCTGCGGGGGTCGGGCGGGCGCCCGCCGATGCTGGCCGATGGTAATGGCTCCCGCCGAAGGAGGACCGGTTCCGTCAGCCGCAGCTGCGGGGAGCCGGGCGCTTGCACGGTCCAACTGCGGGCAAGCGCGCCGCTGGGGCGATGGGGGTACCTCCCGCCCATGGGACCCCTCCCGCTCGAGCGAAGCCGGGAGCGGGGAAGCCGGGAGCGGGGCTGAAGCCGGGACGGGGGACGGCGGGCGTAGCGGCACCTCGGCATCGCCGAGCTGTGGTGGCTCCTCCGGGCAACCCCGGCCAAGTCCGACATTCACACCCCAGGTCACGGAGCACCGGCGTCCACCTGGCGGTCCGCACCGCGACGCCGCCCCGCGGAGGCCCGCGGAGCGGCGTCGATCGGCCGGCGTAAGCCGTATCCGGTTGTCATGGCCCGAGCCGTCTCCCCGAGTGGACGGCGCCGGGCAGCTTCGTGGGGGGTCTCGTCTACTAGCTCTCCGCCAGGATGTGCGAGAGCTCCTGATCGAGGTCGAAGTGCCGATGCTCCGTGCCCGGCGGCACGGCGGCGTCTGTGCGCTTCAGGAAGGACTCCAGAGCCCGCGCCGGGGCTTCGAGAAGAGCCTCGCCCTCCGGGGAGCTCAGGGCGATGCACACGACGCCCTGACCGTGACTGCGCGACGGCCAGACGCGGACGTCGCCGGTGCCGGTGGGCCGGTGCAGGCCCTCGGCGAGGAGGTCGCGGGCGAACACCCATTCGACCGTTTCCTCGGCTCCGGTGTGGAAGGTGGCGTGCACGGCGTAGGGATCGGCCGTATCATACCGCAGTCCCGCGGGAACAGGCAGTGAGGACTCGCTCGACACAACGAGGCGCAGGTGCAGCTCGCAGCTGACCGTGGTGTTCATAAGCGCCAAGGCCTTTCGCTCAGTGTGCGCTCGGGGATTCGCACGTCGGCGAAATCGACATGCCACCTACGGTGCCGTTGTAAACCCCTCTGAGGGTTTTGCGTCGCTTTTGGTAGCTCGTCCGGCCGAGACCGTCTTCATCCGGTTCGACCATTCCGGTGACCGGTTTCTCTCCGGTAGGGTTTGGCCGTATGGGTACGGGGAGTGACGGAACGGGGGAGGTCGCCGTGGCGGCCGACGGAACGAAGAGTGAGACAAACGTAGCCAACAGTGAGGCCGATGTGGCGAAGGGTGAAGCGCCCCTCGGATCTCGCGCGCCGGAATTCATCAAGGCGCGCAGGGCGCTGCACCTGAGTTGGCAGGTGGCCGTCTTCATCATCGGGCTCGCGGTGGTCGTCGCGGGCGTGATCATGCTTCCGCTGCCCGGCCCCGGCTGGGTCGTGATCTTCGGCGGAATGGCCATCTGGGCGACGGAATTCGTCTGGGCCCAACTCGTCCTCCGCTGGACCAAGCGCAAGGTCACCGAGGCCACCCAGCGCGCCCTCGATCCCAAGGTCAGGCGCCGCAACATCATTCTGACGACGATCGGCCTGGTGATTGTGGCCGTCCTTGCCGGGATCTACGTCTGGAAGTTCGGCTTCGAGATGCCCTGGAACATAAAAGACCAGTGATCGAGGGCCCCATCCAGGTCGGCACGGATCGAGGACCACGAACCCCGTCGGACCTGCCGGAGCCGGTCGGAGGCACCCCCTGACATGGGGTAATGTTCTTCCTGCGCCCGGGCGATTAGCTCAGCGGGAGAGCGCTTCGTTCACACCGAAGAGGTCACTGGTTCGATCCCAGTATCGCCCACCATTCGATTGCGGCCTG
>NZ_AEJC01000590.1 GCF_000317595.1 Streptomyces ipomoeae 91-03 | reverse complement strand
GCCGCGGGCGCGAGGAACCGTCCCGGCGCTGGTCAGATCGTCGCGGTGTCGATCACGAAGCGGTAGCGCACATCGCTCGCCAGCACCCGCTCGTACGCCTCGTTGATCTGATCCGCGCGGATGACTTCGATCTCGGCTCCCAGCCCGTGCTCGGCGCAGAAGTCGAGCATCTCCTGGGTCTCCCGGATCCCACCGATTCCGGATCCGGCGAGGGTCTTGCGCCCACCGATCACCGAGAAGAGGCTGAGGGAGACGGGCTCCTCCGGCGCGCCGACGTTCACAAACGCACCATCGGTCTTCAGCAGCGACAGAAAGGCGTCGAGATCCATCGGAGCCGACACCGTCGACAGGATCAGGTCGAACGTACCCCTCAGCTCCTCGAAGGTCTTCGGGTCACTGGTGGCGTAGTAGTGGTCGGCCCCCAGCTTCAGCCCGTCCTCCTTCTTGCGCAGGGACTGCGACAGCACGGTCACCTCGGCCCCGAGCGCATGCGCGAGCTTGACGCCCATGTGGCCGAGGCCGCCGAGCCCGATGATGGCGACCTTCTTGCCGGGGCCGGCGTTCCAGTGCCTGAGCGGGGAGTACGTGGTGATGCCCGCGCACAGCAGGGGCGCGGCCTCGTCGAGGGCGATGCCTTCGGGGATCCGTACGGTGAAGGCCTCGTCGACGACGATCTTCTGCGAGTAGCCGCCGTAGGTCGGCTCGCCGTTCTTGTCGAGGGCGTTGTACGTGCCGACGTTGCCCTTGAGGCAGTACTGCTCCAGACCGTTCTGGCAGTTCTCGCACTCACGGCAGGAGTCGACCATGCAGCCGACGCCGACGCGGTCGCCGACGGCGAACTTGGTGACGCCGGAGCCGACGGCCTCGACGACACCGGCGATCTCATGGCCCGGCACCATCGGGAAGATGGCCTCACCCCAGCCCTCACGGGCCTGGTGGATGTCCGAGTGACAGATCCCGGCGAACTTGATGTCGATCAGAACATCGAACTCACCGACCTCTCGGCGCTCGATGGTGGTGCGCTCCAGCGGTGCCTTGGCGGCGGGGGCGGCGTAGGCGGCAACAGTGGTGGTCATGCCGATGCTCTCCTGGTCGTCGTACCGTACGCGGCCTGCCTTCCGGCCGGGTACGGACATCATCGTGCCGTACATCCCGACATCCACCCAGGTCACGGCTCTGCGTACGCCCACTGGTCCTACCACTGGCGGGGTCAGGCTCGTGAGCGTACGACCATGAATACTTGACGTATGGACGAACAGCCCGAACCCGCACAGGAGCCGCCCACCGGCCAGACCGCCCGCCGGACCACCGGACCGGCCGAGGCCACCGCCACCGGGGCCACCGCCACCGGGGCCGCAGGCACCGCCGGTGCCCTGGACCGGCGCGCCGAGCTCAGCGAGTTCCTGCGCACCCGGCGGGCCCGGCTGAAGCCGGAGGACGTCGGACTGCCGACCTTCGGACGGCACCGGCGGGTACCCGGGCTGCGACGCGAGGAGCTGGCCCAGCTCGCGGGTGTGTCCGTGGCGTACTACACCCGCCTCGAACAGGGCAACGGACGCAACGTCTCCACCGAGGTCCTCGACTCCATCGCCCGCGCCCTCCGCCTCACCGCCGCCGAGCACGCCCATCTCACGCACCTCGCCAAGCCGAAGGCCCACAAGAAGAAGCCGTCGGCCCGCCCGCAGCAGGTGCGCAGCTCCCTGCGGCAACTGATCGACACCCTGGACGGCGTCCCCGCGTACGTCACCGGCCGACGCTCGGACATCCTCGTCTGGAACCGTATGGCGGCGGCCGTCTTCGGCGACTGGTCGGAACTGCCGCCCCAGGAGCGCAACTGGGCCCGCATGGTGTTCCTCCGCCCCGACTACCGGGACCTGTACGTCGACTGGGACCAGAAGGCCGCCGACATGGTCAGCTACCTCCGCATGGACGCCGGCTGCCACCCCGACGACCCCCGCCTCTCCGCCCTGGTGGGCGAGCTGTCCGTCAAGAGCGAGGAGTTCCGCCGCCTCTGGGCCACCCACGACGTGCGGGAGAAGAGCCACGGCATCAAACGCCTCCACCACCCCCTGGTGGGCGACCTGACCCTCTCCTTCGAAACCTTCGCCCTCCCCAACGACCAGGAACAATCCCTGATCACCTACCACGCCGAACCGGGCTCCCCTTCGGCAGACGCCCTACGTCTGCTGTCCAGCTGGACCACGGACACAACAAGGCCGACGTCAACAACACGGTGAAACCCGCGCCTCGTAAGGGGCGCGGGGAACGGCGCGACCAGCCCCCACCACCCGCACCCGCCAACCAACCCCATCCAGGGGCGGCGGGGGCGAAACCCCTACCGACCGAAATACGCGTCGTAAACCGTCACCACCCCCTCGTTCCCCTCCTCATCCACCACCTTCCCCCGCAACGACACGCTCTCCCCCGCCGCGGGAACCCGATACACGAACCGCCCACCCTCGACCTCGACCTCGGTCCACTTCTTCCCGTCCCCCGACACCCACACGGTCAGCGACCGGAGGCCCTTCCCGGCAGCCGCCCCCTGCACGACGACGGGAACACTCACCTTCGTCCCACTCGGAGCCGTACCGCCGAGATCCAGGAACGGCCCCCCGAACCGAACCACCGAAACCGGCAGCCCCGTGTCCCTCCCCGTCCGCTTCGACGTGAAAGTCCAACTCGCATCGATCCGGGAGGCGACCCGAGCCACCTCCCCGGCCCGCGTGACGGACGTCGTCAGCCGATACGCGGCACGCCCCGCAGGGACCTCGTACTGCTCCGAACCATCCAGCGCGTCCTCCCCGGACGCGATCTTCTTCCCGTCGCGGTACAGGCTCGACCTGACCTTCGCGTACACGGACGACCCGGCATGCCCACCCCCGTCGGCGAACATCGGCAGCGCCCCGTACAGCACGTTCCCGTCCCGCCGAATGCCGTAGAACCCGGCGATCTTCGGCCCGAAGACCCCGACGTTGAAGGTCTGCGCGTACGTCTTCCCTGCCTTGAACGACCGGCTGTCCCCGGTCGTGTAGTACGCCTCGGAGATCGGGAAGCCCTGCTCGTCGACCCCGCCGTACTGCTCGAAGTCGAGGCTCCACTTGATCCCGCCCGTGGCGGACAGATGCAGGGCACGGGTGCCGGGCAAGGTCCGCGGAACGCCCATCGCCGGGGCGCCGACGCCGCTGGGCAGCCAGGGCCAGGCGATGACCACGCCCTTCTTGCCGGGGGCCGACGCGCCGAGGCCGGTCTTCACGACGGCCAGCTCGCTCTTCTTCCAGCGTTTGCCGTAGCCGGTCGCGAGCTTCTCGACCTCGCCCCCGCTGACGACGGAGTACTGCGCGCCCTCGCCCTTGGTCCACTGGCCCGTCCAACTCTGGCTGAGCCTGCCGCCGGCGACCCGCGGCCCGAGGTGCGCGGTCCGGAACCCCGCGTAGGTGTCGAGCAGCCAGCCGAAGGTGTAGTCGCCCTCGCCCGCCCGCATCGTGAACTCCGGTGCGGCGAAGACCGGTTCGGCGCCGGAGGCGGGCACCGTGATGTTCACCGGTTCGGTCTTGCGGGCGTCCAGAGTGAGGGAGATCTTCCGGTCGACGGTGAGCTTCGGCCGGGCCAGCCAGTCCGCACCCTTGGAGAAGTCCTCCGGGTCCACGACGATCCCGGCGTTGAGGATGTAACTCCCCTTCGGCGCCCGCAACTCGACGGTGCCGTCCTTGTCGTACGGCGTGACCCAGGTGCCCGCGGCGAGCCCGGAGACCCCGGTGAGGTCGAGCACGTAGTCGACGGCCGGTTCGCCGTCCCGGTCGATCACCTTGAGCTTGACGTCGTACGACTCCACCTCGCGCTCCACGACCGCCGCCGTACGTACGCTCTGCCCGCCGCCGGTGGCGGTGACGTACGCGGAGTAGGCGCCGTCGAGGCCGCCGCCCAGCTTGGTGCGGGCGGTGAGCTTCACGGTGGCGTCGCCGCCCGCCGGGACGGTGACCTTCTTGGCGCCGAGCTCGAAGAACCCTGCGGGGGCGGGCCTGCCCTCGGGGTTCGTGCCGGTCACCTTCAGATCAAGGGTGACGGCTTTGGTGCCGAGGTTCCTGTACGTCAGCTTCTCGGTCAGCGGCCTGTCGTCGGTATGCGGCCACTCGGCGACCCCGAAGCCCACCGACACCGGATCGGCGACGACGGTCTGCTTGACGGCCTTGTCGACCCGGATCCGGCCCGAACCCTGCTGGAACGGCGTGTACGTGCCGCCCTTGGCGGACGCGATGAGGGCGCCCTTGAGTTCGGCGTACGTCCACTGCGGGTGCTGTTGCTTGAGGATGGCCGCGGCACCCGCGACATGCGGCGTCGCCATGGACGTACCGGAGATGGTCAGGTACCCCTCGGGCTTCTGGCCGACCTCCTCCTCGATGACGCTGCCCGGCGCCGCGGCGGCGGTGACGGCGACCCCGGGCGCGGTCACATCGGGCTTGATCCGGCCGTCCAGACCCGGGCCCCGGCTGGAGAAGGGGGCGAGGCCGTCCTTGCCGTCGACCGCGCCGACGGTGAGCGCGGCGGCGGCGCTGCCGGGGGAGCCGATCGTCTTCTCGCCCCACTCGCCGTCGTTGCCGGCGGCGACCGCGAAGAGGATGCCCTTCTCGGCGGAGAGCTTGTCGATCTCCGCCTCCATCGGGTCGACCTCGGGGGTGTCACCACCGCCCAGGCTGAGGTTGACCACGTCGGCGCCCTGCTCGGCGGCCCACTCCATCCCGGCGATGATCCCGGAGTCGTCGCCGTAGCCCTCGTCGCTCAGCACCTTGCCGTTGAGCAGCTTGGCGCCGGGCGCGACCCCCTTGTACTTGCCCTTCGACTTCTTCCCGGTACCGGCCGCGATGGAGGCGACGTGCGTGCCATGGCCGTACTTGTCGGTCGTGTCGGGCGAGGTGGAGAAGTTCTTGTCGGCGATCACCTGGCCGACCAGGTCCGGGTGGGTCGCGTCGATGCCGGTGTCCAGTACGGCGATGGTGATGCCCTTGCCGTCGTAACCGGCCTTCCAGGCCTTCGGGGCGCCGATCTGCGGCACGGTCCTGTCGAGGCGCACCTTGCGGACGCCGTCCAGCCAGATGTTCGCGACCCCGGCGGCGGTGGTGCCGTCGGCGTCGGTGACCGCCTTCCACAGCTCGGCGGCATCGTCCTTGGGCGTGAGAACCGCGTCGGCGTTCAGGGTCTCCAGCGTGCGGCGGACCTTGGTGTCCCCCGCGTCCCGTACATCGGCCCGGGCGCCGGCGGCGGTCCCCGTGTAGCCGACTATCAGCTTCAGCCCCTGCCGCTGGGACCTGCGGGTGACGGCCCCGTTCAACTCGGTGACGTCGAACAGCCGCTTGTCGAGCCTGCCGACGGAGATCAACCGGGCCGCGTCCGCCGGCAGCACATACGTATGCCCCTCGGCCTTCCGCACCTGGACCGGCACCCCCTCCCGCCCCTTCGCCCGCTCCAGCCCGAGGACCCGGCCGTCGGCCCCCACGAGAACACGGTCCCCGGTGACGAGAGTGATGCGCTGCCCGGCCTTCAGCCGGGCGACGCCGTCGGCCTTGCCGCTCGTGCCCTCGGTTCCGCCGTTCGCCGGGCTGGTCGTCCCCGCCGTCAGTGCCACGGCGGACACCATGGCGGTCAAGACCGTGCACGCTCTTGTCACTTGTCTGCGCAAGTCTCCCCCTGGAGCAGCAGTGATCCGGTCGCATTACCGGATCACGCAGTATGACGAGGGGTCAACCAGTGCTCAATACTGAGGAACAGGTAAATAAATGAAGCTTTGGAATTACTTGTGACATAAATTGATTGATCCTCGCTCAACGCCCTAATCAGACAATCCCTCCCCGCCCCGCCACCCCGAACAGCCGAGAAGCCCGAGGCCACGTGCGCCCCGCACGCGCCCCGGGCTCCACTCCAACGCGCCCCGCCCGGCAGCGGCATCACGCCCCGGCGTTCTCCTTCACGGTGATGCGCCCCTTGCGAATCGTCGCGACCCTCGGGGCCTTCTTCGCCAGCGCCGAGTCATGGGTGACCATGACGAACGTGAGCCCGTGCTCCTTCCACAGGGTCTCCAGCACCTCCATGATCTCGTCGCGCATGGACTCGTCGAGGTTGCCGGTGGGTTCGTCGGCGAGCAGCACCTTCGGACGCTTCACCAGGGCCCGGGCGATCGCGACGCGCTGCTGCTGACCACCCGACAGCTCCGCCGGCAGATGCCCCCGCCGCTCCCCCAGCCCCACCGACTCCAGCGCCTCCGCCGCCCGCTGCCGCCGCTCCTTGGCCTTGACCCCGAGGGGTACGAGCGCGGTCTCGACGTTCTCCTGCGCGGTCAGGGTGGGGATCAGATTGAAGCTCTGGAACACAAACCCGATGTTCTCGCTCCGCACCTTGGTGAGCCGAGCCTCGGACAACTTGGCGAGATCGACCCCGTCAAGCTCCACACTCCCCCCGGACGGCTTGTCGAGCGCCCCGAGCATCTGGAGCAACGTCGACTTCCCACCTCCGGTGGGCCCTTGAATGACCAGCCGATCCCCATCAGCAATGGTGAGATCGACCCCGTCGAGCGCATTGACGGTGTCTTTGCCACGCGAGTAGCGCTTGGTGACGCCACTGAGTACGTACATGGTGAGCAACTCCTGGATGTGCGAGGAACTTGGCTGACATGGCTGCGGGCAGTCGTGCCGCTGGGGCGATGGGGGAGGGTGGGCGCGGCGGCACCCTGCTCGCGCCGGTGAGCGGAACCCACCCCCGCCCAGCCCCGGCCGAGGGCACCCCTCAGACGCGTGGCCCTACTCCACCCGTCGCAACGCATCCGCCGGCCGCAACCGAGAGGCCCGCCACCCCCCGAACGCCCCGGCGATCAACCCGCCCGCGACAGCCAGCCCCACCGCAAGCCCCACCGTGGAGAGGCTCACCGGCGCGGTGAGAGCAACCTCAAGCGCATCCGAAGCCGCCTGCTGCCCACCACCAGGTCCCCCACCTCCCGGGAAACCACCACCGGGCCCACCCCCACCAGGCCCTCCACCGAACCCGCCCCCACCGGCCCCCAGTTCGGCCTGCAACGTAGGACTGATCGCCGTCACGAGGTACGCCCCCGCAAGCCCGAGCGCGATACCGAGCGCCCCACCCACGAGCCCATTCACCACGGCCTCACCCACGACCTGCCGAGTCACCCGCCCCGACTTCCAGCCCAGCGCCTTGAGCGTCCCGAACTCCCGCACCCGACGCGAAACCGCGGCCGACGTAAGCAGCCCGGCCACCAGGAACGCCGCGATCAGCACAGCGACGGACAGCCACTTGCCCACGTTCGAGGCGAGATCGGAGGCCGTGGACAGCGACCCGGACACGGTCTCTGCGAGATCGGCGGAGGTCGTGACGGTCGTACCCGAGATGTTCTTCTGGATGGCCGCCTTGACGGAGTCGATCCGCTGGGAGTCACTGGCCTTGACGTAGATCGTCGTGACCTTGTCCTTGGAGTCGCTGAGCGTCTGCGCCTGCTTCAACGGGATGTAGAGGTTGGCCGCCGCGTCCCCGCTGTCGGGCGTGGCGATACCGATGACCTCGTACTTCGTGCTCTTGATGGTGACGGAGCCACCGACCTTGAGCTCCTTCTCCTTGGCGTACGACTTGTCGACGACCACGACCTTGGCGTTGGTCTCGGATGTCTTGAACGTACGACCGCTGGTGATCTTCGAGGAGGTCAGCGGGCCGAGTTCGGGCCGGGTGACGTCGGTGCCGTAGACGGAGTAGTTGTTGACGTCGAACTCGGCGCCGCCGCCCTCGACGCGGCCCTGGGGCCGGCCGTTGCCGCCGCCGTTCTGGCCGCCGCCGGGGCCGCCCTGCTGCTGGCCGCCCGCGTTCTCGTCCTGCTGGAACTGCCCGCGCCGGAACTGTCCGTTGACCTTGATGACCTGAAGGCTCAGGCCACCGACGGCGTCCGCGACCCCCTTCTGCTCACCGACCTCGGTGACGGTCGAGGCGGCGAGGGTCTGGAAGCCCTGGACGCGGACGAGGTCGCTGCTCTGTTCCTCGTCGGAGTCGTTGTCCTGGGCGTCGAACTGGAACCGCGGGCCGTTGTCGCCGTTCTCCCCGGGCGCGGCCGGCGCCTTGGTGACGGTCATGTCCGTCCCCAGCCCGTACAGGGACTCCAGCACCTTGCCCTGCGCCTTCTCCATACCCGACGACACGGAGCTGACCACGATCACCAGTGCGATACCCAGAGCGAGGCCGGAGGCGACGACAAGGGCCGCCTTTCTACGGCGGCGCAGTTCGCGCCTCAGGTAGGTGAGAAACATGGCGGCAAGCTAGGGAGACCGTGTGATGAAGGAATAAGCCCCGCATAAGAGCCACATGAAAACCCTGTGCCACAGCTTCGAGACCGCCACGCCTTGGAGCTCGGTCGGGGCGGTTCGTTGGCGGGTGCGGATATGCCGTGGCTGGTCGCGCAGTTCCCCGCGCCCCTGAAAAGCAGGGGCTGCGCCCCGCTTTCATCGGCCCGCAGGGCACCCGCCCCGCAAAACCCGACGGCGCCACCCCGAACAGGATGGCGCCGTCGGAGACAACCCGCGGACTCAGACCGCCGAACCGGCCTTCCAGTCGGCCCAGCTCAGGTTCCAGCCGTTGAGGCCGTTGTCGGGGGCGACGGTCTTGTCACCGGTGTTCTTGACGACCACGACGTCACCGACGATCGAGTTGTTGTAGAACCACGCACCCTCGGTGTTGGGGTCGTTCGCACCCTTGGTGTCGTTGAGGCCGACACACCCATGGCTGGTGTTGACGTTGCCGAAGACGGAGTCGGCACCCCAGTAGTTGCCGTGGATGAAGGTGCCGGAGGTGGTCAGCCGCATGGCGTGCGGCACGTCCTTGATGTCGTACTCGCCCTTGCCGTCGTCGTCCGTGAACCCGACCGTCGCACCGTTCATCCGGGTCTCCTTGAACTTCTCGGAGATCACCATCTGACCTTCGTAGGTCTTGTTGTCGGGCGAGCCGGCGGAGATCGGTATGGTCTTGACGACCTTCCCGTCCTGCATGACCTTCATCTGCTTGGTCTGGGCGTCGACGACCGAGACCTGGTTGCGGCCGATGGTGAAGGAGACCGACTTCTGCTGCACACCGTAGACGCCGTCCGCGCCCTCGACACCGTCGAGCGCGAGCTTCAGCGTGACGGTGGAGCCCTCCTGCCAGTAGTCCTCGGGCCGGAAGTCGAGGCGGTTGGCGTTGAACCAGTGCCCGACGACCTCCTGGCCGGAGCTGCTGCTGACGGTGATGCCCTTCTGCACGGCGGCCTTGTTGGTGATCGCCTTGTCGAAGTTGATCGAGACCGGCATGCCGACGCCGACGGTGGAGCCGTCCTCGGGCGTGAAGTTGCCGATGAAGCTGTTGGCCGGGGAGACCGTGGTAAACGACGCGTTCTCGTGGGCCTCGCGACCCTCGGAGTCCTCCGCGGAGGCGGCGATCTTGTAGGTGGTGGACCGCTCCAGCTGGGTGCTCGGCGCCCAGCTCTTCTTGTCCGCGGATATCTCGCCCTCGACGGCGGTGCCGTCGGCGGCCGTCATAGTGACTTCCGTGAGCGTGCCCTTGCTCACCGTCACCTTGGCGGAGTTGTTGATGGAGGCGTTGTCCGAGCCGTCGTTCGGCGTGATCTTGATGTCGGCCACGGAGGTCTTCTTGGCCGCCGCCTCGTCGACCTTGGCCTGCGAGGAGTCCCCGCCGTCGCTCCCGGACGCGGCGTCGCTCTCGCCTCCGCTGCACGCAGAGAGCACCAGCACCCCGCCGAGCAGTGCGGACGCGACCGACAGGCCCCTGCGCCGCTTACTGTTCGTCATCACACGCTTCTCCATCGTTGCCGAATCCCCAAGAACCGAGAATCCCCGTAAGCACTAAAACACCGCGACGGCACCGTGCCGTTCCACTTCAAGCCGATGTGTGGGATACGCCACTTCAGCCGCTCCATCCGCGCAGACCGCTCCGGCGGTCGACGGCGACCCGGGCGGTGGTGCGCAGGTGACCAGTGCGCCCCATGAGACGAAAGAACCCCGGGCGGCGGTTGCCGCCCGGGGTCATCGACATCCCGAACAGCCTCAGCCGCGCTCGTCTTCCTCTTCGTCCTCGCCGCCATCATCCTCGCCGAGACCCCATTCCGGCGAATCGGGGTCGTAGTCGATGCCCTCGCTGCTCCAGGAGGCCTGGGCGAGTTCGACCCCCGGCACCTCACCCACCAGGTCGAACGGGTCGATCAGATACGCGATGGCCTCCGCTGTGTCTTCCGTCACGGCACTCTCGGCGTGTACCCGCTCGTCCACCGGCATATCAGGATCCTCGGAGATCCGGCGCAGCGCGGCCCCGGTGACGGCCTCGACGTTCTCGACCTCCACCACCAATTCAACGCGAAGCCGGACAAACTGTGAAGTCTCAGGTGTACTCATGCCTCGGAGCGTACGGCTCACAGGTCGCACGACTTTCCCGCGACCCGCGACTTTCATTAGCATCGCTCTCCACGGCCAATTCGCCCGCGCCACAAGGGGATCGATATTCAGTGTCCGTCGCACGTCGAGCGTCGTCGACCGCCCGCCGATCGCTGCTGACCGCCACCGCCGCGGGGACCCTCCTGGGTGCCCTGTGGTTCGTGCCGTCGGCGAACGCGACGCAGGACGCGGCGGACATACGACAGCAGACGTCGACGACGGCGAACACGACGGACCCGGACGGGACAGACGCGACGGACGCGGACGGGACGTCGACCACGGCCGACTCGGACGGCCGCGACACCGAACTCGCCGACACCGGAAGCCCCAACACCACGCCGTACATCATCGGCGGCACCATGTTCCTGGCCCTGGGCGCGGGCTTCGTCGCGTACTCGGTGCGACAGGGGCGCCTGGAGGCGTACTGAGCGTCGCGCACGCTCGTCCCGCGCACGCCCCGCCCGGCCATGATCGAGGCGGTGCAGCAGCGGGCGTCACAGGGCCGGTTCCCGCGGGACGACACGCACCGCACACGCCCCGACGCCCAGCCTGCTCGGCGCAGCACTCTTCACCGTCGTCCCCAGGTAACCGGATCGTCCGGGCCGCGTGGTGCGCGTCGCGCCGCCCGACCCGGACGTCCCACTACGCCAGCGGCCCGGTGACCGACTCCGCCGCCGCCACCAGCCGCCCGTCCCGCACGAACGCGTCGGTGAGCGCCAGGTCGGGCGCGAGGAAACGGTCCGGCCCGGGCCCCTCGACCCCAGCCTTGCGTACGGCCTCGACGACCGCCCGGGTGGCCGGGGCGGGCGTCAGCCCCTCCCGCAGCTCGACGGCGCGCGTGCCGGCGTACAGCTCGACGGCGAGGACACGGGTGAGGTTGTCGACGGCGGTCCGCAGCTTCCGCGCGGCCGACCAGCCCAGCGAGACATGGTCCTCCTGCATCGCGGAGGACGGGATCGAGTCGGCCGACGCCGGTACGGCGAGCCGCTTCAGCTCGCTCACCAGCGCGGCCTGGGTGTACTGGGCGATCATGAGCCCGGAGTCGACGCCCGCGTCGTCCGCGAGGAACGGCGGCAGCCCGTGCGACCGGTTCTTGTCGAGCAGCCGGTCGGTACGCCGCTCGGCGATCGACGCCAGGTCGGCGACCGCGATCGCCAGGAAGTCCAGTACGTAGGCGACCGGTGCCCCGTGGAAGTTGCCGTTGGACTCGACCCGCCCTCCCCCACTCTCGGCTTCGCTCGAGCGGGAGGTGCCCCCAGGCAGCACGACAGGATTGTCGACGGCCGCCGCGAGCTCCCGCTCGGCGACGAGCCGCGCGTGCGCCATGGTGTCGCGCCCGGCCCCCGCCACCTGCGGGGCGCACCGCACGGAGTACGCGTCCTGCACCCGGGGCGCGTCGTCCTGGTGGTGCCCGGTGAGGCCCGAACCCTTCAGCACGGCCAGCATGTTGGCGGCCGAGGCCCCCTGTCCCGGATGCGGGCGGATGGCGTGCAGTTCGGGGGCGAGGACCTTGTCGGTGCCGAGCAGGGCCTCCAGGGTGATCGCGGCCGTGATGTCGGCCGACTTGTACAGCGTCTCCAGGTCGTCCAGCGCCATGATCAGCATGCCGAGCATGCCGTCGGTGCCGTTGAGAAGGGCGAGCCCCTCCTTCTCCCGCAGCTCGACGGGCCGGATGCCGTGCGCGGCGAGCAGTTCCCCGGCCGGCCGTACGACCCCGTCCGGGCCCTCGGCGTCGCCCTCCCCCATGAGCGTCAGCGCACAGTGGGACAGCGGCGCCAGATCGCCGGAGCAGCCGAGGGAGCCGTACTCGTGTACGACCGGGGTGATCCCGGCGTTGAGGATGTCGGCCATGGTCTGCGCGACCTCGGGCCGGACGCCCGTACGCCCCGAGCAGACCGTCTTCAGCCGCAGGAACATCAGCGCGCGTACGACCTCACGCTCCACCCGCGGCCCCATGCCGGCCGCGTGCGAGCGGACGATGTTGCGCTGGAGCCGGGTGCGCAGCTCCTGGCCGATGTGCCGGGTCGCCAGGGCGCCGAAGCCGGTGGAGACGCCGTAGACCGGGTCCGGCTTGGCCGCCAGCGCGTCCACGATCTCGCGGGCCGCGGCGAGGGCCGCCACCGCCTCGTCGGAGAGCTCGACCCGGGCGCCGGCCCGCGCCACGGCGAGGACGTCGGCCGCGGTGACACCGGTCGTCCCGAGCACCACCGTGTCCACAGAATGCATATCCATATTCAGGATCGTAGGGACTGAATCGCCGAATGTCACGAGCGGCCCCGGGCGGGACTCCTTACACAGCACCCGTCGACACCCCTCGGGTCGATGACACGATCCGTGACATTCACGGGCGAAGCAACACGCGTAGATCAAAAGCTGATCAGAATCCACTCCGAATTCGATCCGAAACCGATCAGTACGCCGGATTCCAGATCTGGAAGGGTCCCGTTCGGGGTTACGGTCGACATGCTTGACGCGTTGAGGCTTCAAGTGATCCGCAAGAGGAGAGGACTCGTTCCCATGGCGAACCCCCACCGCCGCCCGACCGCGATCGCCACGCTCCGGCAGCCACCGGTCTCCCCCTGAGCGCCACGATGACCCCGCCGCCGCTGCCGTCAACCAGAACCTGATGGTGCGAACCAACGGCGCCACGGGGTCGGTCTTCGTCTCCACCACCTCGCGGTGCGCGCGGCTCTCCAGCGGTTCGGCCGGCTGGAAGAACGCCGGCACCACGGTGACCCGGGACTCGAACCCGCGTCTGACCATCTTCAGCGGCTCGAACCGCACCGGCGGCGCCCTGCTCCAGAGGGACTTCAAGGTCAACACCGACCTGCAGAACTTCTGGGCCGACATGACCTGACGGAACCACAGGTCCGACGGCCGTACTCCCCCCGACGGGCCGTCGAGACCCCTACGGCCACAGCCAGCCCCTGTGTCGTAGGAACCCGAGGGCCGCGCGCAACCTCGAACAGCCGCGCGGCCCGCCCTAGGACCGGCGCCCCCGAAATCGGCGCCGGTCCGCAGGGTGGGCGGGATCGACGGGTGCGGGCGGACGGTCGGCGAGGCTGATCACCGGATCCTCGGCCCCCTCCCCCTCGCGCCCGGCGACGACCGGCTCCACGGACCCGGCGGCCTTGGCCCGGTACTGCGCGGCGTCGGCGAGCCGGAACAGCCGCCGGGCCGAGCGGAGCGGCCCGATCGGATCCCCGGTGGACGCCACCCCGCACGCGACCCCGTCCCCCGGCTCCAACTCCCGCGCCCGTACGCACAGATCACCGGCGACCCGCACGACCTCGTCCGACGACGGTCCCACCGCGAGCAGACAGAACTCGTCGCCCCCGAGCCGTGCGGCCAGCACGTGGGGCAGCTCGGCCGCACAGCGCGAGAGCACGGACCCGAACCGCTCCAGCAACTGGTCCCCCATCGCATGCCCGTACGAATCGTTCACCTTCTTCAGCCCATTGAGGTCGCAGACGACCAGGCTGATCACCGTGCCGTCGCGCCGGTACGCCTCCATCGCCTCGTCGAGCCGCAGGTCGACCGCGCGCCGGTTGCCGAGCCCGGTGAGGGAGTCGGTGAAGGCGAGCCGCCGGGCCTCCTCGAGCTGCTCCGACTGGGCGATACCGGCCGCCACCACGGAGGCGAGGACGGTGGCGAAAGCGGCGTCGTCCCCGTGGAAAACCGGCTCCCCGGCGGGTCGGGCGACGTACAACTCCCCCCAAGCCCGCCCGTTCAGCACGACGGGCGCCACGACACAACACCCGCGACCGCGCCGGCGGAGCGCCGCGACCCGCTGATGACAGAAGCCGCCGGGCCGCCGCCCGCCGACCGGCCCGGCCGCCGTCTCCACCCAGGCGTTGGGCTCACCGCCCTCCAGCCACCGCTCGTGCAGAAACTCCGCGATCTCCGGGAACTCGTGCACGGGATACGTCTCGTCCTCGGGGAACTCTTCCTCCCCCGGCGCCCGGTTCCCCACATTGACCAGCACCCGCAACAGCCCCCGCTCCCGCTCCCACACGGACAGCGCGGCGAAACTCCCGGACAGGGCCCGACACGCCCCATCCGCAGCGGCCCACCACGACTCACGCGGCGTACGCGCCCCCGCCATACCCCGCGCCAACGCCACCACGGCCCTCAACCGCCTGTCCTCACCCATCACTCCAGGCTAGGGAGCTTTAGCCCGATTTGAGACGTTGGCGGGGCGAACAGCGGCACGGGTCTTGGGCTGACGTACCGCCCCTGGGGGCGGCTTGGGGTCGAGGGTACGAGCGGGAGGCCAGGGCAGCACGCGGGGCCGGTTCGGGGCCGGACGGATGATCAGGCGGCCGGCACACGCCCGGGATCGCCCCGGAGGCAGGCGTACGGGCCGGGAGCGGGGGCACCGCCCGAGACGGTGCGGGTCAGGGGATCAACGGGGGGAGGGGGGACGGGTCGGGGGCGAGGCTGCCAGTCGGCGACTGATCCGGGCGAGGGTGCCACCCGGGAGCTTGCCCGGGGTGAGGCCGCCACCCGGGGAACCAGTCCGGGGCGAGGGCGCCGTACCTGGGGATTGGTCAGGGGAGGGGCCCCGGGTCGGCTCGAAGGAGCGATACCGCCCAGGGGCAGCCCAGCGACAATGGGTACCGCCCGGGCCGATCCGCGGGTCGGGGTACGGCGCGAGGTCAGGGCCGGCCACGGTCTGAAGGCCCAGGGGAACCAGGGCATGTCGGGTCCTGAAGCCCAGGGGGAGAATGCCGGGGCTCGTGCGGGACAGGGCGCTGCTCCCCCTCGGACGCTCCTCGGCGGACGGACCACCGCCCCGCCACTCCGCCCCCTACACGGCACTCCTCACACCCCCCGGCTCACTCCCCCGGCCACTCGGGCTTCCGCTTCTCGTTGAAGGCGGCCACCCCCTCCGCGCGGTCCCCCGAGAACGCGACCGAACGCCAGGCCGCGTCCTCGACCTCCAGTCCGGCCCGTAGATCGAGCCCATGGCCGAGCCGGAGCGCACGCTTGGCCGCGCGCAGCCCGACGGGCGAGTTCGCGGCGATCCGCTCGCCCAGCGCCAGCGCCTCCGCCCGGTCCCGCCCCTCCTCGACCAACTCATCCACAAGCCCCAACTCCCGCGCCTCCACGGCCTCCAACCGCCGCGCCGTGAAGATCAGCTCGGCGGCCCGGGCAGCCCCCACCCGACGCGGCAGCAACTGCGTACCGCCACCGCCCGGAATGACCCCCACCGAAACCTCGGGCAGCCCCACCACCGCCGTACGGTCGGCCACGATCAGATCGCAGGACAGCGCCAACTCGAAGCCACCGCCCAGCGCGAAGCCGTGCACGGCGGCGACAGTGGGCATCGGGAGCTCCAGTACGCCGGTGTAGGCGGCCCGCGCGACCGGCCGCTGCCGCACCAGGTCGGCATCACTGAACGAGTTCCGCTCCTTCAGATCGGCCCCCACACAGAACGCCCGCTCATGAGTCGACGTCAGCACGACCACCCGTGCGTCCCTGTCACCGGCCAACGCCTCGCAAGCCGCCGCGATGGACCGGGCCATCTCGGTGGACACGGCGTTCATGGCCTTGGGCCGGTCGAGGACGAGCTCGGCGACGTACCCGTGCCGCCGTACGACGACGAACTCCCCGTACCGCCGCTCGTTCCCCGACTCCGCCTGCCCTTCCACGGCACCGACACCCATGACACCCTCCCGGTTAACGCGTGTTAACTACAGACGACGCCCCGATCATCCCAGCCGGGCCTCTCCGGGGAAAGCCCGGAGGGGGCGCGCGGCGTCAGGGGGCGGCGGCGCGAGCAGCCTCCCCGGTGCAACCACTCCCCGGCGTTGACCTGCGCGGCAACCCTCGGCGCCGTTTCCCCGTTCGAGTGACACCAGGCCCTTCTCCGGCCACAACGCCCACCTCGGCGCATAGCCTGCGCACCGCCACAGGCCCACCGGGGGACACGGGCGCGGAGGGGAGGAAGGGCCATGACGACGAACACCGTGACCAGGCCGACGACGGCTACGGGGACAGGAACGGAAACGGGAACGGCGACACCACCGGGGTCGCAGGCATCGCACGTTCCACAGACGCCGTACGCGTACGGGCCGGCGAGGCCCCAGACCCCGCCGGGGGCACCCTGGTCCCCAGCAACCGCACCGGGCCCATCGGCGCCCCGGCCTCAGCCGACCGCACCAGGATCGCCCTCGACCCCGGCAGCCGCACCCTCCCCCCTCCCCTTCGCCCCCCGCCCCCGAGGGCGGCATCGGCGGCCCCGGCAGCGGAAGGTGCTGTTCGCCGTGGGTGGGCTGGCGCTGGCGGCAGGGGCGCTGAGCCTCCTACGGCTGACGTCGGACTCGGTCGGCGGCGCCGCCGGTACGACGGCGGGCGCGGTCCCCGAGGCGGTGGACGACGTCACGGACGAGGCGACCAACGCCGGAGCGACCGTCGGAAGCGTCCCCTTGGCCGACCCGGGCGACCGGACCACCGACACCCCGATGGGCAGCGCGACGCCCACGTCGACACCCCCACCGTCACCGGGACCGACCGCCCCCACGTCCACCCCCGCGACCTCCATCGGAGTCGAACTCCCCTCCGGCCCCGGCTCCCGACGCTTCTCCCCGGCCCCGACCACCCTCCCGCCCACCTCCGCTCCCGAGGCCCCCCGTCCGTCCCCGAACACGCCCACCGACCGCCCGGCCGCACCCCGGCAACCGGCCGCTCCGCACTCCTCCCCCACCACCCCCGACTCCCCTGCGGAAGCGGAGCAGCCCACGAAGCCCCAGGAGCCAGGCCTGTGCGTACCGATCGTCGGCTTGTGCGTGGACGACACACTGCGCCAGTGACGGCACAGGCGCCCGGCGGCGACACCCCGGCACTCCGGCTCACGTCAATACACGCCCCGCGGGCCACGCCCCACCGCGCGCACGGCCAGCCGCCCCACGCCCCCTGGCCCACAGCCGCGACGACGCTCTGCGGCCTACAAGCTCACAACCTCACAGCCGCGCGACCTCACAGCCGTACGACCTCACAGCCGCGCGGCCTCACGGCTTCCCGGGCCTCCGCGTGAGCAACCACGGCTGCACGACCCCCAGCCCACGCACCGGCCGCTGCCACATGGGCTGAAGGGCGAAACGGTAGGTCGGCGGTTCCTCGCCCTCCTTCTCGGCGGCGGCAGCGGCCTCGGCGGCCTCCGCCTCGGAGGCGGGGGCCTCCCCGGTACGGATCAGCTCCTCGGCGAACGCCCCGTCGACGAGCACCGCGTCCTTCGGGGCTATCGAGGTGAGCCGACTCGCGAGGTTCACGGTCGTACCGAAGACATCGCCCATCCGGGTCGTCACCGTGCCGAAGGCGATGCCGACGCGCAGTTCCGGCATGGTCTCGTCGTGCGCCATGGTCTCGATGAGCCGGAGGGCGATCTCGGCGGCCACACCCGCGTCATCGGCGGCATACAGGACCTCGTCGCCCAGTGTCTTGATGAGCCGCCCGCCGTTCGCGGCCACCAGGTCCGCCGCGGTCGTCTCGAAGGCCTCGACGAGCTCGCCGAGCTCCTCCTCCTCCATCCGACGGGTGAGCCGGGTGAACCCGACGAGGTCGGCGAAGCCGACGGCGAGCCGCCGGTCGACCATCTCCTCGTCGTCGGCGGCCTGCACGACCCGCCCGGTGGCCGCGGCGAGCTGCCGCCGCCAGACGTAGACGAGGAACTCCTCCAGTTCCGGCAGAAGCAGCTCGATGAGGGGGTACGTCACCTCGGTGCGGGTCATGCCCGGCTCCGGCGGCTCGGTCAGGCCCTCCAGGAAGGAGTCGATCTGCCACTCGGCCAGCCGTGCCGTGGTCTGCCCGGTGGAACGTGCCACCTGCACGGCCATGGCCTCACTCAGCAGCCCCGCCTCCACGAGACCGGCGAGCCGCCGCAGCGCGAGGACGTCCGCCTCGGTGAGCGCCTTGGCCTGACCGATGTCCGCGAAGCCCATGGCCCGCCAGAAACGGGACGCCAGCTCCATGGACACACCCGCGCTACGGGCCGCCTGGAACGGGGTGTACCGGCGCTCGGCACCGAGGATGAGCCCTTCGAGCCGCAGCGCCAGCGGGTCCTCCTCGCCGGCGTCCGCGCCCGGAAGGTCCACGCGGCCATGCGCGTCCGTGCCGGAGCCCGTGTCCTCGACGCTCACGCCTGCTGCCCTTCCGATCTCCCACGGTCACGTACTCGACCGGCCTCAACTCTACGGCAGGTGTGCGCCAGCTCACTCCGTCAGGTGTTCGTCGCCTGTGGCCGAGGAAGCCGCTTGCGCCCCTCAGGGGCGCGCCCCTGGAACTGAGCGGGGTCGAAGGGGCGGCAGCCCCTGGATGGGGGAGGGACGGGTAGGGGCGGCGGGGGCG
>NZ_AEJC01000589.1 GCF_000317595.1 Streptomyces ipomoeae 91-03 | reverse complement strand
CAGCCCCTGGGGGATGGGACGGGTAGGGGCGGCGGGGGCGAGGAACCCCTTCCAGGGACAGAGACGGCACTGGACCCGAGTGATCGGTTTCGTTGACGATCGGAGGGTGACAGAGACACCGGTGACCCCGACGGGCAACCACGGCCGCGCATTCCTCATCCTCCACGGCTGGCAGAACCACCGGCCCGCCAACCATTGGCAGCACTGGCTCGCCGACCGCCTCACCGACCTCGGCCACGAGGTGGCATACCCCCAACTACCGGAACCGGACGACCCGGACCTGGAGCGCTGGCTGGCGGAGCTGGACGCGTTGCTGGGGGAGTTGGAAGGAAGACGGGTCACCGTCATATGCCACAGCCTGGCCTGCCTGCTGTGGCTGCACGCGGTGGCCCGGGACGACGTACTGTCCACCGGCCCCGTCGACCGCGTACTCCTCATCGCCCCACCCGCCCCCGAGGTCGCCCTGCGACACCCGGAGATCGCCGAGTTCGCCCCACCACCGCTGACGCCCGCGCAGCTGTCCGAGGCGGCCACGTACACCCGGGTCGTCGGCAGCGACGACGACCCGTACTGCCCCCAGGGCGCCACCACGACATACGCGGAACCGCTCGCCCTCCCCGCCGACCTGCTACCGGGCCAGGCCCACCTCAACCCGGACTCGGGCTACGGCGATTGGCCGTCGCTGCTCGACTGGTGCCTGGAGCCCACGCCGACGTCGTACGAGAAGACACCGATCCGAAGCCGTACGCAGGACAGCCGTACGCGCGACAGCCGTGCGTATGACAGCCGTACGCGCGACAGCCGTACGCAGGACAGCCGTACGCAGGACAGCCGTACGCACGGCAGCCATACGCACGGCAGTCGTACGCACAACAGTCGCTGACAGTGGGCGCGTCACTCACACCTCAGCCGCCTCCGCTACGGCGGCCCCGGCTCAGCTGCTCCCCGCCTTCAGCAGTGCCGCCACGATCGGGCCGGCCGACTCGCTGCCATGGCCGCCCTGCTGGACGACTCCGGCGGAGGCGAGGTCGCCCTTCCAGGCGGTGAACCAGCCGTTGGGCTGCTTCTGGCCGTCGACCTCGGCGGAGCCGGTCTTCGCACCGTAGTCGGGGCCGAGACCCGCCATGGCCTCGGCCGCCGTACCGGCCGCGGCGGTGTACTGGAGGAGTTCGCGGAGCTGGGAGCGGACGGTGTCGGACATGGGCCGGGAGGCCGTGGCGAGGGTGCGGCCGTCGACGGACGGGGAGACGAGATACGGCTGCTTGAAGACGCCCGTCTTCGCCGTGGACACCACCGAGGCCATGTTCAGCGGGTTCATGCGCACCCCGCCCTGGCCGATCAGCGAGGCGGCCATGGGCGCGTCGCTCTGCACCGGTACCGCGCCGTCGAAGCTGGACACCCCGATCGCCCAGTTGTTCATGCCGAGGCCGAAGACCTGCTGGGCCTCCAGGGTCAGGGAGTTGTCGTCGAGCTTCTTCGCCTGGGAGATGAAGGCGGTGTTGCAGGAGCGGGCGAAGCTCGCCTTGAACGTACCGCCGTTGATCTGGAACTTGTCGTCGTTCTGGAACTTCCAGCCGCCGTACGACGCGTACTTGGGGCAGGGGTGGACCTTGTCCGCCGAGGCCAGGCCCTTGTCGATGAGAAGTGCCGAGGAGACGATCTTCATCGTGGAGCCGGGGGCGAGGGAGCCCTGGAAGGCGACGTTGAAGCCGTGGCCCGAGTTGGCCACGGCCAGGATCTCGCCGGTGGAGGGGCGCATCACGACGACCGAGGCCCGCTTCGTCGTGGCCACCTGCTCCTCGGCGGCGGCCTGGAGGGACGGGCTGAGCGTGGTCTTCAGCTCGCCCGGCGTCCCCTTGCTCAGCTCCAGCAGAGTCTTGTCCGCCGCCTTCTGTTCTTTCTGCTCCTTCTGTTCCTTCTCCTCGCTCTTCCCGCTCTGCTCCGGCTTCGCCCGGACGACCCGCAGTTCGACGCCCGCCTTGCCGCCCGCCTTCTCGCCGTACTTCTCCCTGAGCCCGTCCAGGACCGTCCCCAGCGAGGGGTACTTCTTCGCGGTCAGCTCGCCGCCGTCCCGGTCGAGGGCCTTCACCGGGGGCGTGCCCGCCTCGCCGGTCACCAGACGGTCGCCCTCGCCGAGGTCGGGGTGGACGACGGACGGCTGCCAGCCGACCACCGGTTCGCCGTCCTTCTCGGCCCGTACGACGGTCAGGGACGACTTGTACGTGAGGGGCTTGCTCGTGCCCTTGTAGGAGACGGTGCCCTTGACGGAGAACGCGAACTTGTCGCCCGTGCGTTTGCCGGGGGTGAGCGTGACGTCCTTGATGTGGGCGTCCTTGGTGAAGCCGGTCAACGCGGTCTTCGCGGCCGTCGCGTCGTCCGTGGCGGCGGCGGCCTTCGCGACCGAGCCCTTCTGCCAGGCCGTGAGGAAGGTGGTGGCGGCCGTGCGGACCTCGGTGGCCGACAGCGGGCCGGTCTTCACGGCCTTCCCGTCGGCGGACGACGCCGAACCGTCCTCGGCCGCCGCTCCGCCGCCGAACACCGTGTACACGGCGAACGCGCCGCCTCCGAGGGCCATGACGGCCACGCCGCCGAGTACGATCTGCCGCCGCGACCTCGTCGACTTCGCGGCCTTCCGCTCGTCGACACGCCTTCTCTTACCCACGCTCCCGACCTTCCGCTGCCCCCGACTGTCTCTCGTCCCTCAACAACGAGGATCACCACCCTAGAGTCCCGGGGGCGCCATCGCCTAAGAGCTGCCGACAGTGCCCAAGAGCTCGGGCGAAGTGCTATTCGGGCGGCTGCGGGTGCGTGGGGG
>NZ_AEJC01000588.1 GCF_000317595.1 Streptomyces ipomoeae 91-03 | reverse complement strand
ACGCGCGCGTGGAGGGTGCTTCAGGGTTGCCGCCGCTTCTGCCGGGGGTCCGCTGACGAGCGCGGGTCACTCCTCGTCGTCGCCACCGGTGACGCCGCTCGTCAGACCGCCGCTTCCGCTGCCGCTGCCGTCGGCGGTCGGGTCGGCCGTGGGCGTGCTGTCGTCCGTCGGCTCCGTGGGCGTCGGCTCCTCGGTGGTGGGCTCCGTGTCGGTGGGCTCTTCCGTCGGCTGGGTCTCGGGGGCGGACGGGCTGTAGGTCGGGGACGGCGTGTACGACGGCGTGTAGTTGGAGCCGTTGCCCGAACCGGTGCTGTCGTCCGTGGTCTCCTCGGTCGGCTCGTCGCTCGGCGTCTCGCTGGCCTTCTCGTCCTTGCTGGACGTCGAGGCCGTCGGCGACTTCGTGGTCTCCGGCGTGCCGCCACTGCCGCCGGTGTCCCTCAGCGCCACCGCGACGCCCACCGCCACGGCGACCACCGCGAGGACGGCGAGGATCCACAGCTTGCCGCGACCGCTGCCCCGGTTGCCGTGCCCCTCGAAGCCGCCGTCGTCCCGGCCGCCGCCGTAGCCCGGGATGATCGGCTGCGCGATCTGCGACGTCCCCGCCTCCCCGGGGTGCGGCATGACGGTCGTACCGGCCATGCCGCCCGGCGGCGTGTGCCGGCCGTCGTGCACCGTGACGGGCCCGGTGTTCCAGGTGCCCGTGTGGCCGCCCTGGTCGTACAGCATCTGCAGGCCGTACTGGACGAGGCCGCGCATCTCCTCGGCCGTCTGGAACCGGTCGTCCGGCTCCTTGGCGAGGGAGCGCATGACGAGCCCGTCGAGCTCCGGGGGAGCCGTCCCCTCGGAGACCTCGGAGGGCGGGACCGGGATGTCCTGGACGTGCTGGTAGACCACCGACAGCGGGGTCTCGCCGACGAACGGCGGGCGCAGCGCGAGCAGTTCGTAGAGCAGACAGCCCGTCGCGTACAGGTCGGAACGGTGGTCGACGGCCTTGCCGAGCGCCTGCTCCGGGGAGAGGTACTGGGGCGTGCCCATGACCATGCCGGTCTGCGTCATCGTCGTGGACGCGCCGTGCAGGGCGCGCGCGATGCCGAAGTCCATCACCTTCACCGCGCCGTTGGTGGTGATGATGACGTTGGCCGGCTTGATGTCGCGGTGCACGATGCCGTGCTGGTGGGAGTACGCCAGCGCTTCGAGGACGCCGGAGACGATGATCAGCGCCTGCTCGGGGCCGGGTGCCTCGGCGTTGAGCAGCAGGTCGCGGATGGTGCGGCCCTCGACCAGCTCCATGACGATGTACGGCACGGAGGTGCCGCCCACGACGTCCTCGCCGGAGTCGTAGACCGCCACGATGGCGTGGTGGTTGAGGCCGGCCACGGACTGGGCCTCGCGCGTGAAGCGGGCCTTGGAGATCGGGTCCTCGGCGAGATCGGAGCGGAGCAGCTTGACCGCGACCGTACGGCCGAGGCGTACGTCCTCGGCCGCGAACACCTCGGCCATGCCGCCCCGGCCGAGTCTGTGGGTCAGCCGGTACCGACCGTCACCGACAAGCCCGCCGTTGCCCCACGACTCCGGCGCGTCTGACATTCCGCCGCCAGTCGCCTCGGGGTCGGACGGGCCCTGAGAGCGCTGCTGCTGTGCCATCAGTCCTCGCCGTCGTTTCTGCCCGCGGTCCGCGCGGTTCTTGTTACGGTCTCCGTCTTACGGTCTCAATCGGCCACGCTACAGCCTTCACGCAAGGGGCCGGTCCGAGTTGGACGCACGACCGGTCGCGAGGGGCGTCGCGACGGATTCAAGGTGGATTCAACGGTTGATCGGCCATGAAACCCGCAGCGCGCGCACTCGTGCAAGTTCTGTGTACCGGGCGTACGCCACCTGTAACGCTTCCGCGACGCTTCTTTCGCGTACGGTCACGGAACGGGCACCGCGCTTGACGTGTCAGTGCCCTGGGGCAGACTTGGCCGGGAATAGCACAAAGGATCACCAGGATCGTCGGGGATCACCAGGATCGCCGACGGCGGGAGCCGCACCAGTCGGCTGTCGCGCGCGCCGATGGGGGACGCAGGAAGATGAGCCAGGACGGCGCACAGGGCCGGTACGCGGGGCGTTCGCTCGCCGGTGGCCGCTATCAGCTGCGTGACCTGCTCGGCGAGGGCGGCATGGCTTCCGTCCACCTCGCGTACGACTCGGTGCTCGACCGACAGGTCGCGATCAAGACACTCCACACCGAGCTCGGGCGCGAACAGGCCTTCCGTGAGCGGTTCCGCCGCGAGGCGCAGGCCGTGGCGAAGCTCACGCACACGAACATCGTCTCCGTCTTCGACACCGGCGAGGACGAGCTCGACGGCATGGCGACGCCGTACATCGTCATGGAGTACATCGAGGGCAAGCCGCTCGGCTCGGTGCTCGACGCGGACATCCGGCAGCAGGGCGCGATGCCCGCCGACAAGGCGCTGAAGATCACCGCGGACGTCCTGGCGGCGCTGGAGATCAGCCACGAGATGGGCCTGGTCCACCGGGACATCAAGCCGGGCAACGTGATGATGACCAAGCGCAACGTCGTCAAGGTCATGGACTTCGGCATCGCCCGTGCCATGCAGTCCGGTGTCACGTCGATGACGCAGACCGGCATGGTCGTCGGCACCCCGCAGTACCTCTCGCCCGAGCAGGCCCTCGGCCGCGGTGTGGACGCCCGCTCCGATCTGTACTCGGTCGGCATCATGCTGTTCCAGCTGACCACCGGGCGGCTGCCGTTCGAGGCGGATTCGCCGCTGGCCATCGCGTACGCGCATGTCCAGGAGGATCCGGTGGCGCCCTCCTCGATCAACCGTTCCCTGCCGCCGGCCGTGGACGCCATCGTCGCCCGCGCGCTGAAGAAGAACCCGAACGAGCGGTTCCCGAGCGCCGAGGCGATGCGCGACGAGTGCCTGCGGGTCGCCGGGTCCCTCCAGGCCGTCGCGCCGAGCATCGTGCCGGGCGTACAGACCTCCAACGGCGCCGGGGTCTCCTCGGCGGTCTTCCCGCCGATCGACCAGACGGCGCCGCCGCAGTCGGGCAGCGTCCAGACGCCGTACCAGCCGCCGTCCCAGGCGGGCGGGTACGGCCCGTCGACGCCCGCGCCGGCCCCGGCGCCCGCCCCGTCGTACGGCTACCCGCAGCAGGGTGGCTACCAGACGCCGCCGCAGACCGCCGCGTACTCGCCCCAGCAGGGCGTCACCACCCCGCCGCCGTACAACATCACGCCCCAGCAGTCGTCGCTGTCGGCGGGGCGTTCCGGGGGCGGCAAGAGCAACAAGGGCGTCGTCGTCGGCGCGATCGTCGTGTCGATCGTCGCGATCGGCGGTCTGATCACGGCGCTCGTGATGAACGGCGGCAGCAGCGATGAGGCCGGCGGCGACTCCGGCGGGTCCCCGTCCGCCTCGCCGACCGTGGTGGAGGGGCACAAGGGGCCGGACACGTCCAAGGTCATCGACAAGACCGAGTGCACGGAGCCCACGGAGTCGTACAACGACCCCGACAAGATCATGCTCCCGGACTTCACCTTCAAGAACATCGACTCGGTGAAGGAGTGCCTGCAGGCCGCCGGCTGGGAGTACGACACCCAGAACGTCGACGAGAACACGTACGGCGAGGGCACGGTCATGGAGCAGTACCCGAGCGCGGACGCCGACGAGGACCCCAAGGACATGCCCACGATCATCCTGAAGGTGTCCACGGGCAACCCGGCGTGACGCCTGCGGCGCTGTAGCCGCTGTTGTCGCTTTTTCCGCCGTTGTGGCCGCTGTCTCTGTCGCCTCTGTTGTCGTGAGAAGGGCCCGGCACTTCGCGTGCCGGGCCCTCTGTGTTCGTACGGTGGGGGTTGGACGGGGTCGTTCGTACGGTGGGTGGGCGGAGGCTAGAGGTAGGGGCCGCCCGAGCGGCCGACGGTACGCGGGTCGTCGTCGCCGTCGTGACCGCCGCCGACGCCCGGCGGGAGGGCGCGGCGCATCTGCTCCAGCTGGGCCCGAGCGGCCATCTGCTGGGCGAACAGCGTCGTCTGGATCCCGTGGAAGAGGCCTTCGAGCCAGCCGACCAGCTGGGCCTGCGCGATGCGCAGCTCCGCGTCGCTGGGGATCGCCTCGTCGGTGAAGGGCAGGGAAAGCCGCTCCAGCTCCTCGACCAGCTCGGGCGCCAGGCCGTCCTCCAGCTCCTTGACCGAGCTGGCGTGGATCTCCTTCAGCCGGGCCCGGCTCGCCTCGTCGAGGGGCGCCACCCGTACCTCTTCGAGCAGCTGTTTGATCATGCTGCCGATCCGCATGACCTTGGCGGGCTGTTCCACCATCTCCGTCACCGGGACCTCGCGGGAGTCGTCGTCTCCTCCGCCGCCCACTGCCATACCGTCCTGGCCCACGACCAGAATCTGGGGCTGTTCGGGCGACCGTTCGTTCCTCGGCATCTCCATGCCGCCATTCTCTCGCACACCGACACCTCACCACCGTGCTGCCCCCGACACGGCGTGATCCACCGTGTCGGCACAAGGTGTTCGTGTCGGGGAGGACGGGGGTGGAGTGAGACCGAGATGCCGGGGCGCTGGGGGCGTGTGAGGCTGAGGGAGTGGCTGCTTCGGTCCGTTTGGCGCGGGTGACGGGACTGATCCTCGTCGCGGGACTGCTCGTGGTCCTCGTGGCGGGAGCGGGGCCGTCCGTGTACGCCGCCGATCCCGACCCCGCCACCTCCTGGGCCGGCAGCCGTGCGGGCGAGGGGCGGGAGCGGCCCGGGCGGCAGGGCGTCGATGTCACGGAGCTGGAGGCGGCCGAGGACGCGGCGAATGCCCGGGGCGTCGGGGATGCCGGCGACGCTTCCACGGACTCCGAGGAGCCCGCCGGGGAACCGGACGGCCCGGAGGCCGGCGTCGCCCCCGAGCCGTCGCAGAACGCCGCGCTGCCCGTCCCGTCGTACGCCTCCCGGCACGGAAGCGGGACCGCCGATGAGCCGGTGGTGCAGGCCCTTGCCCTCGGCAGCGGTCTGATCCTGATGGGCCTGGGTCTCGGCCTCGCATTCGTGGGCCTGCGCATACGGAGGAGCTGATACGGAGGAGCTGAGCGGCCGGGGCCGGAGGTGCCGGGGCGTGGAGGCCGAGGCGCCCCGGCCTCGTCGCAGCGGTCCCGCGGCGGCTACGGCGTCACCAGCACCACCTTGCCGACGTGGCCGCTCTCCTCCAGTACGCGGTGCGCCGTGGCCGCGTCGTCCATCGGGATCTCACGGTCCACGACCGGCCGTACGTGACCGCCGGCGATCAGCGGCCACACGTGTTCGCGTACGGCGGCGACGATGGACGTCTTCTCTTCGAGGGGGCGGGCGCGCAGCGAGGTCGCGCTGATGGCGGCGCGCTTGGCGAGCAGGGCGCCGATGTTCAGCTCGCCCTTGATGCCGCCCTGCATACCGATGATCGCGAGGCGGCCGTTGACGGCGAGGACCTTGACGTTGCGGTCGAGGTACTTGGCCCCCATGTTGTCGAGGACGACATCCGCGCCCTTGCCGTCCGTGGCCCGCCGCACCTCCTCGACGAAGTCCTGTTCGCGGTAGTTGATCAGGATGTCGGCGCCCAGGGCTCCACAGTGTTCGAGTTTCTCCTTGGTGCCCGCGGTGACCGCGACCTTCGCACCGACCGCCTTCGCGAGCTGGATGGCCATCGTGCCGATGCCGCTGGAGCCACCGTGCACGAGAAGGGTCTCGCCGGGGCGGAGGTGGGCAATCATGAAGACGTTCGACCAGACCGTGCAGGTCACCTCGGGCAGCGCGGCAGCCTGGTTGAGGTCGAGGCCGGCGGGAACGGGCAGCACCTGGCCGACCGGGACGACGACCTTCTCCGCGTAACCGCCGCCCGAGAGCAGCGCGCACACCTCGTCGCCGACGCCCCACCCGGACACACCGGTTCCGATCTCCGCGATCCGCCCGGAGCACTCCAGGCCGGGGTAGGGGGAGGCGCCGGGCGGAGGGTCGTAGAAGCCCTGCCGCTGGAGCAGATCGGCACGGTTCACAGCGCTTGCCGCCACCTCGATGAGCACTTCGCCCTCACCGGGCACCGGATCGGGCACCTCGGCCCACACCAGTGCCTCGGGCCCACCGGGTTCGGGAATCGTGATCGCATGCATGAGGGGGACGCTACCGTTCCTGAAGACTGAGCAGGAGTGAGTCCTGTCCAGTCGCACGCCCCGAACGGTCTTGAGCGCTCCCCACTGCCTCAAGGGCGTGGGAGGTACCCCCAGGTCCCCGGCGTACTCAAGGGCGGCGACACCCGTCCCGTGCGTGGTCCGGTCCCGGGAGGCCCCCGCGGCCGGAGGCCGCCGATGGACACCGCCCTGTACGACCTGGCCAGGTGGGTTCGGCCAGAGGCGACGGAGAGGCCCCGGACCGTCTCTCCGGTGGAGCGGGGGCCCCGCACTCCACCGGCTACCGCTGGGGGTGCCCCCAGGCGCCGTACCCGGCCTCCCGGACCGCACGATCACGTCAACCCGGTCAGCCCAGGGCACCGCAAACCCACAAGCGGACCGTCAACGATCGAGCCGACCGGTCGTCCGGAGATTCCTGTGCGATGGCCGATGAGTTCCGGCGGTCCCGGCGGTCTCCCTTTGCGTAGCCCCGGACATGGGCCCCGTACGCGGAAGGACCTCAGACATGAGCGCACAGACGTCCGGCCTCGCGATCGAGACCGCGGGTCTCGTGAAGACGTTCGGCGAGACCCGGGCCGTCGACGGCGTCGACCTGGCCGTGCCCGCCGGCGCGGTCTACGGCGTCCTCGGCCCGAACGGCGCCGGAAAGACCACCACGGTGAAGATGCTCGCCACCCTGCTGCGCCCCGACGGCGGCGAGGCGCACGTCTTCGGTCACGACGTCGTCCGTGAGGCCGACGAGGTACGCGGCCGGGTGAGCCTGACCGGGCAGTACGCCTCCGTGGACGAGGACCTGACCGGCACCGAGAACCTGGTGCTGCTGGCCCGGCTCCTCGGACACGACAAGCGGGCCGCGCGGCACCGCGCCGAGCAACTGCTGGAGGCCTTCGGGCTCAGCGAGGCGGCCGGCAAGCAGGTCAAGCACTACTCGGGCGGCATGCGGCGCCGTATCGACATCGCCGCGTCCATCCTCAACACCCCCGACCTGCTGTTCCTGGACGAGCCGACGACCGGCCTGGACCCGCGCAGCCGCAACCAGGTGTGGGACATCGTGCGCGCGGTGGTCGCCCAGGGCACCACGGTGCTGCTGACCACGCAGTACCTGGACGAGGCCGACCAGCTGGCGTCCCGGATCGCCGTCATCGACCACGGCAAGGTCATCGCGGAGGGCACGAAGGGCGAGCTGAAGGCGTCCGTGGGCGCCGGTTCCGTCCATCTGCGGCTGCGCGACGCCGCCCAGCGGCCACAGGCCGAGCAGGTGCTGCGGATCGCCCTGGACGCCGAGGTGCAGCACGATCCGGACCCGGTGGCGCTGACGGCCCGCGTCGGCACGGGCTCCACCAACGGTCAGGGTGCCGCCGAGGCGGCGGCCCGCGCACTCGCCGAGCTGGCCCGTTCCGGCATCACCGTCGACAACTTCTCGCTGGGGCAGCCCAGCCTGGACGAGGTGTTCCTCGCCCTCACCGGACACGACACCAAGGCCCACGACTCCCAGGTCGTCAACACGAAGGACGAGGCGGCGGCATGAGCACCGCGACCCCCACCGAGAGCAAGGAACTCGCCCCCGTCAGCGCCGAGTCGCTCGCCGCGCTGCTCATCGCCAAGGAGCGACCGCCGCGGCCCAGCGCCCTGTCGGCGTCACTGACCTTCGGCTGGCGGGCCATCCTCAAGATCAAACATGTGCCGGAGCAGCTGTTCGACGTCACCGCCTTCCCGATCATGATGGTGCTGATGTACACGTACCTCTTCGGCGGCGCCCTGGCCGGCTCCCCGAAGGAGTACATCCAGTTCCTGCTGCCGGGCATCCTGGTGATGTCGGTCGTGATGATCACGATGTACACGGGCGTCTCGGTGAACACGGACATCGAGAAAGGTGTCTTCGACCGGTTCCGCTCGCTGCCGATCTGGCGGCCGTCGACGATGGTCGGCTATCTGCTGGGCGACGCGTTGCGGTACGCGATCGCGTCCGTGGTGATGCTCACCGTCGGCCTGATCCTCGGCTACCGCCCGGACGGCGGGGTCACGGGCGTGGTCCTCGGGGTGGTGCTGCTCATCGTCTTCTCGTTCGCGTTCTCGTGGATCTGGACGATGTTCGGGTTGATGCTGCGCACCGAGAAGTCCGTGATGGGCGTCAGCATGATGGTGATCTTCCCGCTGACCTTCCTGTCCAACGTCTTCGTCGACCCGAGCACCATGCCGGGCTGGCTCCAGGCGTTCGTCAACAACAGCCCGGTCACGCATCTGGCTTCGGCGGTGCGCGAGTTGATGGCGGGCGAGTGGCCTGCTGCGGAGATCGCCTGGTCGCTGGGCTGGTCCGCGTTGTTCGTGCTGGTCTTCGGGCCGATCACGATGCGGCTGTACAACCGCAAGTAGGGATGGGGACCGGCAGCGGCCGAGACAGGGGA
>NZ_AEJC01000587.1 GCF_000317595.1 Streptomyces ipomoeae 91-03 | reverse complement strand
GACCGCCCCGCGGCCCGGATCCTCGTCGTCCTCGTCGTCGCTCTTCATACGCATCACCAGCGTGGCGAAGCCGCCGAGGAAACCTCCGATGCCGAGGGTGGTGAGCCACCAGGTCATGTCCCAGCCGAGCAGGACGGCGAGCAGCAGCAGGACCGGGCCGCCGACCACGCCCAGCCAGGCGAACTTGGCGGTCGCGTCGGCCTCCGGCAGCGGCGGCGGCTCGGGCGGTACGAAGTGGCCCTCGCCGTCGTCATCGTCGTCGTCCTCGGCGGTGTCCTCCCCGACCGGGTCGGTCACGCTGTAGTCGCGCGGACCGGCGCCGACGCCCGGCGCGAACGCGACGGAGCTGCCGAGCGGCTTGGGGGCCGAGGGCCCGGCGTCGTCGCCGGAACCGCCGGAGGCCTTGTCGGCGGAGTCGTCGGGCTCGGCCTCCAGCAGTGCCAGGTCCTCCACCGACCTGAACGGCTTGGCGCCCGGCGGGTCCGGCGGCTCCTCGCCGAACCCGGCGACGATGGCCCGCCACGCGGCGTCCTCGTCGAACGGCACGTGCTGCTCCTCGCCCGGCGGCGACTCGCCGGAACCGCCGTCCGCGGAACCGCCCACGGAGCCGCCCGAGGAGTTGTCGCGCGCCTCGCCGTGGCGCTCGCCGAGCGGCGCGCCCTTCTCCTCCGGCTCACGCTCGGAGTCGTGCTCAGCCACCAGTGGCCGTCCCTTCCCTCTGCCTCACGGATCCCGCACCTAAGTGCCTCACAGGCCCTGCACCGGACTGTTCGACGGATCCCGCACCGGACTGCTTCACGGGTCCTGCCCCTGTCCTGCCCCGGACTGCTGTACGGATCCGGTCCCGGAGTCCTTCACCAGACGGGTGACGAACGCGTGGCTCTCCTCGAAGATGCGGCCCGCGTCATGGTCCAACGTCGCGACGTGGTGGCTCTGTTCCAACAGGATTTCCGTGACATCCGTGGACGACACCCGGCTCAGGACGCGTTCGGAGTCGACCGGCGGCACCACATGGTCCTGCTCGCTGTGCAGGAGCAGCAGCGGCTGGGTGACCTGGGGCAGCTCACCGTCGACGAGCCGGAGGAAGTTCCGCAGCGAGTGCGCCGCGTGCAGCGGGACCTTGCTGTAGCCCAGCTCCTCGACGCCCTCCTTCGCGATGTCGCTGGTGATCCCCTTCGTCGTGGGGAGGAAGTGCCGGGCGACGGGGAGGGCGTGCGCGGCCAGGCCGTGCACCTTGTTGGCCGGGTTGACGAGCACGAGGCCGTCGACCGCGTCCCCGTGCTTCGCGGCCAGCCGCAGCGCCAGCGCGCCGCCCATGGACAGCCCCGCCACGAAGACATGCGCGCAGCGGTCGCGCAGGGCGCGCAGTTCGCGGTCCACCTCGGCGTACCAGTCCTGCCAGCCGGTGACCCGCAGGTCCTCCCAGCGGGTGCCGTGGCCCGGCAGCAGCGGCAGCGCGACGGTCAGGCCGCGCTCGGCGAGGTACTCCGCCCAGGGGCGCAGCGACTGCGGGGATCCGGTGAAGCCGTGGCAGAGGAGGACGCCGACGTCCCCGCCCTCGTGGCGGTAGGGCTCGGCTCCAGGAAGGACCGGCACGGTTCGGTCTCCTGTTCATGAGAAGGGTGTGAAACGAGTTCGGGTGTGCTTCACCGTACGCGACCGCACTGACACCGACCAGGGGCTTCGCCAGGGGGTGGACCGATGGGGGCCGACACCGGCCGGGGGCGTCCGGCTCTTCCTCGGCCATCCGGGTTAAGGTCTGATCTACAGAACACAGAGAGGCACTCGGTTGTTGTACGGCGCGATGAAGGTCGCCATCGGGGGACCGCTGAAGGTCGCCTTCCGGCCCTGGGTGGAAGGCCTGGAGAACGTTCCGGCCGAGGGCCCCGCGATCCTGGCGAGCAACCACCTCTCGTTCTCCGACTCGTTCTTCCTGCCCGCGGTCCTCGACCGCAAGGTCACCTTCATCGCGAAGGCCGAGTACTTCACCACGCCCGGCGTCAAGGGCAAGCTGACGGCCGCCTTCTTCAAGGGCGTGGGCCAGCTCCCGGTGGACCGATCCGGCGCGCGCGGCGCGGGCGAGGCCGCCGTCAGGAGCGGCATCCAGGTCATCGAGCGCGGCGAGCTGTTCGGCATCTACCCCGAGGGCACCCGCTCGCCCGACGGCCGCCTCTACCGGGGCAAGCCCGGCGGCCTCGCCCGCGTGGCCCTCGCCACCGGCGCGCCCGTCATCCCCGTCGCCATGATCGACACCGAGAAGATCCAGCCGCCGGGCAAGGTCCTGCCGAAGTTGATGCGCCCCGGCATCCGGATCGGCAAGCCGCTGGACTTCAGCCGCTACCAGGGCATGGAGCACGACCGCTTCGTCCTGCGGGCGCTGACCGACGAGGTCATGTACGAGATCATGAAGCTCTCCGGCCAGGAGTACGTCGACATGTACGCGACCGCCGCCAAGCGGCAGCTCGCGGAGGCGGCCAAGGCGGAGAAGGAGGCCGGAAAGGCCGCCAAGGCCGCGTCGGCCAAGGCCGAGCAGGAGCAGGAGCAGGACCAGGACCAGGACCAGGACCAGGACCGAGGCTAGGACCGGTACTGGCACCGGGGCTGGGGCGGGGACTGGGACCGGCACCGGGCAGGGGCGGGGCCGGCACCGGGATCGGGACCGGGGCTGATATCTGGCACCGGCACTGACACCGGGGGGTCCTGGCGGTCGTGTTCCCGGGTACGGTCGCGTTCCTGGGCGTGACAGTCGTGGTCGTGGGTGGGGTGGGGGACATGCCGAAGCGTGAGCGGGTCATGAGGATGTCGGTCGAGCAGCCGCTGTGGCGCGCGCTCACCGGCTACCGCGTCCTGACGATGATCTACGCGGTCGGCCTCTTCATCAGCGCCTACGACAAGTTCGCCCGCCCCTGGGTGGCCGTCACCTACTTCGCGGTCCTGGCCGGCTGGACCCTGGTGACCCTGCCCAAGGTCGCGGGCGCGGCCAGCTGCACCAAGCGGTTCCTCGCCGCCGACCTCACCATCGCGATCGTCGGCATCCTGCTCACCCGGTTCGCCGACTCGACCGCGCGCGTCGACGCCGGCGGCCCGACCCTGCCGTCGATATGGACCGCGGGCGCCGTCCTGGCGTTCGCCATCAAGGGCGGCTGGCGCTGGGCCGCCTTCGCCTCCACCCTCGTCGCCGCCGCCAACCTGATCCACCGCGGCGAGCCGACCCGCGACACCGTCCACAACGTGCTGCTGGTCTGGGTCGCCTCCATCGCCATCGGCTACGTCGTCGAGGTCGCCCGCGCCTCCGAGCGCACCCTCGCCCGCGCCCTGGAGATCGAGGCAGCCACCCGCGAACGCGAGCGCCTCGCCCGGGACATCCACGACAGCGTGCTCCAGGTCCTCGCCATGGTCCAGCGGCGCGGCACCGCCCTCGGCGGCGAGGCGGCCGAGCTGGGCCGGATGGCCGGTGAGCAGGAGGTCGCGCTGCGCACCCTGGTCTCCGGCGGCCTGGTCCCGGTCTCCCGGATCTCGGAGGACGCGGCCGAGGGCGCGCTCGTAAGGGCGGTGGAGGAACCGGACGCGCCGGACGACCGGGACGGTACGGCGGACCCGGTGGACCTGCGCGCCCTCCTCGCCCCGTACGCCGGCGCGAAGGTCACCCTGTCCGAGCCCGGCAGCCCGGTCCCGCTCGCCCCTGCGGCGGCGCGCGAACTGGCCGCCGCCGTCGGCGCCGCCCTGGACAATGTGCGCCGGCACGCCGGGGACGAGGCCCGGGCCTGGATCCTGGTCGAGGACTGGCCGGACGAGATCATCGTGACCGTACGGGACGACGGCCCCGGCATCCCCGAGGGCCGCCTCGCGCAGGCCGAGGGCGAGGGACGGATGGGGGTCGCCCTGTCCATCCGGGGCCGACTGCGCGACATCGGCGGCACGGCCGAGCTGATCTCGGTCCCGGGCCAGGGCACGGAAGTCGAACTGAAGGTACCGAGGGCCCTCGGAGGGCCGAAGGACACACGGGGGAAGGCGGAGCAGCGGTGACGGAGAACAGCGTGGTGGACGGACAGGAGCGCCCGGACGGCCCGATCAAGGTGATGGTGGTCGACGACCACCCCATGTGGCGCGACGCGGTCGCCCGCGACCTGGCCGAGGCGGGCTTCGAGGTGGTGGCGACGGCGGGTGACGGGGAACAGGCGGTGCGCCGCGCCCGGGCCGCCGGCCCCGATGTCCTCGTCCTGGACCTGAACCTGCCCGCGAAGCCAGGCGTCCAGGTCTGCAAGGAACTGGTCGGCGCCAACCCCGCCCTGCGCGTCCTCGTCCTGTCGGCGAGCGGTGAGCACGCGGACGTCCTGGAGGCGGTGAAGTCCGGCGCGACGGGCTACCTGGTGAAGTCCGCCTCGACCGAGGAACTGATCGACGCGGTACGCCGCACGGCCGTCGGCGACCCGGTCTTCACCCCCGGTCTCGCGGGCCTGGTCCTCGGCGAGTACCGCCGCCTCGCCTCCGAGCCGGCCCCCGCCGCGGGCACCGACGAGCCCAAGGCACCGCAGCTCACCGAGCGCGAGACCGAGGTCCTGCGCCTCGTCGCCAAGGGCCTGAGCTACAAGCAGATCGCCGAACGCCTCGTCATCTCGCACCGCACGGTCCAGAACCACGTCCAGAACACCCTCGGCAAACTCCAGCTCCACAACCGGGTGGAGCTGGTCCGCTACGCGATCGAGCGGGGCCTGGACGACGAGTAGATCAGTTGATGAAGAGATCTTCTTGATGAAGAGATCTTCTTGATGAAGAGATCTTCTTGATGAAGAGATCTGGTTGATGAAGAGATCTTTTGGACCACTCGATCGGTCCCGGCAGTAGTCCAATCCAGAAGTAGTCCAATCCGAGAAGTAAACCAACCTCCGGACAGTTCACCGGAAATGCCCTTACCCGGTCATGTCGAAGTGACCTGCGTCACCATTACGGTTCTGCGGAAGGCTTACGGCAACCGCGGCGAAGGGACATTTCCATGCGGGTCGGAGTATTGACCGGAGGCGGCGACTGCCCCGGGCTCAACGCCGTCATCCGGGGCGTCGTCCGGAAGGGCGTCCAGGAGTACGGCTATGACTTCGTCGGCTTCCGGGACGGCTGGCGAGGACCACTGGAGAACGACACCGTCCGTCTCGACATCCCCGCCGTACGCGGCATCCTGCCGCGCGGCGGCACCATCCTCGGCTCCTCGCGCACCAACCCGTTGAAGCAGGAGAACGGCATCCGCCGTATCAAGGACAACCTGGCCAAGCAGGAGGTCGAGGCGCTCATCGCCATCGGCGGCGAGGACACCCTCGGTGTGGCCGCGCGCCTGTCCGACGAGTACGGCGTGCCGTGCGTGGGCGTCCCGAAGACCATCGACAACGACCTCTCCGCCACGGACTACACCTTCGGCTTCGACACGGCCGTGGGCATCGCGACGGAGGCCATCGACCGCCTGCACACCACGGCCGAATCCCATATGCGCGTCCTCGTCGTGGAGGTGATGGGCCGTCACGCCGGCTGGATCGCCATCCACTCCGGTCTCGCCGGCGGCGCGAACGTCATCCTCATCCCCGAGCAGCGCTTCGACGTCGACAAGGTGTGCGCCTGGGTGACGTCCCGCTTCAAGGCGTCGTACGCGCCGATCGTGGTCGTGGCGGAGGGGGCCATGCCGAAGGACGGCGAGATGGTCCTGAAGGACGAGTCCCTGGACTCCTTCGGCCATGTCCGGCTGTCGGGGGTCGGCGAATGGCTGGCCAAGGAGATCGAGAAACGCACCGGAAAGGAAGCCCGCACAACGGTCCTCGGTCACGTCCAACGCGGCGGCACCCCCTCCGCCTTCGACCGCTGGCTCGCCACCCGCTTCGGCCTCCACGCCATCGATGCCGTCCACGACCATGACTTCGGCAAGATGGTCGCGCTGCGGGGCACGGACATCGTCCGAGTTCCCATCGCGGAGGCCACGGCGAAGCTGAATACGGTCGATCCCAAGCTGTACGAGGAGGTAGGCGTCTTCTTCGGCTGACCGTTCCTAGGGACTGAGCGGGAGTGAGTCCTGCTGCCAGGATTCGTGCTCAGCCGCGTGCCCCGAACGGTGTTGGGCACACTGGTTCCCCGCTTTCGCTCCGCGCCCGGCGCGCACGGATCGTGTCCGTGGTCCGGGAACGCGGGGGCGGCCCGCGGCCGGAGGCCGCTGATGGGCACAGCCTCACGCCCCGGGGCCGCCGGTCGGGCCTGGATGGTCCGATGCCCCTGCTCATCACTCCGGTGGGCAGGGGGCGGTGCCGTCCGTCGCCGGACCGGGTGCCCCAGGGCGCGTCTTCCGATCACCACGGCCGCTGCGTCGTGGCGTGTGGCCTTCCTGTTCTTGCTGGTGAGGGGTTTCTGCCAGTGCCGGGCGCCCCACCGGCTGGTGTAGGCGGGGTCGACGGCGATGACCGGGATGCCGAGTTCGGCCGCCATGCTCGCCAGGCGGGCCCGCAGCCTGCTCACGGGCAGGCCGGAGACAAGGTTGCGGAACCGCTTCCTGCGGCCGTGCTTCTCCCGGGTCTTCTCCGCGGCGAAGTCGAGGTCCTCGACCCCGATTGCCAGACCGTGGCGTTTGGGCCATGGGGGAGGAGCAGGCGGATCAGGGCGTGGCGGATCTGGGCGTCCCGGTGGGCAACATTGCCGGTGAGGTCGTAGCCGAAGCGGCGTGGTGCGCCGACGGGGTTGCCGTGGGCATCGAGGCGCCAGGCCGCGAGGCGGTCGGCGTTGGTGTCCACCCCGACCAGACCACCTGCGCGGGCCGCCTCCAGTGGCACGGTCGGGGCCGGGGGGATGGTCCAGGAGGCGGTGAGGTACCAGCGGCGGCTGCTCGATGTCTGGTGCCGTGAGGGATTCTTCGGCCCAGACGGTCTTTCCGGACTGGCCGTATCGGCTGCCCCAGCGCGTGGTGAGCTGGGCGGTGAGGAAAAGGCCGCGGCCTCCTTCGTCGGAGGAGCGGGTGCGGCGCAGGCGCGGTTGGGTGTTGCTGGAGTCGGTGACCTCGCAGATGAGCACTCCGTCACGGATGAGGCGGAGGCCGATGGGACCGCCGCCGTGGCGGACGGCATTGGTGACCGGCTCACTGACGACGAGTTCGGTGGTGAAGGCGACCTCCTCCAGCCCTCAGGCAGCCAGTTGGCGGTGGTTGCCGCCCGGACGTCGGCAACGATGGTGGGATCGGCGGGGTATTCCCAGGCGGCGACGGCCTCGGCCGGCAGGCAGCGGGTTCGGGCGAGGAGCAGGGCGATGTCATCGCGGGGTGGGGGCCGCCAGCACCTGCCGGCAGGGCCTTGCCGGGATCGTCCAGGGGGCGGTCCGGGCGGCAGCACGCGGTCAGGCGGGCGGTCGGATGCCGGACAGCGACATCCGGATCCGGGTCGTAGCGTGCGGTCAGCCCGTCGGTGTACAGGGCCAGGACGCTGCCGGGTTCACGGGCGAGCGTGGTGCTTTCGAAGGGCATGCCGCTGACGCCGAGTGGCGGTCCCGGGGAGACCTTGAGGACGTGGGCGGTTCCGTCGGTCCGGAGCAGGACGGGCGCCGGGTGGCCGGCGCCGGCCATGGTGCAGAGGCGGGAGACGGGGTCGTAGACGACGCACAGACAGCGCGCGCCGTACGTGTCCTCCCAGTGTTCGGGAGCGGCCTCGGCACCGAGCCGGATGACAAGCCCGTCGAGCTGGGCGAGCGGTTCGGCGGGTTCGAGGGCCGTTGTGGTCGCATGCAGGGAGGGCAGGCCGGCGAGGACGGTCGATTCGGGGCAGGCGGCAGTGAGCTCGGCAAGGACCTTGCGTTCCTGTCCCACAGGTTGCAGGGGTGGCGAAGCCGAGGCTGGAGGGTGAGCCGTTGCCATGGACCGCGTACTGCATCGCGTAGGTGGGCTCAGACACCGAGTCCGCGGCACTCCGGGTACGGAGTGCCGCGGAACGGGTGCGGTCGCCTGCCGCGGTCCCCAGCGCCACAGGGGACGCTGGATGGGCTCGCGGAGTGTCGCTGTGCTCAGCGTCGCAGAGGGGAGGTGGAGGTCGTGGCGGCTCCGCCGCGTGGACCTCTCCCCTGGCGGCGAGGGCGGGTGCGGCACCCCACACCGTCACAGCGGAGCCGGGACCGCACCCGTGTGACCATGCCGGACATGACCCTGGTCGGCTTCATCAGCCGTGGAACATCGCCGCGCACCCTCTGGTCACTGCGATGTCGTTCATTGCTGGGTAAGGGTGACTTCGTCGCAGTAGCCGTCGCCGGTTCCGGAGACGAGGTGGCAGTAGATGCGGGCGGAGGTCACGCCCGCGCCCGTGGTGAAGGTCGTCGACTGCTTCGAGTAGGTGCTCGACGTGGTCGAGGCACTCGTGACGGCGGTGCCGTTGTAGAGCTTGGCCTCCAGTGCTGTCGTGGTGCCGGCGGTCTGGCTCGCGAGGGAGCCGGTCAGCCGGTAGGTGGTGTTCGGCGTGAGGCCGGTGACGATCTGGAACAGGGAGCCTGAGCTCAGGGACGCGTTCGTCAGTGCGGCGGCGTTGCCGTTGGCCGCCGTGCTCGTGAGCGAGAAGTCGCCGTTGCGCCAGGGCACGGTGTGGCCGGACTCGAAGTTGCCGTTGATCGCGTAGTTCTTGACGGGGGTGACGGCCATGTCGTCGCAGTAGCCGCTGCCCGTTCCCGAACTCTTGTAGCAGTACAGCCGCACGGTGCTGTTCGTCGCTCCGGTGGTGAAGTCGGCGGAGACGTACGTCCACGCGGTGCCACTGGCGCTTGCCGTCGTTTCGAGGCCGCCGGTGTTCTTGACGCCGACGTTCATGACCTCACCGGCGACATCCGACTTCACCCAGCCCGAGACACGGTACGTCGTGCGGGGCGCGACGGGTACGGATTGTTCGAGGGAGGCGGGCGACGAGGTGATCTTGGCCGCGTAGGTTCCGCTGTGGGAGGTCGTGTTCGTCACCGAGGCGTTGTTCCACTTGCTCCACGCGCTGGTCGTCCCCGTCTCGAAGCCGAGGTTCTCGTTCGCCAGGCAGGTGGAGTCGGAGGGCGAACTGAACTGGTCGGCGCCGATGTCGGGTGCGCAGGTCGAGGGAACGGTCGATCCCCAGTAGTCCTTGCCGCCGTTGTTGGGGACGACGACTCCCGCGCCGATGGCCGGGGACGACGCGGTCAGCTGGTAGCCCGCGACGCTGCCGATGCCCGTGCCGCCGCTGCCGGGCGAGGCGAGCTGCGGATCCGCCGTGATCTTCCCCGGGTCGGAGGGCTCACTGGCCGGGTGGTTGCCGTAGAAGAGGTTGTTGCGCCAGGCGAAGTTCGAGGCCGGCTGGCCGGCCGTGTAGACGTAACCGCCGCTGCCCAGGTTGTAGATGATGTTGTTGGCGAGCGTGAGGTCGTTCCAGGCGCCGGTGACCTCGAGGACGTTGGCGGTGGATCCCGACGGGATGTAGATGGTGTTGTTGTAGAGCGCGGAGTCCTGCGATCCGTCCATGGTGATGACGCGCAGCCGGTCGTTCTCGCTGACGTTGTAGCGGACCGCCGCGTTGCTCGCGAGGTGCGATCCTCCGCCGCAGCCGCAGAAGAGGATGAACCCTCCCGCGTTGTCGTGGCTGTAGTTGTACTGGACGACGGTGCCGTCCTGTCCGTAGTCGACGTCGAAGCCCTGGCCGTCGGGGTTGCCGGTGTTCTTCTGGGTTCCGTACGCCTCGTTGTACTGGATCACGGTGCCGTCGGAGTCCCAGGCCCAGATGCCGGCGTTCGCCGCGTTGGGGGCCTTCGCCGCGTTGTAGACGACGTTGTGCTCGATGAGGGCGTCCTGCGACATCTGGACGACGATGCCGTCACCGTCCGTGTCGTGGACGGTGTTGTTGTGGACGACGACGTTGGTCCAGGGAGTCCAGGCCGGGGTGTTGCAGCCGATGGACGGCCGGCAGAGCCAGGTGCTGGACATGTTGATGCCGCTGCGGGCGACGTTGGCCACGGTGTTGCCGTCGATGTCGACGTCGTTGAAGGCGCTGGGGGTCGTGGTGCCGAGAACGGCGAAGAGAATGCCGGCGCTGCCGTCGACTTCCTTCGACTGGTTTCCGTTCACATCGTGGATGTTGAGGTTGCTGATCTTGTAGTGGTCTCCGGTCCCGTAGTTCTCGAGGACCACGTAGACGCCGCGTCGCGCGTTCGCGCCCTTCACGACGCCGGTGTTGGTCACCTCCAGATCGGAGATCTCCCAGTACTCCTGGTTGTGCAGATAGATCGCGTCCGTGCCGCCGCCCCCGGCGATGACCGGCAGGGCGCCGGTGCCGTAGGCGCTCATGGTGATCGATCCGCCACTCGCGCTGCCCGAGCCCAGCGGGTGCAGAAGGCCGGTGCAGGTCGTCCCGCGCTTGAACAGCAACTGGTCCCCGGGTGCGAACGTCGTCGCGTTCGGGCCCGCCAGTGAGTTCCACGGCGAGGAGGAGGTTCCGGTCCCGTTGGATGCCGCCGAGCAGTCCACGTAGTAGGTCGAACCCGCTGCGTGGGCCGGCGTGGCCGGCGTCAGCACTACCGCGGCACAGGCGATCAGCATGGTGACCACTGCGCCTATGACGAAACTTGGTATCTCTCTGACGTGTCTCATGGTGTCTCTTTCCGTACAACGCTGTCGGAATGGGTGGGGGGGCTCGCCGCGACCTTGCGGAGCGCGGCGACGATCGCCTGTGTGGGGGCGGCGTGGTTCGACCAGTCGGCGGCCACGTGTTCATCGGCGCCGATCAGCAGGGTGTGGAGCTGTCCGTCCGCAGACAGCCGTGTCCCCGCCGAGGCCGAGTCCGCGGCGACCACGAGTGCGGGCGGGATCGCCCAGTTCGCCGCGAAGTTCTGCAATGCGGAATCGGTCGTATGCCCGTCCGAGTCGGTGATGAGGACGCGGACGCCGGGGTACTGCAGCGCCACGCTCTTGAGCGACGGGATCTGGTTACGTGCCTCCGCCGCGTCGACGTTGCCCTCGTCGTCGATGGGAAGAGCGGATATGACGGTCGGGCCCGAGACGGCGATGTGCTGCCCGTCGAGCAGGGTCACCGCGGAGTCGGCGGGCCCATTGCCATTGCATGCGGTGACGAGGAGCAGCGTGGCGGCGAGGGAAAGCGCCCTTGGGAGAGGGGCCCGTGGCATGCGGACGTCTCTATGGGCTGGTGGAAGCATCGTTGCTCCGCTCTCTCATAAGGGGGTTCGATGCGTCAGGCCCGCGGGCGCGAGAACCGGATCATGTTCCAGGACATCGGCCGAGTTCGGCGCGCAGCACTCCGTCTGTGACGGTCGTGCCGACGACGGAGTGCGGGGTGACACGGTCCGGCTGGTCCGCCGTGTTGCGGGCCTCCTGGTCGGCGTCCGCCGGCACCACGTGCTCGGTCACGGCGCGGATGTCGGTCCCGCGCAGATCGATCTCCAGCGGCAGGGAGGTGTCGTGGCCGCGGTTGACGCGAAGACGGTGACGTCCCCGGACTCTTCGTCGATCACCGCGGTGGCGTGCAGCGGCGGTACCTCGCCGAAGCGGGCGGTGGGGTAGGCGGGGCTTTCATCCCAGCGTCTCTTCGACGGCCTGGATGGTCTTCTTGTCCCACTCGTTCTCGACCGTCATCACGGTGAGCGTCGTCTTGCCGCTCCCGGATCCGCTCATACCGTTGCTGACGGAGCCGGCGCAGGCGGACGACCCGTCGCGGTGAGGAAGCCGTCGAGGGGTGTCGTCTTTGACACGGGCATGCTGGTGGGCCTTTCGAGACGGAACGTACGCGGTTGCGGGCCGTATGGCGGTGCGGGAGGTACGAGGGGGGCCATGGCGGCATGAGGGGCTGCCGCGGGAAGCGAACTGTGGAGTACGGCGGCCGGTGGAACACCGGCTCGCTCGGGGGTGGTGCGAGATGCTCTGGACCGAGCGCATCCGTCTGCGTGGACGGGTGCGCGCGCCGGTGTCAGCGGACCGCGGGTGCGACGGTGGTCGCGTCGGCGGTGAGCCCGAGAGCGGTTCCTCGGCCCGGTTGACTTCACATCAACTGTGGCCGATATCTAGCGATATCAATATGACTGATTTTGCATGATCTGCTCAGACTCGTCGATTATTCCCATCTGCGGAAACCGGTTGACTAAAACTTTCGCGAACGTTAGGTGGCGTTGCCGGAAGGTGTCAAGAGGCCAGAACGCGCCACTCTCGGCCCGCAGGGGAGGACCGGGGCGACACCCACAGGAGAGGGGGAGCACGTGCCGGAACAGCGCCCCCGGGCCAGGCTCGTGGATGTGGCACACGCGGCCGGGGTCTCCAAGGCCACCGTGTCCAAGGTGCTCAACGGCCGTCAGGACCTGTCCGTGCGGCCGGAGACACTCCGGCGTATCCCCGAGGCCGCCGAGGCGCTCGGCTACCGGCCGCACTCCGGGGCCCGGGCCCCGGCCGGTGCCAGCACCCACACGCCGGTCCGTACGTCACCATCGCCCGCGGCGCCTACCAGCGGGCCCGCGAACTGGGCTGTCTCTCCCTGCTCGCGGAGGACTTCGACGGGCAGGAGGCCCACGAGTCCTTCCACGACCTGGTGCAGGAGGGCAGGGTCGACGGACTGCTCATCGCCTCGGCCCGCCCCGGCCATCCGCTGCTGGACGCGCTGGCCCGCAGCGCGGTCCCCCATGTCTTCCTCAACCGCTCCGTGGACGGCTCCGGCCGCAACATCACCATGGACGTCGCCCGCTCCAGTGTGACCGCACTCGACCACCTGCACGGCCTCGGCCACCGCGCGGTCGGCCACATCGCGGGTCCCGCGGGATCACCCCCAGCGAGGTCCGCAAGGAGGCATTCCTGCGCCACGCCGACGTACTGGGGCGGGACGCGGCTCCGGTCGCGTCCGGGGACTTCACCGAGGACGGCGGCGGGTGCGCGGCGCGGGAACTGCTGCGCCCCGCCGACGCAAGCACCCGCCCGCCGGTCACCGCCCTTTACACCAGCTCACCCGTCCAGGCGATAGGCGCCATGGCCGCGATCAGGGACCTCGGCCTCAGAATCCCCGAAGGCGTCTCCATGGTCGGCAACGACGACCTGCCCGTGGCCGCGCACCTCCACCCCCGCTGATCACCGTCGCGATGCCCCTGCACGAGCTGGGCACCGCCGCGGTCGACGCCCTGGTGGCCTTCATTGAGGGCACACCGGCCGGAGACGTCGTCGTACCGACCGAGCCGCGGTTGGTGCCGCGCGCCTCCACGGCCCGACCCGCAGGAGCAGGAGCAGAAGTAGGCGCAGGAGGAATGCCATGACCGTCGCCGCCGCACCGGCTCGTTTCGCCGGCCGTACGGCCCTGCTCACCGCGGCCGCCTCCGGCATCGGGGCGGCCACCGCCCGCCGACTGGCCGCGGAGGGAGCGTCCGTCCTGGTCACCGACGTGGACGCCGAGGGCGCCCGGCGCGTGGCCGAGGAGATCCGCACAGGTGGCGGGGAGGCACGGGACCGGCCCCTCGACGTCATCTCGCCGGGGCAGTGGACCGCGGCCGTCGCCGAGGCCGAGTCCTGGACCGGACGCCTGGACGTGCTCCACCTCAACGCCGGCCGCAACCTGCCCGGAGCGGCACACGAACTCGACGACGCCGCCTGGCACGACCAGCTGCGGCTCAGTCTCGACTCCGTGTTCTACGGCGTCCGGGCCACCGTGCACCTCCTCAGGGCTGCCAGAGGCTCGGTGGTGATCACCTCGTCCGTGCACGCCACGATCGGCTTCAAGGGCCTCCCCGCATACGCCGCGGCCAAAGGCGGGATCGACGCCCTCGTACGCCGATGGCCGTCGAGTACGGCGGCCGGATCAGGTTCAACGCCGTCCTGCCCGGAGCCGTGGTCACCGCCCTGTGGGCCGAGGCACCCCCGGAGTACGAGGCACAGACCATCGCACGCACCCTCGTCGGACGGCTCGGCGCCCCGGAGGACATCGCCGCCGCCGTGGCCTTCCTCGCCTCAGAGGACGCCTCCTTCGTCACCGGGCTGCGTGTCGGCGGCCGGGCGAACGTGGTTGCCGCCGGCGATGTCGCATGCTTTCCCAACCTCTGATCGACGATCTCCCGCGCAGGGTCGAGCACCGGACCATGGCCGCCGACACGGCCCGCCAGGCCGCGCGCACCCTCCTGGGGTGCCCGGCCGGTCCCGGCGGATGCCGCCCCATGTCGAGCTTCTGGAGTGATCAACTCGGCCTGCGGATCCAGGCGTTCGACGCCCCCGCCCTCGCGGACGAGCGGTGGGTCGCCGCCGGGGATCTCGACGGCGACCTCGCCCTGGCGTGCTCGCTGCGCGGACGGCTCGTCGGAGTCGTCGGCATCGGGCAGCGCAGGCAGGTGAATCGCCTGCTTCAGGAACTCCTGGCAGGCGCAAGTATCGGCACAGCAGGAATCGAGGCAAGCAGTGTCCAAAGCAGCAGTGCTCTATGAGACCGGGCAGGACATCGAGATCGTCGATGTGAACGTCAGCGGCGTCGGAGACGACGACTGACCGACCTGACGGAGACGCTGGAGGACGTGCCGGCGGCCGGCACCGACCCCGTCGCCGTACGCCACCCGTACATGGACCGGGCCATCCCCGAGGGCCTCAGCAACCCGGCCCCGGAGTGACCTGCTGGAGCATCACACACGGCGCCCTCCACCTCCACTGGACCGACCGACCTCACGCGGCTGCGATCGCGAGGCCACCACCGATCGGATGGCCCGCGAGGAACGACAACGCCGCACCTTGCCCGACTTCCCAAGAGCCGCCCGGGTGTCGCCTGACGGGGCGCGGCCGTTACGGCGGTCCGGGCCGCGATGGAACCCCGACCACGAGCCTGACCACGGGTCCGGCCGTACCACAGCCCAACCCCCGCGCCACCTCGTCGCCGAATGCGTCGAACCGCCTTTCGGAGGTCAACTCCTCCAGCACGGCGGCGTCTTCACCGCCTCCGGGCCGGCGAGCCGTCCACGCTCAGTTCGCCGAACCGGACGGCGCCGGGTCCTGTGGGTGGTTCGGATTCTCGGGCAGCGGAGGAGAGAAGTCACAACCGCACCATCGGCGCACCCATCACCAGGTCGCTGATCGCCTACGACCACTGAGCCACATCGGAACTGCTCGTCCAGGGCGTCCGCAGCGCGCGAACCCCGGCCACAAGCTCCCGCACCACACCCACCCCACCCAACGTCAACACCGACTCCGGATGAAACTGCACCCCCGCGAACCCGGCCCCCCGCAACGCATGCACCTCCCCACCCGCACTACGACTGACCTCCACCCCCCGCCCAGCCAACTCCTCCGCCACCCCGTCATCGCAGTACGCCACAAAGCTGTTGTAGAACCCCACCGTCTCCCGGCGCCCGAACAGATCGATCTCCGTCTGCGCCCCCTGATACGGCACCTCCTTCCGCACGATCCCCAACCCCAACTCGGCCGCGATCAGCTCATGCCCGAGACACACCCCGAGCACCCCACCCCGATGCCCCCGCATCACCTCGCCGGTCAGCCCTCGCAGAAACCGCATCTTGGGGTCATCGACGTCCCCCGGATCCCCGGGCCCGGGCCCGAGCACCACCACCCCGTCGTGCGCGAGCACACCCTCGCGCACCCCCGGCTCGTCGTACCGCCGTACGGTCACCTCCAGCCCACAGGACCGCAGCAGATGCGCGAGCATGGCCGTGAAGGTGTCCTCGGCGTCGACGACGAACGCGTGCCCGGTCAACTCGCCCGTCCGCTCCTGCATCCGCAGCCAGAACGGCGCGAGCGAGGCCCGCCGCCCATCCAGCGCCGCCCGCACCCGGGGATCGTCGGCCAGCCCCACCCGCCCCGGCGAAACAGCCGCCCGCCCCGGCCGTACGCCCAACGCCGCCAGCACCCCCGCCGCCTTCGCATGCGTCTCGGCGACCTCGCTCACGGGATCCGACCCTCTGACGAGCGTGGCCCCCACCGCCACCTTCAGCCGCCCGTCCGCCGCGATGTCGGCCGTACGGATCAGAATCGGCGAGTCGAGGGTCTGCGCCCCACCGGCGTCCCGCCCGACCAGCGCCAGGGCCCCCGCGTAGTACCCACGCCCACCCACTTCATGCCGCTCGATGACCCGGCACGCGTTCTGCACCGGCGACCCGGTGACGGTCGCGGCGAACATGGTCTCCCTCAGGACCTCCCGCACATCCAGCGACGACCGTCCGCGCAACTCGTACTCGGTGTGCGCGAGATGGGCCATCTCCTTCAGCCGGGGCCCGACCACGACCCCGCCCATGTCGCCGACGGTGCACATCATCTTCAGCTCCTCGTCGACGACCATCGAGAGCTCCTCGATCTCCTTGCCATCCGCGAGGAAGGCCAGCAGGTCCTCCGGCGTGGGGCCGCCGTCCGGGTAGCGGTACGTCCCGCTGATCGGGTTCATCACGACGGTCCCGCCGGACATCCGGACGTGCACCTCGGGGGAGGCGCCGACCAGCGTCCGGTCGCCGGTGTGGACCACGAACGTCCAGTACGCCCCCCGTTCGCCCTCCAGCAGTCGCCGGAACAACGCGAGCGCGTCGGCGCGGCCGAAGCCGGGGATCGCCCCCTCGTACGTCCGCCGGATCACGAAGTTGGCGCCCTCGCCCCGTCCGATCTCCTCGCGCAGCACCCGGCCGACGATCTCCGCGTACTTCTCGTCGGACACGTCGAAGCCCCCGCCCTCGACCCGCATGTCATGCGTGGGCAGCTGGGCGAGGGCCTGGGCCAGCGGCAGTTCGTACGACTCCTCAGGGGTGAGCACCGACAGCGGTGTCCCGTCGTCGCGGACGTCGAAGCCGCGTTCGCGGATCTGGCGGAACGGGATGAGGGCCAGCCCCTCGTCGGGGATGTCGGCGAGCCGCTCGTACGTGGCGACCGGGCCGATCAGGACCTCCACGGTGTCGTGGTCGTGGAGCCCGGGGGTGCGGCGGCGCAGCAGCGCGAACGGGCGGTCGTCGTGCGGGAGTCGAGCCAGGTCCATGGATTCCTCTTCCGTGTCGGGAGTGATCGGGGAGGAACGGCCGGGTCCTGGAAACACCGAAGGCCGCCCCTCTGGCGGCCTTCGCGAAGTTCTGCCTACGCGCAGTCAGTGGGCCGCCGGGAGGACGGTCCACCACCAGTTCTGGTTCTGGGTCGAGTGCGCGAACATGCCCGCACCCTACACGAGTCCCTGGGAGTGTCGAGGGGACACGGGGACGGGTTACGGGACGGTCGATGTCTGTGAGCCTTCTGTGGAGGGACGGCTTGTCGCGTCCCCTGAGTGTTGACGCGTACATGGCCTGAGGGGATTCTGTGTCCCCAACCGTGGTTGCGAGGGCAACCACTGGTTCCCAGGGGGCGACAAGTGAAGAACCGAGGCCGTTTACCGGGCACCGCGACCGTCGTACTGGCACTTCTCCTCTCCGGCCTGCAGCCGCTGCTCGTCCGCGACGGTCCCGACGGACCGAACGGCGGGGAGCGGATCAGCGCCGACTCTTCCGTGACCACGATCGACCGTAGTGAGGTCAGACCCGGTGAGAGACCCCGGCTCACCCCGGCCGCGACCGACGGCAGACCCCTCGGCGAGACCACCGGGGCGGCCCGGGTCGACTGGCCGGAGCCGGGCACGGCCACGCTCGCCGTACCGGATCGCGGTGAGCGGGCGGCGGGCAAGGGCATCGATCTCGCCGTCGCCGCGCCACGAACGAAGATCGCGAAGGCAAACGCACCCGAGCGGATCCGCCTCACGGCACTCGGCCCCGACACCGCCCGCGACCTCGGCGGACACGCCACCGCGTTCATCGTGAAGGCCACGGACACCAAGGCCTCCGGAGCGGAAACCGACGCCCCCGAATCGGACCCCGAGGCCCCCGAGTCGGACCTCAAGACCTCCAAGGCCCCCGAGGCCCCCAAGGCCCCCGACGCCCCCGAGAAGGGCTCCGCCCCCTCCGTCGGCATCCGGGTCGACACCTCCGGCTTCGCCGACGCCTTCGGCGGCAACTTCGAGAGCCGGCTCCGTCTGGTCGCCAAGCCGGCCGTCTGCGCCGAGAACCCCGACGCCGAGCGCTGCGAGCGCGGTACCCCCGTGCCGAGCCGGATCGACCTGACCTCGCACACCCTCTCCGCCGACGTCCCCGTCACCGAGGCGACCGTCTACGTCATCGCCGCCGCGCCCAACGGCGAGACCGGCTCCGCCACCGCCACCAAGCTCTCCTCCTCCAGCAAGTGGCAGGTGGGCCTGCAGTCCGGCGACCTCTCCTGGTCGCTGCCGCTGCCGCAGGTCCCCGCGATCGCGGGCGACGCCCCGGACATCAGCCTCGGCTACTCCTCGCAGGCCGTCGACGGCATGGTCGCCGCCGAGAACAACCAGCCGTCCTGGGTCGGCCAGGGCTGGGACCTGGCCCTGCCGTACATCGAGCGCCGCTACAACGGCTGCGCCGACGACGGCGGCGACACCGGCGACCTGTGCTGGGCCGGCGAGCACTACATGATCTCGCTCAAGGGCACCTCGTCCACCCTGGTCAAGGACACCGCGGCGGGCGGCGACACCTGGCGCGCCCAGGAGGACCCGGGCTGGCGGATCCAGCGGAAGACCGGCGCCGAGAACGGCGACAACGACGGCGAGTACTGGGTCGTCACCACCCCCGAGGGCACCCGGTACACCTTCGGCCGCGGCGAGCAGGCCACCACCGGCACCGCCACCGACTCGGTCTACACGGTCCCGGTCTTCGGCGACGACGAGGGCGAGCCCTGCCACGCCGGAAGCGTCGAGGACTCGTACTGCACCCAGGCCTGGCGCTGGAACCTCGACGGCGTCGTCGACACGCACGGCAACTCCAACACGTACTTCTACGAGCGGGAGACCAACCGCTACGCCCGCAACGGCGACCCGGACAAGTCCACGTCGTACGTGCGCGGCGGTCGGCTGAAGGACATCGTCTACTCGCAGCGCTCCGGCGCCGAGGACCAACAGGCCCCGGCCAGGCTGCACTTCACCACGCAGCTCCGCTGTGTGGAGGCGGCCGACGGCACCGGCGAGTGCCCCGCCTTCGACGCCGACCACGCCTCCTCGTACCCGGACGCCCCGCTGGACTCCCTCTGCGCGAGCGGCGACTGCACGGGCGAGGACCAGAAGTCCCCGACGTTCTTCACAAGTGCGCTGCTCAGGAGCGTCACCGCCCAGCGCTCCAACGCGGACGGCGGCTGGACGGACGTGGACCGGCTCGACTTCACCTACGCCTACCCCGAGCCCTCCGACGGCACCAGCGCCATGCTCTGGCTGGAGAAGGTCCAGCAGACCGGCCTCGCCGGCGACGGCGAACTCAAGCTGCCCGCCGTCGAGTTCACCGGCAAGGAGTACGCCAACCGGGCCGACGCCGACCCCGAGGCCGGCGCCCCCGAGATGCGCAAGCTGCGCATCACCTCCGTCGTCGACGAACTGGGCCGCCGGGTCGACGTCACCTACGGCCAGCCCGACCCCTGCCCGGTCGACGACCTGCCCGAGGGCCGCTTCGACTCCAACACCCAGGACTGCTTCCCCGGTTGGCGCACCAACGGCGAGGACTCCGGCTTCGGCGTCTGGCACAAGTACCTCACCACGAAGGTCACCGTCCGCGACACCGGCGGCGGCTCACCCCCGCAGACCACCGAGTACCGCTACCGGGGCACCCCCGCCTGGCACCACGACGACGACCCCGTCACCGAGGCCGAACGCCGCTCCTGGAGCGACTGGCGCGGCTACGGCAGCGTCGACGTCGCCAAGATGACCGACCCCGGGTACCGGGGCGAGGACACGAGCCGCGCCGTCCAGATCACCCGCACCCTGCACTTCCGCGGCATGGACGGCGACCGCAAGGCCGACGGCTCCACCAAGTCAGTCGAGGTCACCGACTCCCGGGGCACCTCCCTCAAGGACCTTCCCCACCTGCGTGGCAAGGAGCGGGAGAGCATCCAGTACCAGGTCTCCCCGACCGGAGCGATCGAGTACGAACTCGGCGGCACCCTCCACAACTACACCTCCGCCCGCACGACCCCGGCGCAGGAGGGCGAGACCGACCCCGACAAGGACGCCCACCTCGTCGTCGAGAACGACTCCGAGACCCGCGAGACCGTCACCTCCGAAGCGGGTGAGCGCACATCCCGCTCCACCCGCCTCCGGACGACCTACGACACCTACGGCCAGGTCACGTCCGTGCTCGACACGGCCGGCTCCGACGTGCGCTGCACCAAGACCTCGTACGACCGCGGCGCCGCCACCACCGACGCCTGGATGCTCGCCTTCCCGTACCGCGTCCGTACCTACTCCGGCAGCTGCGACGACCCGAAGTCGCTGATCACCGGCAAGGACCAGTACTACGACGGCTCCGACGAACTGGGCGCCCCGGTCGCCAAGGGTGACGTCACCCGCACGGTCAGCGCCGTCCGGGCCTCCGGGCCGGACACCGTCACCGAGTCCGTCACCACCCGGGCCGAGTTCGACGCGTACGGGCGCACGATCTCCGAGACGGACGGCAGGGACAACACCGAGCGCACCACGTACAGCCCGGCCACCGGCCGCCCGGAGACCGTCACCGAGACCAACGCGCTCGGCCACACCGAGGTGACCACCCTGGAACCGGACCGGCAGCAGCCGAGCGCGGTGCGGGACGCCAACGGTGAGACCACGCGCAACACCTACGACCCGCTCGGCAGGCTGCTCGGCGTCCGCCAGCCGGAACAGGGCGCCGACGATCCGCCGGCCCAGGTCTTCGCGTACTTCCTCGACCCCGAACACCGTAAGGGGCCACGGGTCACCACCCGCCAGCTCCAGTCCGGCGACACCTATGTGACCGAGTGGACCTTCCTCGACTCGCTCGGCCGCGACCGGCAGACCCAGCAGGTCTCCCCGGCCTCCACCTCCGGGAACGAGAAGACGGTCGTCACCGACACCCGGTACGACGACGTGGGCAACATCGTCGCCGAGTCGCTGCCGCTGGTCGCCGACGGCCCCGCCGGGTCCGCGCTGCTCGCGGTCGCGGAGGGCGAGGCGGACGAGACCCGGCACACCCATGACTCGCTCGGCCGCATCGTGCGCTCGACGCAGTACGGGCAGGGCAAGGCGCTGTGGTCCAGCACGGTCTCCTACTTCGGCGACCACTCCCGCACCACCCCGCCCGAGGGCGGTGTCACCACCACCGCGTGGACCGACGCCCGCGGCCGTGTGGTGCGCAACCAGGAGGGCGTCGGCGCGGACGCCGTGGTCACCGAGTACACCTACACCCCCGCCGACCAGGTGGCCTCCGTCGAGGACCCCGGCGGACACGTCTCCACGTACGCCTACGACCTGCTCGCCCGGCGCGTGCTGAGCGACGACGCCGACGCGGGACGTACGAAGACCCGCTACGACGCCAATGGCAACCCGGTCTCCGTCTGGAACGCCACGTCCCTCGAAGCCGGCGACGACGCGAAGCCGACCCTCTCCACGGTCTACGACGAGCTGAACCGTCCGGTCAGCCGCTGGGAGGGCGAGCCGGAAACCGGGAAGAAGATCGCCGGTTGGGCCTACGACAAGGCCTCCGTCCCCGGCGGCATCGGCCGCGAGGCGTCCCAGACCACGCACAAGGACGGCAAGGACTACACCCTGGCCGTCACCGGGTACGACGCGCGCGGCCGGATCACCGGCCGGGCCTGGACCTTCCCGGCCGGCGTCGGCGGAGCACTCCACCAGCGCACCTACCGCGTGGGATACGGCTACGACGCCGCCGACAACGTGGTGAGCCTCGACTATCCGGACGCCGTACTCGGCACCCCCGCCGAGAAGATCACCACGACATACGACCCGCTCGGCAACCCCGACCGGCTCTCCGGTGTCCTGAAGGACCCGCTGACCGGCGACGAGAAGACCAGGTCGTACATCTCGAACACCGACTACGCGGCGGACGGCAAGCTCGCCGGACGCGACTACGACGACGCCCACCACCCGCTGCGCCGGGCCTACGCCTACGAGGACGACACCCAGCGGCTGTCGAGGATCCAGACCCTGGTCGGCGGCGCCCACGACGACGAGATGGAGGCGAAACAGGACGACACCTACCGCTGGGACCCGGCGGGCAACCTCACCTCCGTCACCGACACGGCGCTGCCCAAGCCGGTGGCCACCTGCTTCACCTACGACTCCCTGGGCAGGCTCGGCCACGGCTGGACCACCCACCGCACCGACTGCTCCGACGAGGACTCCACCCTCACCCACGACGGACCGGCCGGCTTCAACAAGTCCTGGACGTACACCGACGACGGCAACGTCGCCTCCGTCCGGTCTCTGCACAAGACCCGCGAGTACGCCTACGAGGACGCCGACCACCCGCACGCGGTGACCGGCGTGGACCACGACTCCTTCGCGTACGACGCGAACGGCGCCCTCAGCAAGAAGGTCAAGGCGCTCGTCCCGACCACGCTGAAGTGGGACGCCCAGCAGCGCCTGGAGTCCTCGACGACCGCGCTGCTCAAGAAGACGGAGTTCGTCTACAGCCCGGGTGGCCAGCGGCTGGTCAGGACCGACCCGGCCGGCGTCGCCACCCTCTACATCGACGGCCAGGAGATCACCGTCGCCCTCGGCATCGCCAAGGGCACCCGCTACTACGCCGTCGACGGCAGCACGGTCGCCGAACGCCTGCCGAGCGGCATCCTCAAGTGGCAGTTCAACGACACCCAGGGCTCGGCCCAGATCGCCGTCCCGGAGGGCACCGGCCTGGTCGAGCGCAGCTACTGGGACCCCTACGGCGAACTGCGCGACCTCTCGCTGCCACCGCCCACCGACCGCGGCTGGCTCGGCAAGGTCAAGGACACGAGCACCGGCCTCAACCACCTCGGCGCCCGCTACTACGACGCGGACCTGGGCCGGTTCGTCTCGCCCGACCCCGCCTACGACGGCTCCTCGGCCCAGACCGCCAACGCCTACTCCTACGGCGCGAACAACCCGGTCATGTACGTGGACCCGACCGGACTGTGGTCGCTGTCCGGCGCCTGGAACGCCGTCAAGGAAGGCGCGTCCAAGGCCTGGGACTGGGCCAACGAGAACAAGGGCCTGATCGCCAACGTCGCCGTCGGCATCGGTGTCGGCATCGCCGTGGGCGCGGTGTGCGCCACGGGCGTCGGCTGTCTGGTCCTGGCGGGCGCGGCGGCGGGTGCCGCGGGCGCGGCGGCCGGATACGGCGTGGACGTCGCCGAGGGCAAGCAGGACTTCTCCTGGGGCGGGCTCGCCGCCAACGTGGGCATGGGCGCGGCCTTCGGCGCGGCCACCGCGGGCGCGGGTGCCGCGCTCGGCGCCGGGGCCAGGGCACTGGGCAACACGGCCTTCGGCCAGGTGGTGAAGGCCGGGGGCGCGAAGGCCGCGTCGACGGTGACCGGGGCCGTGGCCCAGGGCGGACGCGCCGTCGCCAACGCGGCACGGGCCGCCGGCGGCAAGGTCGCCGACGCCGCCAAGGCGGCCAGTGCGAAGGTCGTCGCGGGCGTCAAGAAGGTGACCAGCCGCGGACCCAAGCGGCCGGCCAACACGGTGCCCGCCTACGCGGGCGGCAAGACCAGCGGCACCCTGGTCCGGCCCGACGGCTCCGAGGTACCGCTGATCAGCGGCCAGCATCCGCCGGGCTGGACGATGCCCAAGGGCACCCCGGGTATGAACCGGGTCACCAAGTCCCATGTGGAGGCCCATGCCGCGGCCACTATGCGCAACGAGGGGCTGACCTCCGCCACCCTGTGGATCAACCGGGCGCCCTGCCAGGCGGGGAAGTTGACAGGGTGCGACTATCTGCTGCCCAGGATGGTGCCCCGGGGTTCTACGCTGACGGTCCATGTGGTGCCGGGCGGCAGCAAGGGCCCCATCACGGAGACGAGAATCGTGGAAGGGATCGGCTGAATGCTGGCCCGTTACTTCGACCCCGAGGCCGACGAGCCACGGGAGCGGACGGTCACCGACGCCGCCGAGGTGGCGACCCTGCTGGTCGAGCTGACCGGCATGGGAGCCGGATCGGGGCGCGGTGCCCCCGCCCTGGAACTGGAGGCCGACAACGGCTCCGCCCTCTCGATCGGCCCCACACCGCACGGCGACGTGCTGCTGTGGACCGATCCGCTGGAGGACACGTTCCACAGCATCGGCGACCGCTCCCGCGAGGGCACCGTGGTCTTCGACTACTTCGGCTCGTACACCGAGGTGCCCATGGAGTCGGTGGTCCCGCGCGAGCTGGCCCTCGGCGCGGCCCGGGCGTTCCTCACCACCGGCTCACCCGTCACCGAGGAGCTGACCTTCGAACCGGACTGAACCGAACCGGGCTGAACCGAACCAGACCGGACTGAACCGAACCGGACCGGGCCTTGTCTGTCGTGCTCGTCCCTGGTCCCGGCCCTCGTCGTGCCCGTCTCCTGCCCCCTCTCAACTGATGAGTGCGTCTCATCTGATGAGCGTGGGGCAGGACCCCGGACACAACCCCGTAATGTGTATGGAGTGACCGTGAACGCTAAGACCGGCCCGAGCGCCGGCAACACCTGGCGAGACCTGCCCGCGGCGCAGCAGCCCGAGTACCCCGACCCCGAGGCTCTGCGCGCAGTCGTTGCGGAGCTCGAGTCGTATCCGCCGCTCGTCTTCGCGGGCGAGTGCGACCAGCTGCGCGCCCGGATGGCGGCTGTCGCCAAGGGAGAGGCGTTCCTCCTCCAGGGCGGCGACTGCGCCGAGGCCTTCGACGCCGTCTCGGCCGACCACATCCGCAACAAGCTGAAGACGCTGCTCCAGATGGGCGCCGTCCTCACGTACGCGGCCTCCGTGCCGGTCGTGAAGGTGGGCCGTATCGCCGGTCAGTACTCCAAGCCGCGCTCCAAGCCGACCGAGACCCGCGACGGTGTGACGCTCCCGACCTACCGGGGCGACTCCGTCAACGGCTTCGACTTCACCGAGGCCGCCCGCGTCCCGGACCCCGAGCGCCTGAAGCGGATGTACAACGCCTCCGCCTCCACGCTCAACCTGGTCCGCGCCTTCACCACCGGCGGCTACGCCGACCTGCGCCAGGTGCACGCCTGGAACCAGGACTTCGTGAAGTCGTCCCCGTCCGGCCAGCGCTACGAGCAGCTCGCCCGCGAGATCGACAACGCGCTGAACTTCATGCACGCCTGCGGGGCCGACCCGGAGGAGTTCCGCACCGTCGAGTTCTTCTCCTCGCACGAGGCGCTGCTGCTCGACTACGAGGCGGCGCTCACCCGCGTCGACTCGCGGACCGGCAGGCTCTACGACGTCTCGGCGCACATGGTGTGGATCGGTGAACGCACCCGCCAGCTGGACCACGCGCACATCGAGTTCGCCTCGCAGATCCGCAACCCGATCGGCATCAAGCTCGGCCCGACCACCACGGCCGAGGAGGCGCTGCAGTACATCGAGCGCCTCGACCCCGACCGCGAGCCGGGCCGGCTGACCTTCATCGTCCGCATGGGCGCCGACAAGGTCCGCGACAAGCTGCCCGAGCTGGTGGAGAAGGTCACCGCCTCCGGCGCGACCGTGGCCTGGGTCACCGATCCGATGCACGGCAACACCTTCGAGGCGGCCTCCGGCCACAAGACCCGCCGCTTCGACGACGTGCTCGACGAGGTCAAGGGCTTCTTCGAGGTCCACAAGGGCCTGGGCACCCACCCGGGCGGCATCCACGTGGAGCTCACCGGCGACGATGTCACCGAGTGCGTCGGCGGCGGCGACGAGATCTTCGTCGACGACCTCCACCAGCGCTACGAGACGGCCTGCGACCCCCGGCTCAACCGCAGCCAGTCGCTCGACCTGGCGTTCCTCGTCGCGGAGATGTACCGCGATCAGTAGCGGACCAGTGGCGTAGGCGCCTGTTACAGGGCATGGGG
>NZ_AEJC01000586.1 GCF_000317595.1 Streptomyces ipomoeae 91-03 | reverse complement strand
TGAGGTATCGCCTGGTTTCCTCCGTGGTCCGCGGGTCACCGGCCCCGCGCGGGCCCGCCGTCAGCTCGCCCACCAGGCGCGCCGCCGCCGCGTCCAACGGCCCGCTCCCTTCCGTCCCCGTCATCCGTCGTGCCCGCCTCGGGGCGGCTGTGGCCGGTGGGCAAGAACGGAGTGCGGCCCATCCCGGTGAGCGCGGGGCACTTGGCGAGCGCGTCGGCGGGCCCCGCCGGAGCTTGTCGAGTCACCGCACGTCGCGCACAGCGAGCAGTTCGATCGCCGCTCCGGACGATTCCAGCAGCGGCGCGGCGGAGGAGCGCCGGGGGTCGGCTCGGTAGGCGGCGAAGTCCTCGTCGCCGGGAAAGCTCACGAGGTGGGCTTCGACACGATCGTCAAGAGTGCGCAGCCGCCGTTCGAGACGCCCCCCGTGTTCGGCGAGGAGCGGCAGGACGGCGCTCTCGTAGGCGTCGAAGGCACCCAGCCGTCCCTCCGGTAGTCGTGCGAGCATCAGGTAGGTGACTGCCACGGGTCCCTCCCGGGTAAGCGGCGATCTTGTGAGCAGCTTCGCATCCCGACACCGGGGGCGACTCGAGTGGTGGGACCGATGTGGGGCGTACGCGGCGAGGACCAGCCGGCGCTTTGTCCGCCATGAGGCCTTCTGCCGCGCCCCGGTGCGCAGCGGAGGCGGTGCCATGGAGGCGGCCCGTCCGACCCACCGGCTGGAGCACCACTTCCCACCGAACGGTGCCGCAAGACAGCACCGGCCCGCTCTTCTGCCTCTCTGCCGGACGGATGAGCGGGGCCGTTCGCATGCCTGCGCTGCTGACGTCGACTCGCGCACGACCGAACCGCATTCGGCATGATCATGATGTACCCCGTACCGGATAGGGTGAGCCACACGGGGACGTACAAGGGCATCGAGGACGACATCGACCCCGCCGCCCGCGGCCGAGGGCGTGAGCGGGACCCGTCGGACGGGCCTGAGCGGGACCCGTGCGACTGTGGGTACTGGAGACGTTCTTCGAAAGGCCGGTCAGCACATCGTGAACTTCAGGTCGATCTATCAGCACGGCTTCGCGCGGGTCGCCGCGTGCACCGGCCACGCGGCGATCGCCGATCCGTCCGCCAACGCGGAGGCGGTGCTGCGGCAGGCGCGCCGGTGCGCGGAGGACGGGGCGGCCGTCGCCGTGTTCCCCGAGCTCTGTCTGTCCGGGTACTCCATCGAGGACCTGCTGCTGCAGGACGCGCTGCTCGACGAGGTCGAGGCGGCCGTGCGGACCGTGGTGGCCGGGTCGGCGGAGCTGCTGCCGGTGCTGGTGATCGGTGCCCCGCTGCGCCATCGCCACCGGATCTACAACTGCGCGGTGATCGTGCACCGGGGGCGCGTCCTCGGGGTCTCACCCAAGTCGTACCTGCCGACCTACCGCGAGTTCTACGAGAAGCGGCAGATCGCGGCGGGCGACGACGAGCGCGGCGGCACGATACGGATCGGCGGGGCGGCCGTACCGTTCGGCCCGGATCTGCTGTTCGCGGCGGAGGACCTGCCCGGCCTCGTCCTGCACGCGGAGATCTGCGAGGACATGTGGGTGCCGGTGCCGCCCAGCGCGGAGGCGGCGCTCGCCGGGGCGACCGTGCTGGTCAACCTGTCGGGCAGCCCGATCACCGTCGGCCGCGCCGAGGAGCGGCGGGTGCTGTGCCAGTCGGCGTCCGCGCGCTGCCTCGCCGCGTACGTCTACGCGGCGGCCGGCCTCGGCGAGTCGACCACCGACCTGTCCTGGGACGGCCAGACCATGATCTACGAGAACGGCGTCCTGCTGGCCGAGACCGACCGCTTCCCCCTCGGCGACCAGTACGCGGTGGCCGACGTCGACCTCGACCTGCTGCGGCAGGCCCGAGCCCGGATGGGCACGTTCGACGACAACCGCCGGGCCCACGCGGCCCGCGCCAACGGCTTCCGGCAGGTGTCGTTCCGGCTCGACCCGCCCACCACCGACCTCGGGCTGCGGCGCCGGGTCGAGCGGTTCCCGTTCGTACCGGCCGACCCCGCCCGCCTCGCCCAGGACTGCTACGAGGCGTACAACATCCAGGTCGCGGGCCTCCAGCAGCGGCTGACGGCGATCGGCGGCCCGAAGATCGTCATCGGGGTGTCGGGCGGGCTGGACTCCACGCACGCCCTGATCGTGGCCGCCCGGGCCATGGACCGCGCGGGCCGGCCGCGCAGCGACATCCTGGCCTTCACGCTGCCCGGGTTCGCGACCGGCGAGCACACCAAGGGCAACGCCCACAAGCTGATGAACTCGCTCGGCGTCACCGCGGCAGAGCTGGACATCACGCCCACCGCACGGCTGATGCTGCAGGAGATCGACCACCCGTTCTCCTCCGGCGAGCCGGTGTACGACGTGACCTTCGAGAACGTGCAGGCCGGGCTGCGCACCGACTATCTGTTCCGGCTGGCCAACCAGCGCGGCGGCATCGTCCTCGGCACCGGTGACCTGTCCGAGCTGGCGCTCGGCTGGTGCACGTACGGCGTCGGCGACCAGATGAGCCACTACAACGTCAACTCCGGGGTGCCGAAGACGCTGATCCAGCACCTCATCCGCTGGGTCATCAGCAGCGGACAGTTCGAGGACGAGACCAACAAGACGCTGGCCGCGATCCTCGACACCGAGATCAGCCCGGAGCTGGTGCCGGGCGAGGAACTGCAGTCCACCGAGTCCAAGATCGGCCCGTACGCGCTGCACGACTTCACGCTGTTCCATGTGCTGCGCCATGGTTTCCGGCCGTCGAAGATCGCCTTCCTGGCCTGGCACGCCTGGCGGGACCAAGAGGCCGGCGCATGGCCGCCCGGATTCCCGGAGAGCGAGCGGACGGCGTACGACCTACCGGAGATCTGGCGTTGGCTGGAGTACTTCTGCCGCCGCTTCTTCGGGTTCGCCCAGTTCAAGCGCTCGGCCATGCCGAACGGACCGAAGGTCCTGGCCGGTGGTTCGCTGTCGCCGCGCGGCGACTGGCGGGCGCCGTCCGACAGCACCGCGGGCATCTGGCTGAAGGACCTGGCCCGGTGGGACGCTTCGGGGGCCGGGGAGTAGCCCGCGCGCTGCGTAGTGCCCTACGGCTGCCTGATCGGCTACCGGGGAGGGGGCGGCCCGCTACGGTGATGCGGGCCGCTCGGCGAAGTCGCGCACCACACAGTTGGCACGCCCGGGCGGCGCGGGACCCGCCCAACGGAAGAACCGCGTCAGGCCGTTTCCCCGACCTGGAGTAGCAGCAGATCGAACTCGGGTCCGTCGGGACTGTTGCGATATGGACCCGCGTACTCGTACCCGAGCCGCGCATACAGGTCCTGGCCGCGCCGGTTGGAGGGCAGGGCGAGCAGAGACGACCACTGCGGGTTGACGGCCTGGAGTAGTGCGGCGTGCAGCCGCGTGCCGATCCCTTGGGACTGCCAGGGGGGACGTACGGCCAATTCACACAAGCCCATCAGACGCTCCGTGCGGGCTCCTTCGGGGACCTGCTCGACCAGGCCCGGACCGAACCAGTAGTCGGCAGAGCACGGGAAGGCGTACCCGAAGCCCACCGGAGTGCCGCCTGCGTAGGCGATGACCAGAGCGAAGCCGGGATGTTTCAGGTGGCCCTCCACCTGGCGGCGCAGGGCGGGCACGGACAAACCCAGCGCCTCCGCGCCCGGATTGTCGACGAGCTCGGGGTGGGCGTCGGCCCAGATGTCAGCGAGCACGTCGAGCATCGGCGGCACCTGGCCGGGCCCGTAGGTGCGGATCAACACATTGGTACGGGTGCTCGGGGTGGTCACCGTCTCCTCCTCAGCTGACACCGGTGGTGTTGCGGTACTCCTCCAGCCAGTCAGCGACCGCCGGCACGGCGGCGTGCCGCTGGAGCGCGCTCTCGACGTTGTGCACCTGCTTCAGCAGCCGGTCCGAGCGCACGGCAGGCAGGTAGGCCAGAACGCGGCCTGCAGCCTCAGCCGCGGCCTCCGGCTCCGGCCGTTCCCTCACCGCATGCTGAATGGCCACGTCCGCCGTGTACAGGGCGCGATTACGGGCGAAAGCGTCGCCGTATAGCAACACGGCCTGCTCGGCCCCGGCAGCCGCCCGTTCGTGCTGATCGAGGTCGGCCCGCGCGAGTGCCTCCAGACCGGCCAATTCGGCGGGCGTGTAGAACTCCAGCCAGGCGGGGTCGGCGTCGCTCGGGCCCTCGGCGTAGAGACGGTGAGCACGCACGATTGCCTGATCCGTAGCACTGGTGTCACCAAGCAGGGCCCATCCGCCGGCCTCCCGCATCGCCATGAGGGAGAGCATCCGCGCCGAGCCGTACGACTTCACCACCGTCTGCGCGCCCTGCGCTGCGGAGATTGCCTCACGTGGACGGCCCGACGCTTTGGCGAGCAAGGACAAACAGCCGAAGGCGTGCCCTTCGAGGGCCGGGTTGTCTGCGATCCGGGCGGCGGCCAGCGCCTCGTTGTAGAGGCTACGGGCGTCAGCGGGGCGGCCGGAGTCGTACGCCAGCCACCCGGCCGCGATCGACAGATGGCCGGTCGCCGACCGTAGTCGCCTGCCGGTGCGCTCCGTGTACGTGCCCTCGTGGAGCCACTGGTAGGCGATGTGCAACGCCTTGGAGGCATCGCGGCGTACAGCGGCAGAGCCGTGATCGTGGTCGTGTGCGTAGATCATGCTGACGGCGCGGTCCACGGCTCGTACATCGCCGACCCCGATCCGGCCCGGAGGGTTTTCCCTGGCAACTCCGAGCGGGATGAACGACAGGGCAGCGCCCGCGCCATTAATCCCGAAGGCACGGCGGTCCACAGCCACTTGCTCCTGTTCTGGCCCGTCCGCCCAGTCCGTCGACCAGACCGGCCGCATCGGGCCGCTGAGGCGGAACCCCAGCTCCCCCATGGTCCGCCCGGTCAGCCGGGTGAGGATGCGGCGGTACACCGCACGCGGAGCCTGAACGTCCCCGTCCTCCCAGGCCGCCACCAGACGCGGAGTGCAGGCGACCACCTCGCCCATTTCTTCGCCAGTCGTCACGATGAGCTTCGCGAACTCTTGGCGGGACATCTGGAACTCGTCCTCGCGCGCCGCGCGTAACACGGCGTTGGGAATCTTGCAGCGGTCGGCCATATCCGCTCCGGGCAGCATCCGACGTGACGGGACGGTTACCGGTGACCGTACCGCCCCCCACCTGTTCCTGCCCCGGTGTTGGTAGTGATCATGCCGCCAACGCCCGGTTCTTTCATCGCTCTTACATCGCTCTGGCGTCGCAGCCGCCTCCCCGATGCTGCTTGCGTAGACGGTGACGTGACGACTCACCAGCTCGGCGCAGCCTTCGGGCGCGTCAGCCGATCCGCGGAGGCCATCGCATGACCCCCGACACCACACCTGTTCTCCTGTTTGCCGAGACACAAATGACCGGCGTCCTCGCCCACTCCGGACCCACCCCGAGCCCGGCGGCTGGCCAGCATCTGTTCACCGCCACCGACGAGGCCTTCTTCAGCGGGGAATGGCTGCTGCGCGCCGCTGACGACGAGGCCGCCGCACAGAAGGCATGGGTGAACACCGGCGTCGCCCTGCTGAACTGCGGCACCCTCTTCGCCACCGTCCGCATGGAGGCCGCGGTGGTGTGGGCGGCCGCCGGCACGGACGATCTGGCCAAGGCGGACCGGTACCTCGCAGGAGCGCTGTTCGGCGGCCCTGTCTTCATGAGCTTCCGTCCGCACCGGTACTACGCGCTGGTGCCCGTGAGCGCTGCCGAGCAGTACGAGTGGGTTCCGAGGCGGCAGAAGCTGGATCAGCGCCTGGACGCGAAGCTGCTGTCGACCGGCTCCTGCATCACTGTGCCGATCCCGGAGCGCAACGCCGTCCCGGACAAGGCCATCTCGTACTGGTCTGTGCCGCCCAGGAGAGACGGCGCACTGTGCTCTCCGCACGCGGTGCTGCAACTCCTCGCCCTTGGCCGGTACCGGATCGCCTGGCAGGGGGCGAATGAGGAGGCGACCAGGTGACCGTCATCGATCCGCCCACCGACGCGGGAACGCCGGTACCGCTCGACACGGACATGATCCGGGAGACGTACCAACGGATTCTGCTGTCCCCACGCCTGCCAGTAGGTAAGGAACTCGCCCCGCTGCGTACCGAGGTGCGTGGCCATGTTCAGGTGCTCGCCCCGGACGTCCGCGCCCTCGCGGTCCGCATGGCGGAGCGGATGCGGCGCCTGGCGATCCATGTCCTGATCGACACGGCCGAGATCCTGCTGGAAGGAGAGAAGATCACGCTAGCCCATCTTGGACCCCATACGTACGACCTCGTGACCATGTCCCGCGCGCTGCTCCACCTGTTCGAGCACCACGGCCCGCTCGGTGCCGCGACCCACGACGAGGAAGTCTCTGCCGAGATCAGCTGGCGCGTCTGTGGGCTCTGCAAGGAGGAGTTCGCCGAGGGTGAGCCCGCCGACCGCATCAGCTGCACGGGCAGCTCGGGCGTCATAAGGGCGTACGTGCACGAGGAGCTGTGTGTCGGCCGACGTGAGCCCCGGCTCACTGATCGTTCCGGCTCCCCGGAGGGTGCCTTCGAAGGGCGGCAGTTCCGTCCCCTGGAACCTCCGGTCCCCGGCCTCGCCTGACCCCAGTCCATCAGCCCCGACCCCCTCGGCGCGCAGGCGCCGAGAAGGAGGCCGTCCGTGGATAACGTCCCCGTCATGACGACAGAGAACAGCGACAAAGCCCCGGCTACCGAGCAGGAGTTGCGCGACAGGATGGTGGAACGGCTCATCGCACTCGGTGCTGCGCGCACCCCTCGCGTCGTGGCCGCCTTCCGCTCCGTCCCCCGCCACCTCACCACGCCCGACGAGGACATGGCCAAGGTCTACGAGCCCGAGACCGCCACGATCACCAAGACCGACGCCACCGGCACACAGATCAGCTCCGTGTCCGCGCCGCGCATCCAGGCCATGCAGATCGAACAGGCCGACATTCAGCCGGGGATGAGGGTCCTGGAGATCGGCTCCGGCGGCGTCAACGCCGCCTATCTCGCTGAGCTGGTCGGTGACGGCGGCCACGTCGTCACCCTTGACATCGATCCCGATGTCACCGGGCGCGCCAAGGACTTCTTGAAAGCGACCGGCTATAGCAACGTCACTGTCCTCACCGCCGACGGCGAATACGGCGCGCCGGAACACCAGCCATACGACCGCATCGTCATCACCGTCCAGGCCGCCGACATCCCGCCCGCCTGGATTCACCAGCTGAAGGAGGGCGGCCGACTGGTCGTCCCGCTGCGGATGCGTGGCATGACCCGCACCGTCGCGTTCGTTCGCGACGACCAGCACTTGGTCAGCGACGGGGTGGAGCTGTGTGGGTTCGTGCCGATGCGGGGTGTCGGCGAGAACCGCATGCGTCTGGCGGTCCTCCACGGCGTCGAGGGCGAGGAGATCGCCCTGCGCCTGGACGATCACCCCGAGCCCGATGTCGAGGCCCTGCGCGCATCGCTGCGCTCGCATCGTGCCGAGGTGTGGTCGGGGGTGACGCTCGCGGGTGACGAGTCCAAGGAGCACCTGGACCTGTGGCTGGCGACCGCGTTCGACGACCTGCCCCTCATGGCCGCGACCCTTGCCGCCCGGAAGCGCGGCCTCGTCGCCGCCAGGACTCCGCTCGGCGTACCGACTCTGGTGGACGGCGACAGCTTCGCCTACCGGACGGTACGCGCCGCCGAGGACCCCGACCGTTTCGAGCTGGGCGCCGTCGGCCACGGTCCGCAGGGCAAGGCAGTTGCAGAGCGCCTGGTCGAGGAGTTCCAGGTCTGGAACGGCGAACACCGCCGACAGCGGGCGCACATCGAGGTCTACCCGGCCGGGACGCCGGGCGACCGACTCCCCGTTGGCCGGGTCATCGACCGTCGGCACACGCGGATCACGATCTCCTGGTCGTAGCGCCGTAGGCGTCGCGATCAGGCCGTTGAGAGCACGTCCACCCACCTCTGAGGAGGAGAACGAGATGGCACCGAGGATCACCGGTACAACCCTGAAGGCAGGCACGGACTTCGCGGCTGGCGGAGGGTCGGACTTCGACCTCAGCATCGAGACCGTCGCGTCCGCGCCGGTCGTCGGGGCGCTTCTGAACGACACCGGCGACGGCTGCGGCCAGACCTGCGAGTCCGCCTGCTCCAACAGCACCTGCGAGTAACACCAGTCGGTGGGGCCACCCACCGGTCGTCACGGGCTTCCCGGGCCCGCTGGCGGCGTTCACGAACCCGATCTTCCTGGGCCGCCGCTGACGCGAGGTCGGCCGGGGGGTAGCAGCCAGCACGAAAGGTAGGGGGAACCCTCGTACGAAATACCTGTGTTGGGCTTTAGGTTTAGCTCGACACAACACGCGCGTATGTACGCGCGGCTTCGCATGTACC
>NZ_AEJC01000585.1 GCF_000317595.1 Streptomyces ipomoeae 91-03 | reverse complement strand
GCCGGGCCCATGGTTTCCCGCCCCGCCGGGCCCGTGCCCGGTCGAGGCGCAGACGGGCCGAACGGCCGTGCAGGGTCAGGGTCATGAGCTGGTTGCCGAACCAAGGGCCGCCCGTTCTGCGCCAGTCGATGGACGGGCGCTCGCCGCGGCCGTGCCGCTCGAACCAGCGGCCGATCGCCCGCCCCACGCCGCTCCAGCCGAAGCGGAAGCCGAGCCTCATGGAGAACGGGACGGAGTTGTGGACGGGGGAGCAGGTGAGCTGGAGTACGCGGGCGTCGGGGCCGGTGGTGTCGGCGGGCCAGGACGGCTCGGCGATGTAGGCATGGTGCACGTCCCCGGAGAGCACCAGCACCGTCGCCGGTGCCCCGGCCCCCGAGCCCGCCTCGGCGACCAGGTCGGTCAGCGCCTCGAAGGACGCCGGGAACGCCGCCCAGTGCTCCAGATCGGCCCGCCGCCGCAGCCCCTCCCCGAACCGCGCCCAGCGCTCCCCGCGCTCGCCCCGGCACAGCGCCGCGTTCCAGGACTCGGCGTCGTGCACCAGGTGCGGCAGCAGCCAGGGCAGGGAGGTGCCGATGAGGAGGTGGTCGTACGAGCCGGGGGCGTCGAGGGCCTGGGCGCGCAGCCACTCGGCCTCGCCCGGGTCCAGCATCGACCGCTTCCGCTCGTCGAGGACCCGCGCGGCCCGGGTGTCGAGCATCAGCACGCGTACGCGCCCGAAGTCCCGCCGGTAGCTCCAGCGGACCGAGGACGGGTCCTGGTCGGCCCGGGCGGCATACGCGCGCAGGGCGTCCGTGCCGTCCGGGGTCGCGCGTACGGCGGCGTGGAGCGGGTCGGCGGCCAGTTCGGCGGGGGAGAGGTTGCCGAGGTGCTGATGGACCCAGTACGACATCAGGCCGCTGAGGATCCGCTCCCGCCACCAGGAGGTGGCCCGCATGTCGGCGAGCCAGGACTCGCTGGTGTTCCAGTCGTCTATGACGTCGTGGTCGTCGAAGATCATGCAACTGGGCACGGTGGAGAGCAGCCAGCGGATCTCGGGGTCGAGCCAGGACTCGTAATAGAGGTGGGTGTACTCCTCGTAGTCCGCGACCTGGTCGCCCGGTGGGTCGGCCAGGTTCCGGCGGGCGGCGAGCCGGCGACGGGTGGCCTCGGAGGTCTCGTCCGCGTAGACCTGGTCGCCGAGGAGGAGCAGTACGTCGGGGCGCTCGGCCCGCGGGTCGGCGGCGATCCGGGACGCGAGGGTGTCCAGGGCGTCCGGGCCCACCGGGTCGGGCTCGTCGGCGGGTGGCGCGGCCCAGCGGCAGGAGCCGAAGGCGACGCGGACGGTGTCGTCCTCGGCCGGAGTGCGGATCTCCGAGGGCGGGAAGGCGGAGTCCGGCGGGGGCCACACCGGGGTGCCGTCGAGGAGGACCTCGTACGCCGATGCCGTGCCCGGGGTCAGGCCCGTCACCGGGATCAGCGCGTAGTGGTGGCCGGCGATCTGGAAGGTGCGGGCCTCGCCGCCCCCGCCGCCGGCGCACCGCACCTCGGCGGCGCACGGCCGGTTCGCCTCGACCCACACGGTCGCGGACGAGCCGTCCACGTATCTCAGCAGTGGCCCCAGACGCAGCCCCGCCATCGGCGCTCACCCGCCCTTTCTCCGGCCGGGTCCGCCTTCGGGCGCACGGCCGTTGCCGCGCTCCTCTTCGGCTCGCCCTCCTCCGTCGCCCCGTACGGTACGGAACGACGGAGGTGAGCGGGGAGGTTCCGGGCTACTTGCCGCCCGATTCGACCGGGGGGCTGCCCCGTTCGGCCGGGGGCCTGCCCGGTTCGGCCGGCGTCAGCAGCTCGCCAGGTAGTTGGTGAGCGCGGTCTTCTCGGCGGAGTCGACCGAGAGGTCGTAGTAGTACTTCACCTGGACCCAGGCGCGGACGTACGTGCAGCGGTAGGCCGTGCGCGACGGCATCCAGGTGGCCGGGTCCTGGTCGCCCTTCGCCTGGTTCACGTTGTCCGTGACGGCGATGAGCTGCGGGCGGGTCAGGTCGTTGGCGAACGCCTGGCGCCGGGAACTCGTCCAGCTGTCGGCGCCGGAGTCCCAGGCCTCGGCCAGCGGCACGAGGTGGTCGATGTCCAGGTCGGAGGCGGCGGTCCAGGTGGCGCCGTCGTACGGGGAGTACCAGCTGCCGCTGGTGGAGGCGCAGGCCGAGTCGGTGACGACGTTCGTACCGTCGCGCTTGAGGACCGTCTCGCGGGTGTTGCAGGTGCCGCTGATGGTGATCCAGTGGTTGAACAGGTCCCGGCTGTACCCGGTGCGGTCCTCCGTGGCCACGGTGAGGGTGGCGAGGTAGCTGCGGGCGGTGGCGGCGCTGACGGGGGTGGGGAGGGCGGCGGAGGCGGTGGGGGCGTTGAAGAGCGCGACGGAGGCTACCAATCCGCTGAGCGCGGTGAGTATGCTGAGCCGTCGACGCGCGTAGAACTTCGGCATGCGAACTCCCTCGGGGGGTGGGGACGTTGGAGCGGCTTGTGGCCGAACCGGGTGAGCTGACGAGCGATTGAAGAGTGGCCGCGCCGTGTTACGGGCGCGTGTGTGTTCGGTGAGAAGTTAATGACGCGAACATGACACGACAAGGGGTGCGGTCGTGATCGTCGGCGCCGGGCCCGCGATCGCCCGCTCGGGTGAGTCCCGTACGATGGGCGGCGCAGAAGGGGAGTAGCTCTTCGCCGGGACCGTCGACATACTGCTCAGTTCGTCTGAGCCGGCGCCCGGAGCGGGTCCTTCGAGCCTTTGGTTCGAGGTCACATGGACGGCCGTGTGGACGTCGAGTTCATGAGGCGGGGCCCGCCAGCGAGACCTTCGGCAAAGCAGTGCACATCCGTGCCGTACGGCACGGATGACGTGTGTGCTGCCGTGCCGAGGTGTCGCGTCAGCGGATGATTTCTCTCGGTGGGGCGGCCCCGACCGATTGAGGAACATTGATCAGCTTCAGCGTCACGGCGCTCGTCTTCGGCGTCGTCTTCCTTGCCGAACTCCCCGACAAGACCGCCCTCGCCAGCCTGGTGCTCGGCACCCGTTACCGAGCCTCGTACGTCTTCGCCGGGGTCGCCGCCGCCTTCACCGTCCATGTCGCGCTGGCGGTGGCGGCGGGCAGTGTCCTCACGCTGCTGCCGCGGCAGATCGTGCACGCGCTGACCGGTGTGCTGTTCCTGGCGGGCGCGGTGATGCTGCTCATGAAGAAGGACGAGGGCGAGGAGGAGATCCGGCGGCCGGAGGACCAGAGCTTCTGGAAGGTCTCGGGGGCGGGCTTCATGCTCATCCTGGTCGCCGAGTTCGGGGATCTGACCCAGATCATGACGGCCAACCTCGCGGCCCGGTACGACGATCCGCTGTCCGTGGGACTCGGGGCGGTCCTCGCGCTGTGGGCCGTGGCCGGGCTCGGCATCGTCGGGGGCAGGGCGCTGATGAAGCGGGTTCCGCTGACGCTGATCACCCGGATCGCCGCCGCGCTGATGGTGGGACTCGGTGTGTGGAGCCTGTGGGAGGCCGTGACCGGGTGAGTCGGGTGAGCTGAACGGAGGGTGAAGCCTTCGTCGGGGTGGTAGCGGGAGGGGCCATTTGTTTTGTACCGTGAGGGAACAAAGTGGCTCCCGCCCGTTTTCCCTGACCGGCGGGCGGGACCACCTTGTCTCGTCGGCGGGTGGCCTGTGGCTGTCCTTCCGCGTCTCTCCGTGTCCTCGTCCCTCCGTTCCCCGTTCCCCGTTCTTCGTTCTTCGTGTTTTCCGCGTCTCTCCGTGTCTGGAGCCTGCCGATGACGGCCACCACCGTTCTGACCGCCCGTGCCCTGCTGCTGGACATGGACGGGACCCTCGTCAACTCGGACGCCGCGGTCGAACGGGTCTGGCGGCGCTGGGCCGACCGTCATGGGCTGGACGGCGACGAGGTCATCAAGGTCGTGCACGGGCGGCAGGGGTACGCCACGATGGCGGTGCTGCTGCCGGACCGGCCGATGGAGCAGAACCTCGCGGACAACGCGCGCATGCTGGCCGAGGAGACCGCGGACCTGGACGGCGTCGTGCCCATACTGGGCGCACCGGGGTTCCTCGCCTCCCTCGCCGGGGTGCCGCACGCCCTCGTGACCTCCGCGGACGTCGCCCTGTCCACGGCCCGGATGGGCGCCGCCGGGTTGCCCCTGCCCGAGGTGCGGATCACCGCCGAGTCCGTCGGCGCGAGCAAGCCGGACCCCGAGGGATTCCTGAAGGGGGCCGCCGAGCTGGGCGTGGCGCCCGAGGACTGTCTCGTCTTCGAGGACTCCGGCGCCGGCATCGAGGCCGGGCGCGCCGCCGGGATGCGGGTCGTCGGCATCGGCGAGCGGGCCCGCTTCCACGGACCGGACGCGGTGGTGCCCGACCTGCGGTCGGTACGGGTCGAGACGGGCGCCGGCGGGGTCCTTCGGGTGCACGTCGGATAGGCGTGGGCCGGCGGGGTGCTTCGGGTGCGCGTCGGACAGGCGTGCGCCCGGCGGTCCGGCTCGTGGCGCCGTGGATGTGCGGGCCGCGCATCAGGTGGCCGGCTGCCGGCCTGTCGTCTTCGGGGACTACCGTGTCGGCGTGACTGATCTTGAGACCGTGGCGCGTGCCCGAGTCGGTGGCGGGGCCTGTCTTGAACGGGTGGTATGTCATCCGAGGCTTCCCCTGATCGCCGGCCTGGACTCGGAGCGTCCGGCGGTCCACGTCTGGGACTGCGGGGCCGGGCAACTGCGCGAACTCGAGACCGTCGGCGCCGGGTCGCCGGTCTACGGCGACGCCATCGGGTGGGACCGGACGCAGCGGACCCCCGCTGTGGCATGGCATCCGGACCGGCCGCTGCTCATGGTGGCGGGCGAGCACGGAGTGGTGCGGTGGACGCCGGCCGGGCTCTCCGAACCGGAAGGCGTTCCACCCCATGCCGGCTACGGCAGCCTGGCGTTCAGCCCGGACGGTCGCACGTTGTGGGCATCGCCGTCGTCAGCCGGTGGGGACGACGCATGGGAGAGCTCTGACATCCTCGACCTCGCCTCGGGAACCGTCGGTGTCGGCCCACGGTGGGACACAGGGGTCGCGGAGCACCCCGCAGGCGGGGTGGTGGTCACGCTCCAGAGCGACCAAGGCGCGACACTCGGACTCTTCGCGCGGGTCGGCCAAGGGGCCGCGCCGGCCGTGATGCGACTGCTTCGGCGGGCGCTCATCCTGGACGCCGACGGCTACGAGACGCCGGTCTTCAGCGCGGACGGACGCCATCTCGCGATCCGGGGCAACGCCTACGACAACTCACTGGACGTATTCGAGTTTCCTTCGCTGCGCCGTGTTCTGTCGACGCCCCTCGGCGAACCCAGCCCGGGCTACCCGTACCCGCAGGAGTGGCTTGAGCGGATGCGCGCCTGGTCGCGGCACAACATCGCGTTCGGCACCCGACCCGGTGTGCTCTGGATCGGAACGCCGACCGGGACACTCGTTGAAGTCGACCTCGACGATGACGGCGCGGTCGAACACGATGCGCCGGCCGGATCCCCGGTGTCCGGGCTGGGCGTCACGGCGACGGGCGAGCTCGTCGTCGCCGGCGGTGGGGGCGATCTCGTGCTCCTCTCCGTGCGCGCCGACCCCGGGAAGGCCCGGACCACGGACCGCGATACGTCGAGGGCCGCGGTCACCGCCTTCTTGGACGCCACCTCCGAGGTCCCCGACGACGGCGATCTGGAGACACACCTCGTCATGACCGACGGGACCCGGACCTGGGAGTCGGACGACCTGACGACGGTGACCACCGCGGAGGCGACGGATCCGACCTGGCTGCGGCTTCAAGCGGCGGTCAACAACCTGCACGACCGGGGCGAGTGACCACGCGAACGCGAGTGGTCGCGCGGAGCCGGTTCCGTCGGGCCCGGCCGGACGCCAGGCCCTGGGAACGTCAGGCCCTGGGAACGTCAGGCCTCGGGGGTCTTCGGGCCCGTCTGCTGGAGGACGTCGAAGGTCCAGACGGTGGAGTCGGTGGCGGCGGGCCTGGGACGCTCGGCGCCTTCGCCGCCGCCCTGGTGGGCCTGCTTCATGGGGCCCTCCATCCAGGCCTGGAAGGCGGCCTCGTCGCGCCAGCGGGTGTAGACGAGGTAGTTGTCGGTGCCCTCGACGGGGCGGAGCAGTTCGAACCACTCGAAGCCGTCGGAGCTCTCGACCACGCCGGCGCGGGAAGCGAACCGCTTCTCCAGCACCTCGCGCTGCTCGGCGGGAACCGTGAGAACGTTGATCTTGACGATGCTCATGGATTCATCCTGCACCACGCGGGGCGGGAAGCCGGTGGCCGACCCCACCGGTCGTCGGTGACCGGTCGACTGCCCGGGCCGCGTCCGCGTCTGCCGGTCGGTGGCCGTCGGTCGGCCCGGCCCGTCACGGTTCCTTCGTCTCCGACTCCAGTTGGGTCCGGGTCACGAAGCCGTAGACGCCCCGCTTCTCCTTCTCCTCCGGGATGTCGCGCTTCTTCTGGAAGGCGATGACCGCCTCTTCGACCTGGTCGTCGAAGTTCTGGTCGAAGTCGCCGTAGTAGAAGCCCAACTGGTTCAGGCGGAGCTGGAGTTCGAGGACCTCGGGGTCGTCGTCGCCCAGACGGAGCACCTTGGGTGTGGCCTTCTGGTCGTCCGCCGCGCCCGCCTCGTTCGCGCCGGCGGCCGACGTGCCCTCGGAGGCTTCGGCGCTGGGCGAGGGCTGCGGTGGGGAGGCGGACGCGGGCGCCGAGGGCGAGGGGGACGTCTGCGAGGGCGACGGGGACGGGCTCTTGCTGGGGCTCGGGCGCCGAGCGTTGCCCGACGGCGTCGACGCGGGCGCCCCGGCCCCGGTGTCGGGCTTCCCGGGCGCCGGCTCCACCGGCGACGCGCCCCCGTCCGCCGACGCGTCCGGCGCGCTCGCCCGTACGTCCTCCGGCAGCGCGCTGTCCCGCTCGGGGGTGTCGTACGAGAAGAGCCCGCTCATGGCCCCGGCGACGGCCACCATGCCGGCGGCGGCCGTTCCCGCGAGGGCGACGACGATGCCCGTACGGCGTCGGCGCCGGCGTGGGCGCGATGCCCAGGACGGAGACGAGGGCCGACCGGGGGAGCGGGGAGGCGACGAGGGGGACGAGGAGGACGGGGAGGACGAGGGCGGGGTCCCGGGCGTGCCGTGCGGCTGGGACACGCCTGGCGTGCCGTGCGGCCGGGGCGCGTCGGGCGACCAGGCGGCCTTCCCGCCCGCCTCGAACGACGTCACCGCCGGGAGGGCCATCGTCGGGGTGTCCTGGCGCGGAGTCGTTAAGCCTTGACGCTTCTCGTCACCCAGTTCGACGTACGGGCGGATGCGGAGGGGGTCGAAGTCCTCGGCGGCTGCGGCTTCCGCTGTGCGGGCCTCCAGGAGGGCGTCTGAGACACGGCGGGCGCAGCCGCAGGACGGAGTGCCGTCCAGGCCCCTGGGGGCCGAGCACTCCGGGCATATGTGGCTGTTCGGTTCGCTCACGTGTGGTCCCTCCCCGTAGGACTTCCAGAGTTTAAGCAAACGATCGCCACAGAATCTCCCAGACGTCACAGGAATCACAGGTTCCGGATGTGTTCGACAGGCCATAACCGGTCACACCGATCACGATGGAATGACAGTCCGGGAAGAGGACACTGGGAACGCTGTACGAGACCCTCGGGCCCTCGGGAGGTCTTCATGACCGACGACGACACGACTTACGACAGCGCCGCGCGGGGAGCGGCCGGTGACGGCACGCGCGCCGCCGACACCCCTCGGCGGCCACCTCCGGCGCCCCTCCGCCGCCATGACGCCCCCGGCACCGAACACGTGCCCGGCGGAGTGCTCGTCTCCATCGGGGCGCTGTTGCTCGGGATGTTGCTGGCCGCGCTGGACCAGACGATCGTGTCGACGGCGCTGCCGACGATCGTGAGCGACCTGGGCGGGCTGGACCATCTGTCGTGGGTCGTGACGGCGTACATGCTCGCGGCGACGGCGGCGACGCCGTTGTGGGGGAAACTCGGCGACCAGTACGGCCGGAAGAAACTGTTCCAGACGGCGATCGTGATTTTTCTCATGGGGTCGGCGCTGTGCGGAATGGCGCAGAACATGCCCCAGTTGATCGGCTTCCGGGCGGTTCAGGGCCTCGGCGGCGGTGGGTTGATGGTGCTGTCGATGGCGATCGTCGGCGATCTGGTCCCACCGCGTGAACGGGGGCGCTACCAGGGCCTGTTCGGCGCGGTCTTCGGCGCGACGAGCGTGCTCGGGCCGCTGCTCGGCGGGCTGTTCACGGAGCATCTGAGCTGGCGCTGGGTGTTCTACGTCAACCTGCCGGTCGGGGCGGTGGCGTTGGTCGTCATCGCCGCCGTGCTGAGCATCCCGCGCCGGGCGGAGCGGCACACCATCGACTATCCCGGCACCTTCCTCATCGCCTCCGTCGCCACCTGCCTGGTCCTGGTCGCCTCCCTCGGCGGCACCACCTGGGACTGGGGCTCCCCGCAGATCGTCCTGCTCGCGGTCCTGGCCGTGCTGCTCGCCGTCGCCTTCGTGGCCGTCGAGCGGCGGGCCGCCGAACCCGTACTGCCCCTGAAGCTCTTCCGCGTCCGCACCTTCACGCTCTCCGCCGTGATCAGCTTCGTCGTGGGCTTCGCGATGTTCGGCGCGATGACCTATCTGCCGACGTTCCTTCAGGTCGTCCAGGGTGTGTCCCCGACGATGTCCGGGGTGCACATGCTCCCGATGGTCTTCGGTCTGCTGCTGTCCTCCACGGTTTCCGGGCAGATCGTCAGTCGCACCGGCCGCTGGAAGGTGTTTCCCGTCGCCGGTACCGCCGTCACCACGCTCGGGCTGCTGCTCCTGCACCAACTCGACGCGGACAGCGGCGACGGCGAGATGGCCGCGTACTTCTTCGTCTTCGGCCTGGGCCTGGGCCTCGTCATGCAGGTCCTCGTACTGATCGTGCAGAACGCCGTCTCCTACGAGGACCTGGGCGTCGCCACCTCCGGCGCGACCTTCTTCCGTTCCATCGGCGCCTCGTTCGGCGTGGCCGTCTTCGGCACGGTCTTCGCCGGGCGGCTCGGTGACAAGCTGTCGAACGCGCTCGACGGGGACCGGCTCCCGCCCGGCGTGAGCGTCGACGGACTGAAGGCCGACCCGCGCGAGATCGCCGAACTCCCGCCCGCGCTACGGCCGTCCGCCCTCGACGCGTACGCCTCCGCCATCACCGACGTCTTCATCTACGCCGCCCCCGTCGCCGTACTCGGCTTCGTCCTCGCCTGGTTCCTGCGCGAGGACCGGCTGCGGGCGTCCGTGACGGCGCCGGACGGCGCGGAGACGTTCGCCAGCAACCCCGTCGAGCGGTCGTCGTACGACGAGGTGTGCCGGGCGCTGTCGGTGCTCGGGTCGCGGGAGGGGCGGCGCGAGGTCTACCAGAAGATCACCGAACGGGCCGGCTACGACCTGCTGCCCGCCGCCGGCTGGCTGCTGCTGCGGATCAGGCGGTACGGCTGGGTCGAGCCCGGCGTGCTCACGGAGCACAGCGCCGTACCGCTCGGCGTGATCATGGCCGCGTCCCGGCAGATCGAGGAACGCCGGCTCGCCCGGCGCGAAGGCCTCGACCTCGTCCTCACCGACACCGGCCGCGAAGCCGCCGAGAAGCTCGCCAAGGCCCGCGAGGAGTCCCTGGCCGAACTGCTCGGCGACTGGTGGGGGCCCGACCGCCCGACCGACCTGATCCGGCTGGTCGAGGAACTCAACGCGGAACTGTGCGGCTCGGACGCGGAACGGCCGCATCAGGCGGGGGCCGCCGGTACGTCGAGGTCTACGTCTACCGCTACGTCTACGTCTACGTCGGTCACGTCAGGTTCTTCGTGAACCAGTGGTCCGCGTACTCGTTGTCGTTGTGCGGTTCGGTCTCCTCGTAGCCGAGGCGGGCGTACAGGGTGCGCGCCTCGACGAGGTCGTCGCGGGTGTCGAGGACGATCCGCTCGGCGCCCAGGGCACGGGCCGCGTCCTCGGCCGCCGTCACGAGCGGGGCGGCACCGCCCTTGCCACGGGCCTCCTTCCGCAGGAAGACCCGCTTCAACTCGGCCGTGGTGGCGTCCATCAGCCGTACGCCCGCCATGCCGACGGGCTCGCCCCCGTACCGGGCCACCAGCAGCACGCCACCCGGCGGCGCGAGATACGCGCCGGTGTCCGCCGCGATCTCCCGCTCCAGCTCGTCCGGGTCCGTGACGTGGCCCTCGTGCAGCAGATACCAGCGGTCGCTGACCTCGGTGTAGTACGCCCGCCAGAGCGCGGCGGCGACGGGGGAGTCGAACGGTTCCGGGGTTATGTCCCACGTGCCGGCCGAAGTCGTCATGGGCGTCGTAACAGGCATGGCGGGCATTGTCGATGACCGGGGGTGCGGGCGCGCGCCCTTTTCCGCGCCGTTTGAAGCAAGTCGTTCGGGAGACCCGATGCGAAAGCCGGCCCACTGAGCTGAGAAGGCCGGGCCGAGAGACCTGGAAGGCATTCATGTCCACAGGCGTGATCATCGCTTTGATCGTGATCGTGGCGGCCGTGGTCGTCGTCGCGGCCGTCCTGACTCTGCGCGCCCGCGCAGGCGCGGGCGGCGGCGGATCGCTGAGGCGGCGGTTCGGACCCGAGTACGACCGGACCGTGACCCGCCACGACGGCGACGAGCGGGCCGCCGCGCGTGAGCTCACGGAGCGCGTGAAGCGGTACGGCTCGCTGGAGAAGAGGCCGTTGCGGTCCGCGGAGCGGGAACGGTACGAGGCGCGTTGGGCGGCGGCCCAGGAACGGTTCGTCGACTCGCCCCGGGAGGCTGTCGCCGAGGCGGATCGGTTGCTCGCCGAGCTGGCCGGGGCGCGGGGTTTCCCCGACGAGGGGCGCTACGAGACCCAGTTGGAGGCGCTGTCCGTGCACCACGGACACCATGTGCAGGGGTATCGGCGGGTGCATCTCGCGGCGCGGGGCTCCGCGGACGGCGCGGACGGCGCGCACGGGCGCGACGGTGTCGGCACCGAGGAGATGCGCGCGGCCATGGTCGAGGCGCGTGCCCTGTTCGACGACCTGGTGACACCGGGGCGGCTGGATGCGCGGGCGGACCGTGACCGTGACCGTACGGCGGACGAGGACCGCCGGGTGCCCGCGGCCCGCTCCCATGGGCGGTCCCTTATGCCGTGGGCGTTCACCAGGCGTCATGCGAAGGGGAGTTGAGGGGGATGACAGACGACGTGAAGACCGGTTCTTCCACGGCCGGTGCCACTGATCCCACTGGTTCCACTGGCACCGGGACTGGTTCCACCGGTACAGGGACGGGCGCCGGGTCGCCCATTGTGGCCGGGCACCATCGCCATCCCACAGGCGAATCCCGGCTGTTGCCCCACGACGAGTGCGACAAGCTCACGTCGCGATTGCGGCATGCGGTCGGGGAGTTCGTCGACGGGCCCCGGTCCGCGGTGGAGGAGGCCGACGAGGTGTTGGAGGAGGCCGCGGCTCGGTTCGCCGACGCGGTGAAGCAGCGGCGACGTACGCTGCGGGCCTCCTGGCAGGGCCCCGGCGAGCCGACGACCGGTGAGGCGCGGGGCGCCTCCGGCGACACCGAGCAACTTCGACTGGCTCTGCGGGACTATCGGGAGCTGACGGAGAGGCTGCTGAG
>NZ_AEJC01000584.1 GCF_000317595.1 Streptomyces ipomoeae 91-03 | reverse complement strand
GGTACGCGGGCGGCAACGGCGGAAGCCCACCCTGCGGTACCGGCGGGGGAGCCCACGCGGGAGGCGTCTGCGGTACGCCACCGGAGGCGTCCGGAGCGGGGACGGCGTCCTGGGGCACGCTGTCCTGCGGGGCGGCGTCCTCGGTCCGGTCGGCGTCGGGGGCGGCATCCTTGGGCTGGTCACCGTCGGGGCCGCCGGAGACGGGTTCATCAGCGCCGGAGGCGGCGTCGTGAGCGACGGCGTCCTGAGGCGTGGCGTCGTGCGGGACGGCGTCCTGAGGCGTGGCATCCGACGGTTCGACCGTGTCGGAGGCGGCACTCGGGGCGTCACCGGGCTGACCGCCCTCTGCGGCGGCGCCCGTCTCACCGGATGCCTCCGCGACAGCGGAACCTTCGGGGCTCGCGTCCCCTTCGCTGTCCTGCGCGACCTGACCCTGATCCGGCCCCTGGCCCTGGGCCGGTGCCTCGCCGGCCTCGGACGAAACGACATCGGCGGTCTGCTCACCGGCACCGGCACTGCCACCGGCATCCGCACCGGAATCCCCATCGGCACCGGCACCGTCACCGGGCACGGACTCACCCGCAGTAGCGGGCGCATCCTCGGACACGGCCACGGCGGCGCCCCCGGCCCCCTCGGTCTGAGCCTGCGGCGACGCGCTCAACTCGGCGTCGACGCCACCCGCATCACCACTGGAACCTGTACCGGCGCCCGCACCGCCACCCGCGCTCGCGTCGGCGTCACCGCCCCCGGTGGCCGTATCCCCCTTCTCCGCAGCCGCACTCGCGATGTCCCGCTTCAACGCGGCGGCGGAGATCCGCATGGTCGCGCCGCTCTCGATGTCCCCGAGGTCCCCGCTGTCCCCGCTGTCCCCGAGGTCCCCGTTGCGGGGGTCGGCCTGCTGGGGCGCGGGGGCAAGCGGAGGCCAGGGCGGCGGAAAGGAACCACCAGGAGCCGTGCCGGCCAGGTCGACGGGAGGACCGACCGGCGGCGCGGGCGGAGGCGTCGCGGACCCGGCGGCCGGGGCGGCGTTCCCCGTACCCGTACCGGATTCCGAACCGCCCCCTCCCGACGAGGCGTTCTGCGTGTACCAGGCAGGCGGCGCGTAGTCGATGGTGAACTCGCCCGTCGTCTCGATGGCGGACTCCGCGTCGGACTGGTCATCGCCGGGTGTGGCCCAGCCCCCGCGCATCCCGTCCCGATCGCTGTTCACAATTCCTCCTGGTGTGGTCGACACCCTCAAAGTCGTGTGCCGGGGCCGACCGTTCTTGTCGTTCGAGCCATGTCGTCGTGACGTCGTGATGTGGCGCCCCCGGTCCCAGCCTAATCACCACAAGCGCAACGACGGCAGGCCCGCCCACCCCTCCGCGCCTGCCCACTCCGTCACACCCTGCCCGAAACCGACCCCTGTATCCCCAACGAGTCCGAGCAAACCGGTCATTACAGGTGAACAATCAGAAAGACACTGGACGAACCGACACCCGGACCGCTCCCGGCCAGGCCCAGGTCCGACGTCACCCCCGGCCCCCAGCGCTCCCTCACAGCGCCCCTCAGCCGCTCAGGTGTCCCAAGCCTTTCAGCCCATTCGACAGCCGCTCAGGCGCCTCAAGCTCTCAGTCCATCCGAGAGCCGCTCAGGCGCTCAAGTCCCCGAACCCATCAATCCATCCGACGAGGTGTCCCCAGCAACCCGATCTCCGCATCGGTCGGCTGGGTCATCACATACTGCCGATCCCGATCGGCGCACCAGAGCGTGACGCCGTCGGCCAGCGTGGGCAACGACTCCACGTCCGCCCGGGGCAGCGCCATCGTGCGTCCCAACTCCGCCGCCTCGTCCGGCGAGACCCGCTGCACCCCGACGAGCCGAGCCTGACGGATGAGCCGAGGAGCGACCGGACTGAGATACGGCAGCAGCGTCAACACGGACTGCCAGGGCCCGGAGACGACCCGCCCTCTCGGCGGCCGCATACCGCAGTCACGCACGACGAGCACCGGACTCCCGGCCGACGCGCCCTGCGGCGGAACCCGCCCCACGTCGTACACGGCCATGCCGTTCTGCCCGCCGCCCATGGCGTGCACCATCTGCATCCAGGACTGCGCCCGCCCGGTCTCCACCGCGACCCGTGCCCCCGTGGCCGCCGCCCGCAGGGCGAGCACCTGGGCCGTCCACAGTCCGCCGATGAGGACGACGTCGTACGGGGTGGGCCGGTTGATCCCGAGGACGGCCGGCTGCCCCTCCGCGTCCACCCCTATGACGACCCCGTCGTCCCCGATGGGCAGCGCGAGCGAGTCGACCTGCTCGACGGACAGCGCATGCCGTCCGTGCCGGGGCCCGATGAGCCCGAACCCGGAACGCACCCGCTCCCGCACACGCTCCCCGACGGAGGGCCCGGCGGAAGGCGAACCGGCCGCAGGCGAACCGGTCACAGGCGAACCGGCCGCAGACGGACCGGGCGGATGTGAACTGGTCATGGCCGTCACCGCGCACCCCCGAGAGGCAGAGTGGCGAGCACACCCGGCAGTTGTTCACGGTCGAGGCGCGCGAGACCGGCGCCGGCCTGCCGGGCAGCGTGCTCCAAGGCGCGCCGGGCCGCCACGAGTTCGTCGTCGCTGCGGCCGGTGACCCGTAGATGCCCGGTGAGGGCCACCTCCTGCCGCTCCCCGCGCGCCAGGGTCAGACTGAAGGTCGTGGCGAGCGCGGGTATCGCGGTGAGCGCCCCCACGAGCTGCGGCAGCGACGGCCCCCGGCCGCCTCCCAACTGAGGCCAGCGACGCACCCAGTACGTGGTGTGCCGACGGTTGTCGCACCGCCAGCTCCGCCCCGACTCCTCGGTCCGCCGCTGCGGCGTGTCCGTACGCCCCGCCTCGGCCGTCACCAGAGGGTTGGCGCAGGCGGACGTGGCGACGGCGGCGACCAACTCCTCCTCGTTCAGCAAGGTCGTCCGGAACCCGGCCCCGGTCAGCCGACTCGCCAGATGGTCCGCGACCCGCACGACGCACTTCTGCGCCCCCATGAGCCCGCCGCCACGCGCGGCCACGGCCTCCGGGCAGAGCTCGGGGTCCAGCTTCAACGCGATCCAGGTGATACGGACCGCCGGGGCGCCCGTCCGGGCCTGCAGCGGCGCGTAGTTGCTGACGGCCACCGACTGCTGCGGCAGCTGTATCGCGGGCGCCGGCTGGGTGTGCAGTACGACCTGCGCGCGCTCCAGCCGAATCCCGTCCACCTCCAGCGCGTCCCGCACCAGCCCCAGCGGCAACGGCTGTCGGCTCCGCTCCGCCCGCAACGCCGTGGCGTCCGCCTCGACCTGCAGCACGGCCGTCACGAACGTCCCGTCCCCGATGATCCCGACCGGGCGCCGGTCCCGGCCCCCGTACGCATACGTCCGCAGACTCGGATCGCACTCCACCGCCGGAGCCAGTCCCGGCTCCGTCCCCGGCCGTATCACCGTCCCGGCCGCCCTCCGCTGCCGTACCTTCAACGCCCGTGCCGTGGCCAGCCATTCGGGCACCGAGCGCCCCCGACGCCGTGCGAACGCGAGGAGTACGAGCGCGACGGCGACGACGGCCGCGGGAACCAGTGCCAGGGGATCGACGGCCCAGCCGACGAGCAGTACGGCCGCGGCGATTTCCAGTAGAACGATCCGTTGCAACCGGAACGACCCGGACTGCCCCGGGCGGGCGCGGAAATGCAGCGCGCCGGACGAGGGCGCCTGTGTGCCGGCCGGGGACGGCGGTGGCGACGGGTGCGGCGCAGGGGCCGAGGGGCCCTGTGCCCGCGACCGGTCACGTGACCGGATCCGCACTCCGGAAGCCATCACTCCATCCCCCCGCTCCGCTCACAACTCACTGGATTTCGCTGGCACACAAGCCCCAGGAAGATCCAGGTACCCTACCCGCTCCACAAAGCCGTTCCAGTACCAGGCATAGTAGGGGGCCGGTCTGACAACGGAGGGCGGGGGACGCTGACCCCCGGCGCCACGCGGGCGATTCACGGGGAGACACAGGCACACATGGCATCTCGGCGGGACCAGCTCAACGCCTACACCTTCGCGAAGCGGCGCATGCTCGCGTCCTTCCTGCAGTCCTCCCCCGACGGCTCGGACGAGGGCGCCCCCCGCCCGCTGCGCGCCGTACTGCCCGGCACCATCGTCGGCGTGATCATCATGGCCGTCTTCGGGGCGTGGGGGATGTTCAAGCCGACGGCGCCGAAGGGCTGGAACCTCCCCGGCGAGAAGGTGATCATCGCCAGCAAGTCGACGACCCGTTACGTCGTCCTGAAGACCGGCAAGAAGACCCAGCTCCACCCCGTGCTCAACATGGCCTCCGCGAAGCTGCTCCTCGACACCGGCAAGGGCGAGGTCGTCACCGTCGACGAGTCCATCCTCGACAAGGGCGACATCCCCCACGGCGTGACGATCGGCATCCCGTACGCCCCCGACCGTCTGCCGTCCGCCGAGGAGGCGGGCGCCGAGAAGCGCTGGGCGGTCTGCGAACGCCCGAGCGCCGGCGGCAGATCCATCCAGAAGGCCGCGTTCGTCCTCGCCTCCCGCGACATGAACAGGACCGAGGGCAGGGACAAGCTGGGGGGTGGCGAACTCCTTTACGTGGTGGGCCCGGACAAGACCCGCTACGTCGTGGACGCGGGCGGCGGCGCGTACAAGGTGGACGGCACCGACGAACTGCTGGTGCGTACCGTCGTCGGATCCGGTCGTGAACCCCAGCGGGTGACCCAGGAGTGGCTCGACACCCTTCACCCGGGTGACCCGATCGCCTTCCCGGAGATCACCGGCCGGCCGGGCGACGCGGCCGACACTCCCGGTCTGCTGGACGACGAGGCCGACAAGGTCGGCATGATCCTCAAGGCGTTCGACGGGGACAAGGAGCAGTTCTACGTGGTACTGCCCGGCCGGGTCGCCCCGATCACCGCGTTCGTCGCCAAGCTGCTCCTGGCGAGCGAGGACCTCGTCTCCCTGGGCCAGGCGGGCAAGGCGCTCGAGGTGAGCACCGGCGCGATCGTCCCCGGCGAGGCGTTCGAGGCGGACAAGAAGTGGCCGAGCGAGAGCCCCAAGGCCGTCAACGACGCGTCGGACACGGCCGGGAGCCGCAACACCGTCTGCAATGTTCTGCGTGACGTCGACAAGGACAACGGCACCACCACCCTGAGCACCTGGGCGAGCACCGACTTCCCCGCGACCCTCCCCACGGGCTCCTCCAGCGCGTACGTCACCCCCGGCTCGGGCCAGCTGTACCGCCAGTTCAAGGGCAGGGAGACCAAGGCCGGCAGCGTCTTCCTGGTGACCGACACCGGTCTGCGCTACGCCATGCAGTCCAACGCCGACGGCGCCGCCGCCGACGCGGGCATCGGCATCACGGCCGAGGAGCGCCGGCAACTCCAGCAGGAGGCGCAGCTCGCACAGATCCGCCTGGGCTACGGAGATCTTGACCCGGCCTTCATCCCCGCCGAGTGGTCGGAGTTCCTGCCCACGGGCCCACGACTGTCGACGGCGGACGCGCGCCAGCCGCAGGGATCGTAAAGGGGAGGGCGTCCTTACATGCGCTACGGACTGAAGCGCGCGGCCGGCGCGACGACCGCGACGCTCATCGTGGCCGTCACCGGGATGGTGACGGTTATGTGCACTCCCGCCACCGCGGACTCGGCCACCGACCAGTGCACGTTCCCCGACAAGAAGTACTCGGGCCGCCCCTGGTCCCTCCAGCGCGTTCTCCTGGACGAACTGTGGAGCCAGTCCAAGGGCGAGGGCGTACGGGTCGCGGTGATCGACACCGGCGTGGACGTGCGGAACGTCCAGCTCAAGGACGCCGTGGACGCGTCGAGCGGCGCCAACTTCCTGCCGGCGAAGGACGACAAGGGGCAACCGATCGACCGCGGCAAGGCGAACGGCACCACGGACAGCGTCGGCCACGGCACGCGCGTGGCGGGCATCATCGCGGCCCGCCCCGACAAGGGGACCGGATTCGTCGGCCTGGCCCCCGAGGCGACGATCATCCCCATCAAGCAGAACGACGCGGAGGGCCACGGCACGACGAAGACGCTGGTGCAGGCGATCCGTCACGCGATGGCCGAGAAGGCCCAGGTCATCAACATCTCCCAGGACACGGCGAACGCCGTGGAGCCGGACCCGTCACTCAAACAGGCCATCGACGCGGCCCTGGCACGGAACATCGTGGTCGTCGCGTCGGCGGGCAACGACGGGCTGGGAGGGAACGACAAGAAGACGTACCCCGCGTCGTACGAGGGTGTCCTCGCGGTCGCCGCCTCGGACCGCAACAACGAACGGGCGTCCTTCTCCCAGTCCGGGGACTTCGTGGGGGTCGCCGCCCCCGGCGTGGACATCATCTCCACGGTTCCCAAGGGCGGGCACTGTTCCGACAACGGCACCAGCTTCTCCGCCCCGTACGTCGCCGGAGTGGCCGCCCTCATCAAGGCCAAGCATCCCGACTGGACCGCCCGCCAGATCGTCGCCCAGATCGAGCAGACCGCCGAACGCTCCTTCGCGGGCCACGACCGGCGGGTGGGCTGGGGCGTGGTCGACCCGGTCCGCGCCCTCACGGACGACGACCAGCCGATCGAGTCCCCCGACCCCCGGGAGGGCCTGACCGAGGCGGAGGCCCCCACCGCGGCCGAACTCCACCTCGGCGAAACCCCCCAGGAACGCAACGAGCGCTACGCCACCTACGCCCTGGGCGCCACCGTCGTCCTGGCCGCCCTCATCACCGGCACAGCGATCGTGACGCGCGACGTACGCCGCCGCGCACAACGGAGCGCATCCGGTGTCGGGGGTACGGGATGAGGGAGTGATTCGATGGTAACTGAGTCCACACAAACTTCAGTTGGACGCCTTTTGCACACTGACTACAGTGGTCGCCGAGTGGCACAGCCCGACTGAGATCTCCGAACAGAAGCTCCCCCTCACCTCGTTTCAGTGGTCGGGGAACCGAATTCATTCGGTGTGAAGTCCACCCATACAGTTCACGAAAGGGAGTGCGAAGATGACGACGGACGGGCGGAAGCTCAACAGTGACCAAGTCTGGCTGCTGGAGAAGGGCATCATCGCCCGGTACGAGGACATCAAGAAGCTCCTCGGCCGTCTCCAGGGAACGATCGACATGATCGAGAAGAACTGGACGGGCCAGGCCGCGGTCGCCTTCGACAAGAAGCAGACCGAGATCAACGACCACGTGGTCGCCCTCGGACGCATGCTGGAGAAGGTCCTCGATGGCGTCGACCTCAACCGCAAGGACAAGGACAAGCTGGAGGACGAACTCCACCAGCGGATCACCCAGATCGACGTGCAGGACCTGGGTGGCAAGACCTCGGCTCTCAGCAGCTACTGAGCCGCCGCAGCTTCCGGCCCACAGGCCTCCGCCCGATCCATCGAGGAGACAAGGCAGCCATGACGAACGTCAATCCCGACTACCAGGACCTTGCCGTCAAGTACGGCACGTTGGACGCGCTCACCACCGAACTCGGTGACCTGGCCAGGCAGTTCGAAGGTCAGATCCAGGCCCTGAAGGCCGATGTCGAGAAGATCGCCGAAGGCTGGGGCGGTGAAGCCCACGAGGCCTTCAAGAGCCAGCACAAGGCCTGGGACACGCACGCCAACGGCATCCGCGACGCCCTCGCCAACATCGGCCAGAGGATCGGCGAGGCCGGCGGTGACTACCGAGGCGGCGACCTCAAGGGCGCGAGCTACTTCCTGTGAAACAGCCCGAGTAGCCCCCGAATAATTCAAGTAACCGACAGCAGCGGGT
>NZ_AEJC01000583.1 GCF_000317595.1 Streptomyces ipomoeae 91-03 | reverse complement strand
CCCGCACATCGCGGCACGCGGTGCCAGCGAGCACGGCATCATGTGACAGGTATCACCGCTCAGGTGTGACGCGCGATTTAGAGGGCTCCCGGAAGCAGCGATAACCTGCGAGACGGACATGCCGCGCGCTCGGACACCGTGTGCGCCTCCCTTGTGACTCACCGGCGGACGTCACGTTGCCCTTCGCGGCACGCCCACGCATCCAACGAACCGCTAGATCACTGATAGGGACGGAAGCGCGTGGACCTGTTCGAGTACCAGGCGAGGGACCTCTTCGCCAAGCACGGTGTACCGGTGCTGGCCGGTGAAGTCATCGACACGCCTGAGGCGGCGCGCGAGATCACCGAGCGGCTGGGCGGCAAGTCGGTCGTCAAGGCTCAGGTGAAGGTCGGTGGTCGCGGCAAGGCCGGTGGCGTGAAGCTCGCCGCCACCCCGGACGAGGCCGTCGCCCGTTCGACGGACATCCTCGGCATGGACATCAAGGGCCACACGGTCCACAAGGTGATGATCGCCGAGACCGCTCCGGAGATCGTCGAGGAGTACTACGTCTCCTTCCTCCTCGACCGCACCAACCGCACCTTCCTCTCCATCGCCTCCGTCGAGGGCGGCATGGAGATCGAGGAGGTGGCGGCCACCCGCCCCGAGGCCGTCGCCAAGACCCCCATCGACGCCAACGAGGGTGTGACCCCCGCCAAGGCGCGCGAGATCGTCGAGGCCGCGAATTTCCCGGCCGAGGTCGCCGACAAGGTCGCCGACATCCTCGTCACCCTGTGGAAGACCTTCGTCGCCGAGGACGCGCTCCTCGTCGAGGTCAACCCGCTGGCGAAGGTCGCCTCCGGTGACGTCATCGCCCTTGACGGCAAGGTCTCCCTGGACGAGAACGCGGACTTCCGCCACCCCGACCACGAGGAGCTCGTCGACCACGCGGCCGCGAACCCCCTTGAGGCCGCCGCCAAGGAGAAGAACCTCAACTACGTCAAGCTCGACGGTGAGGTCGGCATCATCGGCAACGGCGCGGGTCTCGTCATGAGCACCCTGGACGTCGTCGCGTACGCCGGTGAGGCGCACGGTGGCGTCAAGCCCGCCAACTTCCTCGACATCGGCGGTGGCGCCTCCGCCGCCGTCATGGCGAACGGCCTGGAGATCATCCTCGGCGACCCGGACGTCAAGTCCGTGTTCGTCAACGTCTTCGGTGGCATCACCGCCTGCGACGAGGTCGCCAACGGCATCGTGCAGGCGCTGCAGCTGCTCGCGGACAAGGGCGAGGAAGTCACCAAGCCCCTCGTCGTCCGCCTCGACGGCAACAACGCCGAGCTGGGTCGCAAGATCCTCTCCGACGCCAACCACCCGCTGGTGCAGCGCGTGGACACCATGGACGGCGCGGCCGACAAGGCCGCCGAGCTCGCGGCTGCGAAGTAAGGGAAGAGGGAACAGACAGCCATGGCTATCTTCCTCAACAAGGACTCCAAGGTCATCGTCCAGGGCATGACCGGTGCCACGGGCATGAAGCACACCAAGCTCATGCTGGCCGACGGCACGAACATCGTCGGTGGCGTGAACCCTCGCAAGGCGGGCACGAGCGTCGACATCGACGGCACCGAGATCCCGGTCTTCGGCACCGTCGCCGAGGCGATGGAGAAGACGGGCGCCAACGTATCCGTCCTCTTCGTACCGCCGGCCTTCGCCAAGGCCGCCGTCGTCGAGGCCATCGACGCCGAGATCCCGCTGGCCGTCGTCATCACCGAGGGCATCGCGGTCCACGACTCCGCCGCGTTCTACGCGTACGCCGTGGAGAAGGGCAACAAGACCCGGATCATCGGCCCGAACTGCCCGGGTCTGATCACCCCCGGTCAGTCGAACGCCGGCATCATCCCCGGCGACATCACCAAGCCGGGGCGCATCGGTCTGGTCTCGAAGTCCGGCACGCTGACGTACCAGATGATGTACGAGCTGCGTGACATCGGCTTCTCGTCGGCCGTCGGTATCGGTGGCGACCCGGTCATCGGTACGACGCACATCGACGCGCTCGCCGCGTTCGAGGCCGACCCCGACACCGACCTCATCGTGATGATCGGTGAGATCGGTGGTGACGCGGAGGAGCGGGCCGCCGACTTCATCAAGGCGAACGTGAAGAAGCCGGTCGTCGGTTACGTCGCGGGCTTCACCGCGCCCGAGGGCAAGACCATGGGCCACGCCGGCGCCATCGTCTCCGGGTCCTCCGGTACGGCCGCCGCGAAGAAGGAGGCCCTTGAGGCCGCCGGGGTCAAGGTCGGCAAGACGCCGACCGAGACGGCGAAGCTGGCGCGCGAGATTCTGGGCGGCTGAGCTCTTCTGACCGGCCTCGGCTGAACGTCGGGCG
>NZ_AEJC01000582.1 GCF_000317595.1 Streptomyces ipomoeae 91-03 | reverse complement strand
CACCTGTCTCCTCCGGCGTGGCGGCCTCGATGGTCCTCGCCCTCGGCCTTGCGGCCTGTTCCGGGGGTGACGACTCGGACACGGACCAGGAGGCGTCATCCGTCGCGGAGGTCGGCCACATCCACGGTCTCGGCATCGACCCTGCCGACGGCCGACTGTATGACCAAGTCGCTCTCCGGCGAGGCGGACTTCCACGCCCTCGACCTCGCAGTCGACCCGATGACCCGGGCGTCGTGCTCGCCACCACCGAGGCGGGCGTCGCGAAGAGCACCGACGGCGCCAAGACCTTCGCCGACGGCGCCAAGCCGGTGCTCTACTTCGTCTCCCGGGGCGCGGCGAACGCGCTGTACGGCTTGTCGGAGGACGGCGGCAAGACGTTCGCGAAGCGACTCGCCGTCGAGTCGAGCGGCGGGCACTGAGCCGGACGGTTCCGAAGGCCACGCCGATCGTCCAGCGACGTCGGCGTGGCCAACACCCCGTAGCCGCCGAAGCGTACATCGCCGCGGTGCGTACCCCGCCGGGCACTCACCCTTTCCTTACTCGCTTACTGCATAGTCGTTGCACATAGCTACGAAGTGCAGTAAGAAGCGGTTGGACCGCCGGAGGAGACAACCCATGAGTACGAATCTCGAGCCCGTCCGGTGGGCCCGCCGGTTCGACCGAGGCGAGATACGCCGTCTCGTCGCCATGTACGGGGTCATCGCGGCCCTGCACATCGCCGGGTTCGGACTGTTCGCGTACTACAACGCCCGCTATCACGACCTCGCCGACAGCCGGGGTGAACTGCTGTACGCGGGCGCCGCCGGGCTCGCGTACACCCTGGGTATGCGGCATGCCTTCGACGCCGATCACATCTCGGCCATCGACGACACCACCCGCTATCTGCTCCAGAAGGGCAAGCGGCCCCTGGGTGTGGGTTTGGCCTTCTCCCTCGGGCACTCCACGATCGTCTTCGCCCTCTCCGTCGGCATCGCCTTCGCCGCCCAGGCCGCCAACCGCTTCCAGTCGGGCTTCGCCGACATCGGCGGGATCATCGGCACGCTCGTCTCGGGCGTCTTCCTGTACGCCATCGCGGCACTGAACCTGGCCGTGCTGCGCGGCATCATCCGCACCTGGCGGGAGGCGAAGGCCGGACGGCACCAGCCCGAGGAACTCGAGCAGCTTCTCGCCGCCCGGGGATTGATGAACCGAGTGTTCAAGGGCCGCTACAACCGGTTCATCGATCACAGCTGGCAGCTCTACTTCGTCGGGTTGCTCTTCGGCCTCGGCTTCGACACCGCCACGCAGGTCGGCGCGCTCGGACTGGCCGCCGGCTCCGCCGCCGACGGGACCCTGCCGCCACTGGTCATCATCGCACTGCCGCTGATCTTCGCCGCGGGCATGAGCCTGATGGACACCACGGACGGCGTGTTCATGGCCAAGGCGTACGAGTGGTCCTTCACCAACCCGGTCCGCAAGATCTACTACAACCTCACCATGACCGGACTGTCGATCTTCGTGGCCTTCGTCGTGGGCACGATCGAGCTGGTCTCGCTCCTGGCCGAGCGACTGGGTGTGGACGGCCGCCAGCCCTGGAAGCTGCTCGGCGGCATCGACCTCAACGCCATCGGCATCGCCATTGTCGTCACCTTCCTGGTCACCTGGATCGGTGCCGTCGTGCTGTGGAAGGTACGGCGCTACGACGAGCGGTACGCGCGGCCGCGTATCGGCGAGCCCGGCGACCCGGACCCGGCCGTCACCTGACCACTTCCTGAGTGTTGGTTCCCGAGGCCACGGCCATCCTCGGCTCGACGACCTGCTCCGGCTTCATCGAAGGCTGTCTCAGCGACCGGTGGTGACCCGGAAACCGCCCGCGTGTGCGGGGTCGTGCGCCTCGTCTGTGGCGTAGGTGTCCAGCTCGGTTGTCTTCCCGCTGTATGCCTTCGCCGGGGGCGCTGCCGACCGGTGCGGGGATGAACCCGACGGCCTTCGGCTTGGTCGGCCTGCGGATGTCGACGACGTGCACGCCGGTGTTGTCGCAGCCCACTCCGCCCCAGGAGGCGAGGTAGGCATATCCCGA
>NZ_AEJC01000581.1 GCF_000317595.1 Streptomyces ipomoeae 91-03 | reverse complement strand
CCCAAGACCGGGAAGTTAAGGGGTGTTGTGGCTGGTCGGGTGGGTTGACATGAGAACGGAGCCCGGCGCGGACTGTGAGTGTCAAGGTCACGGTTCGTGGGGGCTCCGTTGTCTGTTCAGTGTGCCACCGCTGGGGCGGTTGGAGGCCGGTCGTGGGTGTGGTTGCCGGGTCATTTAGGGGCGTTGACGCGGTGGGTTCCGCCGTCGTTGGTGGACGAGGTGGTCCAGGCGGCGGGCTGTGTGGAGCGTCGGGTGCGGCTGCTGCCGGCCCGGGTGGTGGTGTATTTCGTGCTGGTCCTGGGCCTGTTCGGGGAGTGCGGGTATCGCCGGGTGTGGTCAGCGATGACGGCCGGGTGGCCGCGCGGGATGGTGGCTGATCCGTCGGCGGCGGCTCTGCGGCAGGCTCGTCAGCGGTTGGGGGTGAAGCCGCTGATGATGCTGTTCGACCGGCTGCGCGGGCCGGTCGGCACGGCCGCGACGCCGGGGGTGTTCTGGCGGGGGCTGCGGTTGGTGGCCTGGGACGGCACCTGCCTGGAGGTGGCCGACAGCCCGCAGAATGTGGCGTGCTTCCGGCGGCATGCGGCCCGCACCAGCCGTCCGGCCGGCTATCCCCAGCTGCGGCTGACCGCGCTGGTCGAGTGCGGCACCCGCGCGCTGATCGATGCGGTCTTCGGATCCCAGCAGTACACCGAGTTGCCGCAGGCCCGGTGCCTGCTGGCGTCGCTCAGGCCTGGGATGCTGCTGCTGGCCGACCGGGGCTATGACGGCTTCGAGGCCTTGCGGGACGCTGCCGCTACAGGAGCCGACCTGTTGTGGAGGGTGCAGTCCGGACGTCTGCTGCCGGTGATCCGCCCACTGCCCGATGGCACCCATCTCACCCTGGTCACCGACCGCCGCTCCGCTGACCGGCTGGCCAAGTGGCAGCAGCGCGGCCGCCGCACCGCGATGCCCGCGCTGACGGCTCTCACCCTGCGCGTGATCAGCTACCAGATCACCGTGACGCGCCCGGACGGCACATCCTGCGCCGGCACCGTGCGACTGGTCACCACGCTCCTGGACCCCAAGCGGTATCCGGCCGCGGAACTGGCCGCCCTCTACCACCAGCGCTGGGAGATCGAGACCGCCTTCTACGGGCTGAAAGTCACCCTGCGCGGAGCAGACCGCGTCCTGCGCTCACGCACCCCGGCCGGGGTCGAGCAGGAACTCTTTGCGCTGTTAGCGCTCTACCAGGCCAGCCGCCGGGCCATCTCCGAAGCTGCCACCAGCGCTCACCTCGACCCCGATCGGCTGTCCCTGACGATCGCCCTGCACACGATCCGGCTCACCGTGATCAACGCCAGAACATCGGATCCGGCCAACCTCGTCGCAGCTCTGGTCCACACCCGCAACCTCGCACCCGCCAGACGTCGTTCCCGCACCAGCCCGCGCCGCGTCAAGCGCACCCTGTCGCCCTACGCCTACAACAAGATCAAAGACAGCGTCGGGCACAAGACACCCGTGATCACCACCATCACCCTGACCAGCCACCCGACCACGACCGAACCGCCTTAACTTCCCGGTCTTGCCCTTTAGACGACTGGACGAC
>NZ_AEJC01000580.1 GCF_000317595.1 Streptomyces ipomoeae 91-03 | reverse complement strand
AGCAATCGCTCCCACGATGATCAGGGCCAGTTCGCGTCGTCCGAGCTTCTCGACCAGTTCCCTTGAATGCCGCCGCATCGGCTACCTCCGGTGCATCGCCCCGGACCCGGTGCCCGGGGACGGGTGTGGCGGAGGGGGCGCCATGCTGTGGCACGAGGTCAGAGTACGCGTTGTGCCGCCGCCCAGTGGCCAGTTCGAAAATTGTGCGTCGCAGGGTTGGTCTGCACGCGGGCCTCGGCGCCGCTCACGGAAAGTGGCGCACGCGCAACCGCAACACACGCAACCGGGGCCTGCGAGCGGGGTCGTGATCCAACAGGCCCTGGCCGCGGCGACGATCCGTGATGCGGATCGCGGCGTCGTACGCCATGCAGCCCAAGGCGAGGGCAACCGCCGGTCAGACCCAGGCGGATCGACGTTCATGGTGTCGTGCCTGACAGGTCATGGTGCCACTCCTCCGTGTATCGAGCGCGCTCGACGAGGGCCGCGGCACCACGGGCAGGGTTCCACTCCGCCGGTGCCCGTGGGGGAACACCCGCTGTTCCCAGGGGAGTTGATCGCAGACGTCTATGTGCGCTGATGTCGCTCGGTGTGTCGTGAAGTGCTGACGGCATGGGCCTGCGCGGTCCGTTGCGGCGGCTCCCGGTGGTGACCCCGGGCATATCATCGGCAGATGACTCGACGTGGGCTGGTACTCGGCGGCGGTGGAGTGGCGGGAGTCGCGTGGCAGACGGGGCTGCTGGCCGGGCTTTTCGAGGGGGGCGTCGACGTCCTGGAGGCGGACGTGGTCATCGGCACGTCCGCGGGGGCGACGGTGGCCGCGCAGATCACCAGCGGGACCCCGCTCGTGGAACTGCTGGACCGTCAGGTCGATCCGGCGCTCCAGCCCCCCGAGTTGTCGCCCGTCCTCAGTGCCGAAGACCTGATGATGCTGTTCCTCGACGCGCGTGAGGACGCCACGGACGCCCTCGACGCGCGGCGTCGGATCGGTGCCATGGCGCTGGGGGCGCCCACCGTCGCGGAGACCGAGCGGCGTGCGGTGATCGAGTCCCGGCTGCCCTCACACAGTTGGCCGCAGGCGGAGCTGAAGATCGTGGCGGTGGACGCGGAGACCGGTGCCGAGCGGGTGTTCGACCCGGCGTCGGGAGTCGATCTCGTGGACGCCGTGGCGGCGAGCTGCGCGGTGCCCGGAGCGTGGCCGCCGGTCACGATCGACGGGCGCCGCTACATCGACGGCGGTACGCGCACCACGGAGAACGCCGACCTGGCCGCGGGATGCGACCGGATTCTCGTGCTCCAGGTGATGGCGGCTCCCGGCAACACCGATCTCGACGACCAGGTCGCCGTGCTGCGCGGGCAGGGGGCGCGGGTCGAGGTGATCCGCCCCGACGACGCGGCTGCTTCCGCGATCGGTCCGGACCTGCTGGACCCCGCGGTGCGGGCGTCGGCGGCACTCGCCGGTCACCGGCAGGGGCTGCGGTCCGTGTCGGCCACAGCCGCGTTCTGGCGCTAGGGTGCGTTTCATATGTGGATCTTGATGTGTCAAGATCCCACTTCGTGGGGCGGCATGATCTGACGAATACACAGTGGGCGAAGCTGGAGCCCCTGCTCCCGGTCGGCAAGAAGCCTGGACGGCCACCGGTGCACACCAAGCGGCAACTGATAGACGGCATACGGTGGCGCACCCGCGCCGGTGCTCCCTGGCGGGACGTGCCCGAGCGCTATGGCCCGTGGGAGACGGTCTACGGCCTGTTCCGCCGCTGGCAGCGGGACGGCACCTGGCACCGCATCTTCGAACAGCTGCAGGCCCAGGCCGACGCCGAGGGACTGATCACCTGGGACGTCTCGGTGGACTCGACCATCGCCCGCGCCCACCAGCATGCGGCCGGCGCCCGCAAAAAGGGGATCTGCAGACCGAGCCGCCAGGCGGTGTGTTCATCGAGCCCGACGACCACGGGCTCGGACGCTCCCGGGGCGGGCTGACAACCAAGCTCCACCTGGCGGTCGAGCAGGCCCAGAAACCGATGTCGCTGGTCATCACGGCAGGACAGCGCGGTGATTCCCCGCAGTTCCAGGTGGTCTTGGGCCGCATCCGGGTGCCCCGGCTCGGGTCGGGCCGCCCGCGCACCCGGCCGGACAAGGTGCGTGCCGACAAGGCGTACGGCTCCCGCGCGAACCGTGCCTACCTGCGCAAGCGCGGTATCCGCTGCACGATCCCGGAGAAGCGCGACCAGATCGCCAACCGCAAGAACCGCGGCTCCCACGGCGGCCGGCCACCTAAGTTCGACAAGGCCGACTACAAGGAGCGCCACGCGGTCGAGTGCGGAATCAATCGCCTCAAGCGGCACCGCGCTGTCGCCACGAGATACGACAAGTTGGCAGTTCGCTACGAGGCGACCGTGCTGGTCGCAGCCATCAACGAGTGGCTGTGACCAGCACTTTCAAAACGCACCCTAGGGCGACGACACGGCCGAGGATCGTGCGGCCCGCACGTCACCGCGTCCTCCCCGCCACACGGACGTCCCGGCGGTCCTCGCCGAGCTCGCGCGCCCCTTCCGGCCTGCCCGTATTCAGGTCGGATCATGGAGAGCGCTGACGTTCGGGTGGCCCGGTCATCCGCCTTCCCCATGCGCGGACACCGTTTCGATCAGCGTCCGAAAATATACGTCCCGGATTCCGGTGGGCATGTTCGATCATGGCTCGTTTTTCACCAGTGAAATCCGGTGGAAAATTCCGCGCATGGCTGGAATTCCATGATCGTTGTTCTTCGAAAATTTACCGGAGGTGTCACTTGGTCTTGACACATCCATGTAGGCGCCAAGAATGGAATCCGTGTTCCGGCGATCTGTCGCCTCTCCAGTGATCGTCCGGTGAGGGCTCGCTCCAGTTCGCGATTTTGACCACTGCCCCCGATGCGCGACGGAAGGGGAAAGCCGATGGCAGCATGGTTCGACATGGCGCGCGCCGTGCCATCGGGATGGCCCCGCACCTACTGCTTCGCGCACGCCGGCGGTCGGGCTCAGGCGTTCGTCGAATGGCAGGACGCCTTGGCCGGAGCGACCGCGCTGGTCGCGGTCACCCCACCTGAGCGCATGGGGATCGACACCGTCTGCGACAGGGTCGCCGAGCTGATCGCGGCCCAGCGAACCGGGCCGTTTCTGCTGTTCGGACACAGCCTCGGCGCGCTCATCGCCTTCGAGGTGGCCCGAAGACTCGGCGACCGGCCCGCGCATCTGATCGCCTCCGGCTGTGTCGCGCCGAGTCTGCATCCGACACCGCGGATGGTCGAGGTGGCGGGTCTCGATGGGCAGGGTCTCACCGACGCGCTGGCCGTCTACGGAGGGCTGAGGCCGGAGATCCTGGCCGACCCGGAACTCCAGGAGTTCATACTCCCCGACATTCGGGATGATTTCAAAATGGTCGCGGAGTATCGATACAGACCCGCCGAGGCATTGCCTTTCGGTGTCTCTTTAGTCAACGGCACCGACGATCCGCTGGTCCGCCCCGACGATCTCGCGGACTGGACGCGTGAGTGCGTCAATGAGCCCGAGACGCACTGGTCCGAAGGCGGCCACTTCTATTTCGAGAACCACCCGGAAGCAGTCACCGAAGTAATCCGCCGCGCGGCCGAGGCGTTGCCAGTCGAACTGATTTAGATTCCGGCAACGAGCGAGAAGTCGAGCGAGAAAGGAAAGAATGGCCGACCAGCACAGCAAAGCCATCGCTTTTGCCGAACTGCACCACTCGGGAACCTTCGTCATGCCGAATCCATGGGACGCCGGAAGCGCGCGCGTACTGTCCGGCCACGGCTTCCCGGCACTCGCGACGACCAGTGCCGGCCTCGCGTTCAGCCTCGGCCGCGCCGACTGCGCCGGGCTGGTCACACGGGATGAGGCGCTGGCCAACGCGCGGTCGATCGTCGAGGCGACCGACCTGCCGGTCACCGCCGACCTGGAGAGCGGGTACGGCGACAGCCCCGACGCCGTGGCCGAGACGATCCGACAGGCCGCCGAGGCGGGGGTGGTCGGTGCGTCGATCGAGGACGCGACGGGTGAAGAGGGCAGGGAGATCCGTGACATCGCCGAAGCGGCGGACCGCGTCACCGCCGCGGCCGAAGCCGCTCGCGCACAGCCCTTCCCCTTCACCTTGACCGCTCGGGCCGACAACTTCTTCCACGGGCGCGCCGACCTCGACGACACCATCCACCGGCTGCAGGCCTATGCCGAAGCCGGCGCGGACGTGCTCTACGCACCGGCCCTGCCGACCCTCGACGCCGTCAGAGCGGTCTGCTCCTCGCTGGACAAGCCGGTCAACGTGCTCGCCTCCGGCCCCGTCCTCGGAGGCTCGGTCGCCGAACTGGCCGCCCTCGGAGTCCGCCGGATCAGCCTCGGCTCGGCCCTGCCCAGGGTCGTACTGAGCGCGGTGCTCGACGCGGCGGCCGAACTCACCGGACCGGGCACCTTCGGTTTCGCCAAGTCCGCGCTCGGATACGCCGCGTCGAACGCCCTGCTGGGCAGGTCATGACCCCCGTCCATCTCACCTCCCCCCACTACCTGCTCGGCGAGATCGAGCAGGAACACCACGAGATACCCGGATTCGCCGCCCGCGCCCGTGAGCACGGCATGCAGCCCGACGCCCGGCTGTGGGGCTGGGGCAAGGTCCACCGCACCGAAAGGCCGCTGGAGGAACTGGTCGTCGAGACCGGGAAGGCGATCATCGACTCCACGGACGTGGACCTTCTGGTGCTGTGCTCGACGCGGTTTCCCGGCGACGCGTACAGCCACGGCCGGTTCATGGAGACAGTCATGAACGGTCTCGGTCTGAACTGTGCCTTCCTCGGCCTGACGCTCAACAGGTGCACGAATCTGGTGAGCGGGCTCGGCGTGGCCGAAGCCTTCGTCCGGTCGGGCGCGTACCGCGACGTCCTGGTCATCACCGCGGACCGCAGCGCCACGGAGAGCTCCAGGGTGGAGAACTTCGCCCTCTTCAGCGACGGTGCCGCCGGCTGCCTGGTCACCGCGCGGCCGGGGGACTACGAGATCCTGGGGTCGGCGAGCGCACAGGACGCCCGGGCGCTGGACTGGGGCAACGAGATCAGCGCGGACCTGTCGCGGCAGGTCAACGACATCCTGCTGACCCCGCACGGTCTGACCCCCGGCGATCTGGTCGGCGTGCTGCACACCAACCTGTACATCCCGATCGTCGCGATGAAGGAACGCCTGGCCGGATTCACGCCCGCGCAACTCGACACGGCCAACACCGCCCGGACCGGCCACTGCTTCGCCGCCGACCCGCTGATCAATCTCGCCGACCGCCGCACCGAGCCGGGCGGGTACTACCTGCTCGCCGCGAGCGTGCCGGGATCCCGCGCCGCCATGCTGCTGCGCAGGAACACACCCCGGCCCTGATTCCAACGGCCTCACGGCCCGGATCCCACAGCCTGAGGACGTGCCCGGAGGTTTCGATGCCTGTCTTCGCCCTGCCCGACACGTTCGTCGTGTCGCCCCTGTCCGCTTCCGAATTCGACCCGGCCGCCGCCGCGGCGGCCGACAAGGTGCTCGCCGCGGGCCCCGAAGCCGTCTACCAGCGGCTGATCGGCGATCAGGAGTCCGAGGTGGTGTACCTCCTCGCCCGCCATGTGCTGAACGGTTTCCTCAGTGGGGCGCGAGAGCCGACCCTCCGGGACGACGTGGCGCGGGCCGCCGATGACATCGCCGAGCGGACAGCCGGAGAACGGCGGCGGATCACCGAGGTCCTGGAACCGCTGCGCCGGGCGGACCCCCGGGTGCGCGGCGCCGTGGTGGCCCAGCGCGCACCGCTGGCGCTGATCGGGGGCTGCTGGCTCGACTCGGTCTCCCAACCCGCCACCCAGCCCTCGACCGTGGTGAACCACCTGGTGCGCCATCAGTTCGTCTGGCGGGGTGAGGGCAACCCCCGTCGCGGGCTGCACCTGCTGCGCGGGCGCGCACTGGAGGACCTGGGCGTGTTCCTGCCGGACGTCACGGCGCCGGACTTCCTGCGGCGGGCGGAAGCCAGGCCGCTCACCGCGTGGCACGGCGCGTACTACCTCAGTCTGGCCAGACTGTCCGCGACGTTCCTGCCCGAGGTGGTCGCCGCGCACTACGTCGTGGCCGCGCTCGGCGTCGACGAACTCCTGCTCGGCACCCGGCCCATGCTCGCCGAGACGGACCTGCGAGCCGCCCTCGCCGAGTACCTCGCGCTGGCCCCGGCACCGATCAGGCACAGGTTGCACACCGCGATCACCCGCACACTGGCGATGGAGTCGGAGCACGCGCGCGTGCTCGCCGACGTCGGCGCGTGGCACGCGGACCTCTCACTGGACGCACAGGTCGCGCGGATCGTGGCCCGCCACGCCCCGTTCGCGGGCAAGCAGCACCGCAACGTCCGCGTCGGCGGCCGACCGCTCACCGAGCGGTTCGGCGATCCCGACTTCGACCTGGCCGCCTTCGTCGCCGATTTCCGGGCCTCACCCCAGCTGAAACCGCGTGACGGCGGCTGCCGGTTCCTGCGGGCCATCAAGTTCGGCGGTCCCATGTTCGGCATCTTCGACGAGCAGGAGGCGGCGACCTTCCAGCGGTGGGCCGAGGCGATCGCCGCGGGAGAACCGCCCGATGCCGGACTCACCCCGAACACGGCCGGGGACGACGCCGCACGCGTGCTCGCGGAGGCGATCGGCGCGCCCGCGCCCGAGGTGCGGCTGAGGACCGCCGACCGGGGCGACGACCGTACGTTCCTCCACAGGCTGGTCAACATCGAGAACTTCCCCAACACACTGTCCCTCGCGCGCGCCAACGCCGAGGAGGGGCTCGCCCGCGCCGAGATCCTGTTCGAGTACGGCGCCGACGGCGTCCTCACCGACGCCAGCTGGTTCGACTACTCGCCCTCGGCACTGAACGAGCGCGTCGACCGCATCTACTGGGACAAGCTGGTCAATCCCTACCGGCCCCTCACCGAGATCCCGGACCGCGACGAGGTGATCTTCGGTCAGAAGACCTTCGCGCTCGGTAGCATGATCGACGGCGCATGGGCCCATCGCATCGGCGCGACCGGCCGCTACACCCGCCGCAGCGACGGCATGCTGTATTCGATCTACGCCGACGAGATGGGGCGCGGTGACGTCACCAAGAACCACATCACCCTGATCTACCGGGTGCTCGCGAGCATGGGCATCGAGGTGCCGCACATCCGCGACACCGCGTTCCTCGACCAGGACGAACTGCCCGACCACCTCTACGGGTTCTCGCTGTTCCAGCTCAGCCTCGCGCTGTTCCCCGACTCGCTCTACGACGAGATCCTCGGCTACAACCTCGGCATCGAGATGTTCGGGCTCGGCACCATGCGCATGCAGGAGATGCAGAAGCTGCGCCGCCACGGCTTCGATGTCGCCTACGAGGAAGCGCACCTCTCCATCGACAACCTCTCCGCCGGCCACGCGCGCCAGTCGGCCGAGATCATCGTCGCCTACCTGCACGACGTCGCGCAGCTGTCCGGAGCCGACGCGGTGCCCTCCCACTGGGAGCGGATCTGGCGAGGCTACGCCTCCTTCGCCTACTTCATCGAGCATGAGCTGGTCGCCGGTCTCGCCCAGTACGAGCCGGCGGACGTGGTCATCTGATGACCACGGCCACGCTCCCCAGCACCTTCGACACGCGCATCCTCGCGCTGCCCCTGTACGAGGACCACCACCGCGACCTGGCCCGGCGCCTGGTGACCTGGTGCGACGAACACAGGCAGGTGTTCGTCGGCGCCGGGGATCCTGAGGCGGTCGGACCGCGCGTCCTGCGTGCGCTCGGTGACGCGGGCCGGCTGGCGTTCCTCGACTCCCGCACCGACGACTTCCGAGCGCTGTGCCTGGCACGTGAGGCACTGGCGTACGCCGACGATCTCGCCGACTACACCTTCTCCATCCAGGCCCTGGCGGCCACCCCGATCCGCCGTTTCGGAACCGACGACCAGCGCCGCCGGTATCTGCCGGGACTGGCCGCGGGCACCCTGTGCGCGGCGTTCGCGGTGTCGGAACAGGCGGCGGGTTCGGACGTCGCCGCCATCGGGCTCCAGGCGCGCGAGACCGGGACCGGCTGGGTGCTCAACGGCGACAAGGCATGGATCGCCCACGCGGGAATCGCCGATGTGTACACGGTGATCGCGCGCACCGGCCCGGGGCCGGGCGCGTTCGGACTCACCGCGTTCCTGGTGCCCGCGACGACGCCCGGCCTGCGTGTCGAGCCGGTGCCGATGATCGCCCCGCGGGCGCTCGGCCATCTCGTCTTCGACGACTGCGCGCTGCCGGAAGAGGCAGTGCTCGGCAGGCGCGGCGGTGGCTTCGCCATCGCGATGGAGGTGCTGGACCGGTTCCGCGTGACCGTAGGCGCCGCCGCACTCGGCTTCGCCCGCCGGGCCGCCGACGCGGCCCTGGCCCGAGCACGGGAGCGGCCCATGCTGGGCGGGAAGCTGTTCGACCTGGCCACCGTGCGCGCCGCCTTCGCCGACATGGAGGTCAAGCTGGACGCGGCCGCACTGCTGGTGGCACGGGCGGCCTGGGAGATCGACCACGACGGCCCCGGCAGTCCCCGGCACTCCGCGGTGGCCAAGCTCCATGCCACCGAGGCCGCTCAGCAGATCGTCGACAGCGCCGTGCAGATCTTCGGCGCCGCCGGACTGGTCCGCGACAGCCTGCCGGAGCGGCTGTACCGGCAGATCCGGTCACTGCGGATCTACGAGGGCTCCTCGGAAGTGCAGCAGGCGATCATCGCGGCGGCGATCGACCCGCACCGGACCCAACGAGGGGCATCATGACGCGACCACGTCCCCTGACACCCGGCACGGCGGCGGCCCACCCCGACCCGTATCCGTTCTACGCCGATCTGGTGGCCGACCGGCCCTTCGGCCACGACGCCCCCAGCGGGTTGTGGGTGGCGGCCGGCGCTGCCGCGGTGTCCGAGGTGCTCACCCATCCGGCCTGCCGCGTCCGGCCGAGAACCGAACCCGTGCCGCGCGGCATCCTCGGCACGCCGGCCGGTGACGTCTTCGGCGATCTGGTCCGGATGACCGACGGCGCCCCCCAGACACAGCGCAAGCGGGTACTGCTCGCGGCGCTCGACACGGTCACCGAGGAGCGGGTCGTCGCGCTCGCCGCGGACGAGGCGGACCGGGCCACCGACTGGACGGACCTCCAGTTCGGGCTGCCCGCACGGGTGATGGCCGCGGTGCTCGGCCTCGACAGGGACGTTCCCGCCGAGGCGGCCCGGCTCATCGGCGAGTTCGTCCGCTGCGTCCCCGCCTCGGCCACCCCCGAGGACCAGGCAGCCGCGGCCACCGCGGCGGCGCGCCTGCTCGACCTGCTCGGCCCGCACCTGCATGCCGGGCACGGTGGCCTGATCGGCGAGTTGGTCCGGCTGACCGCGCGCCACGGCCGACGAGAGAGCGCTCCACTGCTGGCCAATGTGATCGGCCTGCTCTCGCAGACCTACGACGCCACAGCCGGGCTCGTCGGCAACACGCTGCTCGCGCTGGCCCGCCACGGCCGGCCGGACGATCTCACGGCCTTCGTCGCCGAGGTGGTCCGGCACGACGCGCCCATCCAGAACACCCGCCGGTTCGTGGCGGACACGACCACCATCGCCGGCCACCGCGTCCCGGCGGGTTCGGTGATCCTGCTGCTGCTCGCCGCGGCCAACCGCGACCCCCTGGCCAACCCCGATCCGCAGGTGTTCCGCCCGGGTCGGGTGGACCCCCAGGTGTTCACCTTCGGCCGGGGCACGCACCGATGCCCCGGTCACGCCCTGGCCGTCGCGATGACCGTCGGCGTGGCCGCCACGGTGACCGGAACCCCGTCCCACGAGGGCTACCGGCCCTCGCCCAACGCCCGCATCCCCGTCCTGAAAGGGCAGTTCAGATGACCCGATTACGGCTCAGGCACGAGGTCCGCGGCACCGCACGAAGCGAGGCGACCGGAAACGAGGGCGTCGCACCATGACCGACAAGAACCATTTCGGTGTACTCGGCATCGGAGCGGGCCCGGCCAATCTCAGCCTGGCCGCGCTGCTGTATCCGCACCGCGACCTGCCCAGCCTGTTCCTCGACCGCAAGGAAGCCTTCAGCTGGCACGACGGCCAGCAGATCCCCGGCACCACGCTCCAGGTGCCGGTGCTGAAGGACCTGGTCAGCCTGGCCGATCCGACCAGCAGGTTCTCCTTCCTGAACTATCTGCACGACCAAGGGCGGATCTACCACTTCGTCAACGCCCGGTTCGACGCCGTGCCGCGGCAGGAGTTCCGCAACTACCTGGAGTGGGCCAGCTGGCGCATGAAGAACATCGTGTTCGGAGAGGAGGTGCGGTCCGTCGACTTCGACGGCGTGTTCAGGGTGCGCACCGACGACCGGGTGCTCACCGCGGACAACATCGCCGTGGCCGTCGGCAGCCGGCCGTGGATCCCACCGGCCGGTCAGGGCTGGAACTCACCCAGCCAGTTCCATGTCTGCGACTTCGTCGACAAAGCCGTCGGCCTCGGCGGCAAACGCGTCGTCGTGGTGGGCGGCGGGCAGTCGGGAGCCGAGGCGTTCCTCGACCTGATCTCCCGCGAGGGCGGCGAACTGCCCGGCCGGGTGTCGTGGTTCTCCCGGCGCCGCAACTTCCTGCCGATCGACGACTCGCCGTTCACCAACGACTTCTACATGCCCTGCTATTCGGAGTACTTCTACGGCCTGGACGGTGCCGCCCGCCGACGGATCAACCAGGAGAACGTCCTGTCCAGCGACGGCATCTCGGAGCCGACGCTGCGTGCGATCTACCAGCGGACCTACCACCACCGGTTCATCGCGCGCTCGCCCGGCCTGATCAGGCTGTACCCCAACCGGGAGATCACGGGCGTGGCCGGGGCCGGTGCCGAGTGGGAGCTGACCGTGGCCGACAACGACCGGCCCGGCGCACCGCAGCACGTGACGGCCGACGTGATCATCTGGGCGACCGGCTTCCGCACCGGACCGCTGGACGTGCTCGCCCCCCTGGCGGACCGGCTCGACCGTGACAGCGGCGAGTACCGGGTGGACCGGGACTTCGCGGTGCGCTGGGACGGCCCGGCCGACCGCAACATCTTCATCCAGAACGCGACCCCGGCACAGCGCGGCCTCGCCGACAAGAACCTGAGCCTGCTGGCGTGGCGCAGCCAGCGCATCGTCGACCGGCTGCGCGGCGTACAGCGGGAAGAGCAGCTGTCGTCCTTCGTGGAGTGGGCGGACGAGGCACATCAGGACGGCGAGCTGCGAAGGAGGGCATGACATGGACCTGGGCACGGTCGCGGTGATCGGCGGAGGCATCATCGGCTGCCTGGTGGCCCGGCACATCGTCCACGAGCACCCGGCGAGCACGGTGCTGCTCCTCGACCGGGACGCCGTCGGCTGCGGCGCCAGCAGACGCTCGGCCGGACTGCACTTCCCGCGCGGCGCCGATGAGCGGGTGCGCCGGATGTCCGGCTACAGCCAGGAGTTCTACGAAAAACTCAAGGCGGACCAGCCCACCGTGCCGATCCACCCGGTCGGCATGTCGATGGTGTCCCGGGCCGACCGGGAGGAGCTGGAAAGGATCTACACCGAGCCGATCCAGCGGGCCGACGCCCAGGCCGTGCCGACCGTCTGCGGTGCGCCGGTGCGTCTGCCGCACGGCATGTCGCTGTGGGACATCAGGGGCGCGCACTACGCGGATGTGCACCGTCTGGTCCAGACGCTCGTCACCGGTCTGCGCCCCTACGTCAACGTGCGGGAGGGCGTCCGCGTCACCGCGCTGGAGCCGAGCGCACATGGGGTGCGGCTGTCGCTCGGCACGGGCGAGCGGCTGGCCGTCGACCGTGCGGTGCTCGCACCGGGACCATGGCTGGCCGAGCCCGCATGGGCCGATCCGGTGGCGCCGCTGGAGGCACGTGTCAAGAAGATCGTCGCCCTGCACATCGACCACCCCGCGGACGAGTCCGACCGGGCGGTCGTCTTCCACGACGAGGACGCCTTCCTGCTTCCTCTGGCCCACCGGGGCCACTGGCTGTTCAGCTACACCTGCCAGGACTGGGACGTCGACCCCGACCGGGTCGGCACCGGTCTCGACGCGCACGACGTGGAGCAGGCTCGCGCCTTCCTGAGCCGTTACGCGCCCGCGCTCGCGTCGCGCTGCACAGCCGGGCGCGTCTTCTGCGACGCCTACAGCGTGTCCCGCCGGCCGCTGCTGCGCCGGCTCGATCCGGCCGGCCGGGTGGTGTTCGCCGGCGCGGCGGGCGGATCCGGCTACCGCCTCGCCCCGGCCATCGCGGCCGAGGCCGTCCGGCTGTTCGAACCGAGCGTGAAAGGGAGCCTGTGATGAGGATCGACACCTTCGACCCCGTGACGCTCAGCGATGCCTTCGGAATAGACATGAGCACGATCGACTTGCCCGGAGTCGTCGGGCTGGGCGCGAGCTGGGGCCGGGTACCGCCGGGCAGGCGTTCCGACGCTCATCAGCACGACGAGATCGAGATGTTCGTCATCGTGTCCGGCAGCGGCGAGATCGTGGTGGACGGCGCCCGGCATCCGGTGGGGCCGGGCACGGTCGTCAAGTTCGACCCGTTCGAGACGCACGTCATCGACAACACCGGTGACACCGACATCGTGTTCGTGACGTGCTATTGGCGTGAGCCCCGGCACGCGGCCGAGACGGCCGCGCGTACCGGCCGGCGGCGCTTCACGGAACGGCCGGTGTTCGTCTTCTCCACCCCGCCCACCCCCAACGGCGACCTGCACCTCGGACACCTGTCCGGGCCGTACCTCGGCGCGGACGCGTTCGTCCGGTTCCAGCGGATGAACGGGACACGGGCCTGGCACCTGACCGGCAGCGACGACTACCAGAGCTACGTCGTCGCCCAGGCGACACAAGAGGGGAGCACACCCGAGCGGATCGCCTCCCACTACGGCGCCGAGATCGCGAGGACGCTCGAACTGATGGACATCCGTCCCGACCAGTTCACGGTGACCAGCACGGACGCCGACTACCGCGAGGGCCTGCGCGACTTCTTCGCCGCACTGGAGACAACGGGCAAGGTCGCCCGGCGTGAACTGCCCGCACTGTTCGACGGGGAGACGGGCCGTTACCTCTACGAGGTCGATGTGACCGGAACCTGCCCGTCCTGCGAGGCCGCCGCCAACGGCAACATCTGCGAGGAGTGCGGCGAGCCCAACATCGCCTCCGACCTCGTCGAGGCGCGCAGCCGGATCTCCGACTCGGCGCGGGCGGGCAGTCTGTCCCGGTACGCCCTGCCGCTCCATGAATTCCGCGAGGCCGTCGCCCGGCACCACCGGCTCGGCCGGGTCCCCGCCCGGCTGCGCGAACTGGCCGAGCGGGTCTTCGCACGGGAGACCCTCGACCTGCCACTGAGCCACCCCGCGCAATGGGGTGTGCCCCCGCGCGACACCGACGACCAGGTGATCTGGGTATGGCCGGAGATGTCGTACGGCTTCCTGCACGGCATCGCGCGGCTCGGCGCCCGGCTCGGCGAGACATGGCAGGCCGACAAACCGGAACAGGACTGGAAGATCGTCCACTTCTTCGGCTACGACAACAGCTTCTACCACGCGATCCTCTACCCGGTGCTGTACGGGCTGGCCTTCCCCGACTGGGAGCCGGACATCGACTACCACGTCAACGAGTTCTATCTGCTGGACAACCAGAAGTTCTCCACCAGCCGGCGACACGCGGTGTGGGGCAAGGAGATCCTCTCGCCGCAGACGGTGGACGCGGTCCGGTTCTACCTCTCCCGCACCCGCCCGGAGGGTGAGCGGACCAACTTCGAGCGGGAGGCCTACACCGCCACGGTGCGCGAGGTGCTCATCGACGGCTGGCAGGGCTGGCTCGACGACCTCGGCCACCGCCTGAAAACACGGTTCGACGGCGTGGTGCCGGACGCCGGGATCTGGACTCCCGAGCACACCGCGTTCTACGCCCGGCTCGGCAGGCGGCTGTCGGCCGTGACCGCGCACCTTGGCCAGGACGGGTTCTCCCTGCGGGCGGCCACCGCCGAACTGGAGGGCATCGTCACCGACGCGCGCGCGTTCGCCGAGCGCGAGGAGGTGCTCCTCGGCGCGCCCGGATGGCAGTCGGAGAACCGCACGGCGATGGCACTGGAACTGGCGGCGGCGCGCCTGCTGTCCAGGGTCGCCACACCGGTCATGCCGCGCTTCGCGGCACGTCTCGCCGCCCTGCTCGGCGAGAGCGAACCCCCATGGCCGTCCACCGTGGACCTGATACCAGCCGGAACCACGCTCGACCTGACCGGGCAGACCTTCTTCGCCGCCGAACCGGCACGCCCCCTCGCCGCCGAACCGGCACCCTCCCTCGCCGCCGAGTCGGCACCCCCCGAACCGTCCGAAACCGCACCGGACCCGCTGCCCTGGTTCGCCGACCTGGTCCGCAGCACGCTCGGCCTGCCGGCGGAGGCGGTGGTGGCGGACAAGACGCTGCGGGAGCTCGGCGCGTCCTCGCTGCAGGCGGTGGCGATGCAGTACCAGATCCTGGAGCGGCTGGACCTGGACGTACCCATGACGGACCTGCTCTCCGAACGGAACATCGCCGCGCTCAGCCGTGAACTGGCCGGGGAGGTGACCCGATGACCGGCTACCTGGCGGTGCTGGAGGAGATCAGCGCCCGCGGTCTGAGCATCGTCGCCGCCGGCCCGGACCTGCGGTTGCAGGGGCCGCGCGAGCGCGTGGACGCCGACCTCGTCGGCCGGATCAAATCGGTCAAGGCCGAACTCCTCGCCCATCTCACCCCGGACCCCGGGTTCGCCCTGACCCCGCTGCAACGCAGCTATCTCGCGGGCCGGGACGAGGTGTTCGAGCTGGGCAACGTGGCCAGCTACGTCTACCACGAGATCGAGGGCCACTGGGACATCGACCGGCTCGAAGCCGCGCTCGACGCCGTCATCGCCCGGCACGACTGCCTGCGCTCCCGGTTCACACCGGAGCAGACCCAGGTCCGGCAGCCGCGCGTGGACGTCCGGATCGACCGGGTCGACCTGCGGGACGACGACGGCACCGGGCCGGCCGCGCGACGCGCCCGCTGGACCCACCGGATGCTGCCGGCCGCCCAGGCACCACTGCTCGCGGCGGAGGTGTCCCTGCTGCCAGGGGACCGGATGGTGCTGCACGTCGGCCACGACGGCCTGGTCATGGACGGCATCAGCATGTTCCTGTTCTTCCGCGACTGGTGGGCCCACTACGAGGGCGAACAGCCGCCCGCCGACGAGGAGCCCGTCTTCGAGTCCTACGTGGCCGCGCTGGAGGCCGCGGCCTCCCGAAAGCCGTACGCCCGGGCCAAGGCGTACTGGCTGGACCGGCTCGACAACGGCACCCTCTGGGACCACCCGCGGCTGCCGCTCGCCAAGAACCCCGACACCATCACCACGCCGCGCTTCACCCAGCGCGTCGTCCGGGTGCCCGCGCCCCGGTGGGCGGCGCTGAAGGACCATGCCGCCGCGGTCGGCGTGACCCCGTCGGGGCTGCTGTTCGCCGCCTACGCCGAGACCCTCGCGTGCTGGGGCGCCGGCCCCCGGTTCACCCTGACCACCACGGTGGCCAACCGGCCGCCGGTGCACCCACGCATCCTGGAGTCGGTCGGACAGTACAGCGACCCCATGCTCGTCTCGGTCGAACTGGACCGCGGCATACCCTTCGCCGAACGGGCCAAGGCCATCCAGGAGCGGCTGCGCGCCGACCTCGACAACCGGCACTTCTCCGGGGTCGAGGTGCTGCGGGAGCTCGGCATACGCGGCGGCGGACAGCCACGCATGCCCTTCACCTTCAACAGCGCCATCGGCTATCCGCTCGCCGACGTGGACGGCTCCGCGCTGGAACTGTTCGGACCCGAGGTGCACACCGTCAGCCAGACACCGCAGACCTGGCTCAACGTGTTCGCCATGGAGCAGCACGGCGCGGCCGTCGTCCAGCTCGACGGCGTCGACGACCTGTTCCCGCCCGGCCTGCTGGACGACGTGGCGCACGGATACCAGCGCCTGCTCGACCTGCTCACCGACGAGAGCGAGTGGCACCACCACTGGTTCGATCTGCTGCCCGCCGAGCAGCGCGAGCGCAGGCGCGCCGCCAACGACACCGACCGGCCGGTGCCCCGGCAGCTGCTGCACGAGCCGTTCGTGGCCCAGGCGCAACGCGCTCCCCAGGCACCCGCGGTGATCACCTCGACCGGGGAGCTGAGCTACGCCGAGCTGTACCGGCGCGCCCGGGCCGCGGCGGCATGGCTGCGCGCGAACGGCACCGACCGCGACGAACTCGTCGGGCTGGTCATGACCCGGGGGCCCGAGCAGATCGTCGGCATCATGGCCACGATCCTGGCGGGCGCCGCCTATCTGCCGGTCGACGCGGACCTGCCGGCCCGTCGGCAGCAGGAGCTGCTCGACGGCGGCGAGGTGCGGTGCGTGCTCACCAACTCAGGCTGGAGCGACCCGGCCGGCCGACGCGCGGTGCTGCCGCTGGACAGTGCGGCCGCAACCGATGACACCGAGCCCGACGGCCGGCCCGAACCCGCTCCGGTCACCGGGGCCCATCCCGACGACCTCGCCTATGTGCTGCCCACCTCCGGTACGACCGGCACGCCGAAGGGCGTCATGGTCAGCCACCGCAGTGTGGCCAACGTCGTCGCGGACTGCACCCGCCGCTTCGGCGTCGGCCCGAACGACCGGCTGTTCGCGATCAGCGCGTTCAGCTTCGACCTGTCCGTCTACGACGTGTTCGGCGCGCTGTCCGTCGGCGCCGCGCTCGTGCTGCCGGACCACGACAAGGCAGCCGACCCGGCGCACTGGCTGGAGATGTGCGAGCGCGGCGGCGTCACGGTGTGGAACTCGGTGCCCCAGATCGTGGCGCTGCTGCACGACCAGGCATGCGCGGACGGCCTCTCCCCGCTCGCCGATCTGCGACTGGTGATGATGAGCGGCGACGTGATCCCGCCGGAACTGCCGGCGGCCCTGCGGGAGAGCCTGCCCGGGCTGGAGGTGGTCTCGCTCGGTGGTCCCACCGAGACGACGGTCTGGAACGTCGTCCACCGCATCGGTCCGGACGACGACGGTTCACGGCGGATCCCGTACGGGCGGCCGAACGACAACAACAAGGCGTATGTGCTCGACGAGGACGGCCTGGACCTGCCGGACTGGGTGCCCGGCGAGATCTTCGCCTCGGGCGCGGGTCTGGCGCGCGGGTACTGGAAGGACGAGCGGGCGACCGACGAGAAGTTCCGCCACGACCCACGCCGGGGCGTACGGCTCTACCGCACCGGCGACCTCGGGCGCTATCTGCCGTCCGGGGAGATCGACATCCTCGGCCGGGCGGATCTCCAGATCAAGCTCAACGGCTACCGCGTCGAGCCGGGTGAAGTGGAGACACGGCTGGTCGCGCTGCCCGGCGTACGACAGGCCGTGGTGGTCCGCCGACCGGGCAGCCGAGGTGACCGGCTGGTCGCGCACCTCGTGCCGGACGAACGGGACCGGCCGGTCCCGGACGACGAGCGGCGCGGCCAGGAGGAGGAGCTGCGTACGGCGCTGCGCGAGCAGCTGCCGGAATATATGGTTCCGTCCGCCGTGGTGTGGCACGACAGCCTGCCGCTGACCGCCAACGGCAAGGTCGACCGGCAAGGGCTGGCCCAGGACGACGCGCCCGAGGCCGAGCCCGCCCCGTCCGGCGACACCGCCCCCGCCGAGGGCATCGAACGGGAGCTGGCCGAGCTGTGGGCGAGCGTGCTCAAACTGCCCGAGGTGGACGCACTCACCCCGCTGGCCGACATCGGCGCCGACTCGCTCGCCGCGGCACGCATCCTGGCCGGGGTCCGCAAGCGGTACAAGGTCACCATCCCGCTGTCGGAACTGGTCAGGATCAACACGGTACGGGCGATGGCCGCCCGGATCGGCCGGTCGGCATGAGCGTGATCAACCGCGTGATCGGCGGTCCACCACGTCCGGGCAACCGACTGTCCGTCGCACGGCTGGGAGCCACCGAGTCGTGGGACCTCACCGAGGTCTGGGAGATGTCGGGCCGGGTCGCCGCGCACCTGCGCCACCTCGGCGTACGGCCGGGTGACCGGATCGGCGTACTGGCCGCGAACTCACTGGAGTGGGTGCTGCTCGACCTGGCCGCGCTGCGGATCAAGGCGGTGACCGCGGGATTCGACCCCGGCAAGTTCGACGCGACCGGGGCTGAGCTCGTCGCCCGCTACGGCCTCACAGCGCTGTTCACCGACCAGGGCGAGACGGCCGACCGGGTGCACCCGGTCTCCGCTCTGCGCGAGCTCCCGCCCCCGGACGCGGACCTGCCGACGGTCTCGTGGGAACCCCACGAGGCACCCGCGCTGAAGTTCACCTCGGGCAGCAGCGGCCCGGCGAAGTCGCTGCTGGCCAGTGCGGGCAGCATCGACAGCTCGCTCGCCGCGGTGCAGGACATGTTCGCGCACGGCCCCGGCGACGACCTCTTCGTCTTCCTGCCGCTCTCGCTGCTCCAACAGCGGTACTGGGTCTACTCGGCGATCGTGTTTGGCCACGACATCACGATCAGCACCTACGAAGCCGCGTTCGCCGCTCTGCGCACGGCGCGGCCGACCGTGGTGATGGGCGTGCCCGGTTTCTACGAGGCGGCACGCTCTCACCTGGAGGCCAGGACCGCCCGCACCGGCGCCGCCCCGGCCCGGGCGGCCACCGAGGTCTTCGGCGACCGGATCCGCTACCTGTGGACGGGCTCCGCGCCCGCGAACCCGGCGACTCTGCGGTACCTCACCGACGCCGGCCTGCCGATCTTCGAGGGCTACGGGCTGAACGAGACCTGCATCGTGGCCAAGAACCACCCCGGCGCGCAGCGGCCGGGCAGCGTCGGCCGGGTGCTGCCGGGAAAGGAGGTCCTCATCGACGCGGACGGCGTGATCAACGTCCGCAGCGAGCAGCCGGTGGCCACCCGCTACGAACACGCGGAGCCGGGCGACTCGGAGAAGATGTTCCGGCCCGGCGGAATCGTGCGCACCGGTGACCTCGGCCATCTCGACGAGGACGGATATCTGTTCGTGCACGGCCGGGCCGACGACATGATCGTGCTGGAGAACGGCAAGAAGATCGCCGTACGGCGCATCGAGGAACGTCTCAAGGCCGATCCGGCGATCGAGGACTGCGTGGTCACCAACCCGTCGCAGCGCCAGCTCGTCGCCATCGTCTCGCCCGCGGCGCACCCGGCGGACACCGCGCTCATCGCGGCGGCGCTGCGGCAGGCCAACGCCGCCCTGGACCACGACGAGCAGATCGCCAAGGCCGTCCTGGCCGAGCGGTTCACCGTGGACAACGGACTGCTCAGCTCCCAGTTCAAGCCCCGTCGCAAGCAGATCGAGGCTCAGTACCGCCGCCTCGTCGTCGACCCCGAGGAGGGAATCCGTGCCTGACACCATCGAGGCGGCGGCCCGCGCCGCGCTGGCCGAGGTCCTGCCCAAGGAGCTGCCGCCCGAGGCCATCGATCCCGACGCGGACCTCGACCACCTCGGCCTCACCTCGCTGAACAAGGTGCTGTTCCTGACCTCGCTGTGCGAGCGGGTCGACGTGGGGCTCCATCACTTCACCGAACACGACCTGGCCGCGATGCGCACCCTCGGGCAGGTCGTCGACGCGCTGTACCGACACGCCGAGGTGAGCTGAGATGAGCAGCCGGCGCGAACACGCCGCGACCGTCCTGACCGACGGCGCCGCCCGGTGCGAGGCGGCCGGGACGGACGCACGGTGACACCCCCCTTCGCGGTGGCGCACGTCGTCGCACAGGGCGAGCCGTACGACATCGGCTTCGCGCACGGCACGGCCCTGAAGGAGCGGCTGCGCGCCTTCCTCGACGACGGCGTCGCCCGGCTCAACCACCTGCTGCCCGCGACGGTGTCGGTCGCGGGCCTGTCCGGCACCATCGCGGCCCACCGGGCGGAGATCACCCGGTCCACGCCCCGGCTGGCCGACGAGATCACCGGACTCGCGGCCGGGGCCGGGCTGACCCCGGACGAGGCCACCTTGCTGCAACTGCGCCGCGAGATCATGGGATACCGGCAGATCCCCACGCGGGGTGACTGCACCACCTACGCGCGGGCGGGCCTGCTGGCGCAGACAGTGGATCTCAACGGGAACCTGGACGACCAGATCGCGGTCCTCGACGTCGGACATGCGGACTGCGGGGCCCTCGTGCTCAGCTTCGCCGGACTGCTCGGCTATCTCGGCGTCAACCGTCACGGCCTCGCCGTCGGCCTGAACCTCGTCCTCGGCGGGCGTTGGCGCCCGGGAGTGCCGCCGTATCTGGCCATTCGTCATCTCCTCGACACCGCGACCTCGGTGGAGTCGGCCGTCGAGCTGCTGCGTTCGCTGCCCTTCGCGAGCTCCCGCACGATCGTCCTCGCCGACGCCGCCGAAACCGCCTGCGTGGAGGTCATCGGCGACGAGTACCGGGTGATGACGGCACAGGAATCCGTGCACACCAACCACTTCCTCGCCCCGGACTTCACCACCAGGGACGAGCTGAACGTCTTCGCACGCAACTCCTCGCTGCGCCGCCTCCGGGCGGCCGAGGCCGGCCTGCTGACCCTGCCCACGGACGCGGATCCCGATGAGCACTTCGCGCTGCTGTCACAGCCGCCGATCCGCGTCGCCGACGACGGTGACATCCGCCGCGAGCGCACCGTCGCCGCCGTGGTCCTCGACACGAAGAACAGAACGCTGCACCTGAGGCCGGGCGATCCCCGGCTGTCGACAACCCGGTCCTTCACCCTCTGATGTCGTTTCACCGGCCCGATTGCCGTCTCACCAGTTCGAACTGGAGGTCAAACCCGTGGAAGACCTGCCGATCCGCGCGACGCCCGACGACCTGACCCGTGTCAACCTGGCAGATCCGCAGACGTTCGCGGACTACGACCTGAGCGACTACTGGCGCACGCTGCGGACCACACAGCCGCTCTACCGGCATCCGGAGGTCGGAGACAGCCCCGGCTTCTGGGTACTCAGCCGGTACGACGACATCGTCGCCCTCTACCGGGACAACGTCACGTTCACCTCGGAGCGCGGCAACGTCCTGATCACACTGCTCGGCGAGGGCGACTCGGCGGCCGGCCTGATGGTCCCGGTGACCGACGGGGACCGGCACAAGGAGCTCCGCAACGTGCTGCTGAAGGCGTTCTCGCCGCGGGTGCTGAGCCGGATCGGTGAGCACGTCCGCGGGACCACCCGGACGCTGCTGGCCGCGGCGGTGGACCGCGGCCAAGGGGATTTCGCGCTGGATGTCGCGAGCAAGATCCCGATGGCCACGATCTGCGATCTGCTCGGCGTGCCGAGTCAGGACCGGGACTACATGCTCAGTCTGACCAAGTCCGCCATCAGCTCGGACGATCAGGGGGAGTACTCCGAGGCGGCGGACGCGGCCCGCAACAGCATCCTTCAGTACTTCGTCGGCCTGGTGGAGGAGCGCCGGGCGGCGCCGCAGGACGACGTGGTCAGCGTGCTGGCCGGCAGCACCATCGACGGCGAGTTCCTCAGCGAGGACGAGATCGTCCTCAACTGCTACAGCCTGATCCTCGGCGGGGACGCGACCAGCCGGCTGGCGATGATCGACGCGGTGCACAGTTTCAGCGCCAATCCGGACCAGTGGGCCGCGTTCAAGCGGGGCGAGGTGTCCGTCAAGCAAGTGACCGAGGAGGTGCTGCGCTGGGCCTCACCGACCATGCACTTCGGCCGTACCGCGGTCCGGGACACGGAGATCCACGGAACCCCGATCAAGGCAGGTGACGTGGTGACGGTCTGGAACGTCTCCGGAAACCGCGACGAGAGCGTCTTCACCGACCCGGACCGGTTCCTCATCGACCGGCAGCCGAACAAGCACATCGCGTTCGGCCACGGGCCGCACTACTGCATCGGCGCGTATCTGGCGAGGCTGGAGATCTCCGAAGTGCTGCTCGCCCTCCGCGACTTCACCGACGGGTTCGAGATCGCCGGGCCGGTGCGCCGGATCTACTCCAACCTCCTCACCGGGATCAGCAGTCTGCCGGTGCGTTTCGAGCCGGTCTCCGCCGAGGTCGAGGAACTGGTGCTCTGAGGCGTGCTGCTCTGAGACGGACGAGGGCTCCCGGGCGCCGCACACCGGTCGGCCCGGCGGTCAGCCGCCGGGCCGAGTGGTACGAGGAGGAGCCCCAGACCGGTGACTGCGAAGACAAGAGCCGGCAGGGACGCGCCCGTCACGCCGGACAGAAGCGCCAGGATGAACGCGCGTACGGCGAGCACGCGCAGCAGCCGAGCCGTATCGGATGTGTCCATGTCTCTCCTCGTCTCTCCTCTCGCTGGGTCAGGAATGCTTCTCGGCGCTTCGCCGAGGATCCTTGCGGGTCAGGCCACCCGAGACCGGGGCGGTGCCGAGTTGACTGTCGCCGTCTTCGTGGCGCAGCACCCAGTCGTCGAGGTCGAGCGCCACTTCCAGCGGTTCCCTCGCCATATAGGCGCGCAGACCGCCCGCCTCGTCGGGGGCTTCGGCGGAGCCGGTCTCCTCCGGGTGGAGCACTTCCTTCCGGAAGGCTGCCTCGGCCATCGCGAAGCGCACACGTGCGGTTCGCGCGGGCACGTGCAGGACGTCCCCGATGAGCTGCCAGTCGGCCCCGCCGATGAGCTCGAACACGGCGGCGGCTTCGAAGTACCGCTGTGCGGCGGCGAGCACCCGGGCGGCGTCGGCCAGCACGGCGCCCGGCGTCCGGGTGGTGCCGTCGGGGCTCAACTCGTCCTCACCGATCGGGACGGCGGCACGCGCGAGGTCAGCGAGGACGCATGCCTCGTAGGCCATCACCAGCCTCGCTCGGGCCGCGTCCGTGTACTGCGCGGTGGCACTCGTGTCACCTTCGGTCATGTCAGTCAGCCTCGGCTCCCGACGATGGAGGGTTGATCACCACGGCTCACCCACCCGGTCAGCCGCGCAGGAAATACAGGACGGTCATGATCACGGCGGTCGTGAGGATCACGGCCCGCAGCAGCCATGCGGGCAGACGGCGGGCCACATGGGCTCCGGCGAAGCCGCCGACCACGGCGCCGATCAGCATGGCGGTCAGCAGAAGCGGAGCTTCCAGCGCGTCCGAAGCGATGAGGAACAACGCGGTCGCGCTGAGGTAGATGGCCGCGAGCTGTGCGATCCGCATCGGGTTGGTGGCCGCGGCGTCGAGGCCGAGGCCGATGCTCCACAGGGCCAGCATCATGATGCCTACGGCTCCGCCGAAGTATCCGCCGTACACGGCGAGGACGAACTGACCGATCAGAACGCCTCGCTCACTCATGCCGACCGAGCGGCCGAGCGACCTGTTCAACGCCTGGGAAAGGTGCCGCCCGAAAGCGAGGACCACCGTGGCGAAGGCCAGCAGCCACGGCGCCGCGGCGTCGAACGACGACGCCGGCAGCACCAGTACCAAGCCGGCACCGACGCCACCGCCGATCACACTGACCACTGTCAGATCGCGCGTGGATGTCGGCCCCACCGGGGTGAGTTCGCGCCGGTACACCCACGCGCTGACCACCGCCCCCGGTACGAGGGCCACCCGCGACACCGCGTTCGCCGTCACCGGTGACATGCCGAACGCGACGAGAGCGGGCAGCGCCACGAACGTTCCCCCGCCGCCCATGGCGTTCAGCACCCCGGCGGCGACACCCGCCGCCAGAACAAGCAATAACTCGTACACACGCCGAGCATCGCCCGTCGGCCCATGGGGCCACAATGCGTAATCGGCGTACCCAGCCTAAGGCTGGGGCATAGGCTGGACCGGTGCGCTATGACCTGGATGACCTGCGGCTCTTTCTTCACATCGTCACCGAGGGGTCGATCACGGCGGGCGCCGAGCGGATGCATCTGAGCCTGCCCTCGGCCAGCGCCAGAGTGCGCTCACTCGAACGCCATGCCGGCGTGGCGCTGCTGATCCGCGGCCGGCGAGGCGTGCGGCCCACGCCGGCCGGGACGACCCTGGCCCGCCACGCACGCGACGTGCTCGACCGCACCGCACGGCTGGAGAGCGCCGTCGCGAGCTACACCCGCTCCCCGACCGCTCCGCTGACCCTGCTGGGCGGCGGTTCCGCGATGCACAGGCTCGTACCGCGCGCACTGGTCTCGTTCCTGCGAGAACACCCGGACATCGACGTCACCGTGTCCGAGAGCCGTACCCCCCAGACCGTGCGCATGCTCGCCGACGGCGAGGCGGACCTGGGGGTCGTCCTCGACGACGAGGCCCGCGAGTGCGGTCTGCGGATGGAACCCCTCGGCGACGACTCCCTGGTCGTGATCGGCCAGGCCGGCGGCATCCTCACCGACCGAACCGCGCTCACCTACAGCGAGGTCGCCGAGCACCCTCTCGTCGGGCTCGACCCCGACTCGTCGCTGCGACGCTGGATCGAGAAGCACCTGGGAGCACACGCTCCGGTGGTGCGCTACCGCACCACCGTCGCCAACCTCAGCGTCCTCGTCGCCCTCGCCGCCGCCGGCGCCGGACTCGCCGTCGTACCGCGCCGCGCCATCGACCCCCACCAGCCACTCGACGTATGCGAACTCCAGGAGACCTGGGCCCGCCGCCACCACCTGCTGGCCTGGGGCGTCAAGGAGCGCGCGGCACCGCCGGCCACCGACGCGCTGGCCGAACACCTCCGTCACGCCGCGCTGTCCGAACCCTCCTCCTACAACACCCCCGGAGACCTCGCCGGCCGACGGCCCTTCCACGACTGCTGACGCGTGCGCCCAACCCGTCACGGCCGAGGGGTGGACCAGTCGCTCGGTTTCTCGGAACCGACCGGCCTGTCACCCGGGCAGGGAAGGGGATGCTCGGAGGTTCGGAACCCATGGCGCACCCCGGGCCGGCGTGTCCTTGGACGCCGAACAAACCGATCGCCCCCACGCCGATGCTCCCGTAGGGTGCGCGGATTGTCGTGACGGAGAGGCGGTTCGGAACATGGCAGCCAGGGCAGTGGCGCGGGGGCAGTTGGCGGATGCGGCGCGGGCCGCGCTGGGCGGTGGGCGGCGGCTGGAGGCGGTCGAGAGGGTCGCGGGCGGCAGCAAGAAGGGCGTGTACCGCCTGGTGATGGACGACGCGACGACGGCGATCGCCTACCTGTGGGACGACGCCGAGAACTACTGGCCGGCGGTCGAGGGCGACGACGACCTCACCGACCCGTTCTCGCCCGGCCTGGGGCTCGACCTGTTCGAGGCCGCGCACGCGCGGCTGGACGCGCTCGGCGTCCGCGTCCCGGCGATCCGGCTGCTCGACCGTGACGGCACCCACTACCCGGCCGACCTCGCGATCGTGGAGGACGTCCCGGGCGAGAACCTGGAGAAGCTGCTCGCGCGCGACCCCAGCGCGGCTGCACCGGTCATGGCCCGGCTCGGGGAGGCGTTGGAGTCGATGCGGGAGCATCGGGCCTCCACGTACGGCAAGGTGGCCGTGGTCGACGGAGACGGTACATCGCGCGGGACGTCGTGCGAGGGGGTCGTCCTGGACCGCGCGCTGCGGGACCTCGCCGAGGCGGCGTCGCGTGATCCGCGGATCGCGGGGGCCCGCGACCGGCTGTGGGAGCGGCTGCTGGATCTGGCGGCGGCGGTACGGCCGCGCGCGGAGTACGCCGTCGTGCACGGTGAACTGGGACCCGACCACGTGCTGGTGGACGCGGACGGGAACCCCGTGGTCATCGACATCGAGGGCTTGATGTACTTCGACGTCGAGTGGGAGCACGTCTTCCTGCGAATCCGTCTCCACGACGCCTACCGGCCGCTGGAGGTGGACGGACTGGACGAGGACCGGCTGGCGCTCTACACGCTCGCGCAGCGCCTGTCGCTGACGGCGGGTCCGTTGCGGCTGCTCGACGGAGACTTCCCCGACAGGGCGTTCATGGCGGGAATCGCGGAGCACAACCTGAAGATGGCGCTGGGCCTGGTCCACGCCTGAACGCCCCTGGCATCCCACTCGGCCCCGGGCTCGAACGACGAGGCGTAGACCTCACCGATGAGCTGCCCACCCGGCTCTCTGCTGTTCTCCACAGCCGTCGTCTCGTTCTTCTGCGCCATGGCTCAGATCCCCTTTTGAGTGTCGGGGTCGCGGGGGAGGAGGCCGGATCAGATCACGCGGAAGAGGTCGGCGGCGGCGTGGACATCGGTGAGGTCCTCGATGGAGCGGAGGTTGTCGCACAGGGACTCCAGCACCGAGTCGGCTTCGGCGACGCGTGGGGCGCCGACGGCCACGCCGAAGACCCGGAAGCCCAACCGGTGCTTGGCATCGTTCCAGTCGCGCATCCATGCCTCGGTGACGCCGCAGTCGTCGTCGGTGATCATCACGATGTCGCCGCGTCTGCGGGCGGTGTCGTTGAACTCCTCCTCCAGCAGTTTCCCGGCCGCTGTCAGCGGCGTCTGGTAGCTGGTGCCGCCGCCGAGGAAGGCCTCCGCGAAGTCGAGGGTGCGGTCGATGCCGGCGGGCCGGTCGGCCGGGAAGCGGAAGACCTGGATCTTGTCGGCGGCGGAGAACAGGATGCCGACGAAGTCACGCCCCGAGTGGCGGGCCTGGTCCAGCAGCGCCAGGGCGCACGCCTTGGCCCACGCCTCCCGGGTGACCCCACCGGGCCCTGCCTCGTACATGGAGTGCGAGGTGTCCACGCACGCGATGACGGCGCCCTGGCCGGTGGCCTGCTCGCCCTGGCTGTCGTAGAGCATCAGCTCCCCGGCGGCGTACCGCACGGCGAACACCGCCCGCAGCTCGGGCACGCCGAGGCCCGCCAGCTCGGAGGGGATGACGCGGGAGAGATCGTTGCCGAGCGTGACGCCGACCAGTTCCCCGGTGGCGTTCTCCACCTTGCGGGCGCGCTCACCGTGGGCCATCTGCCGGAAGCGACCGATCAGCTCGGCCCACTGTGCGAGGCGGCCGGTGCGCAGCCGCTCGGCGAGCCGGGCCCGCCGGTCGAACGGCATCCGCTCCAGCTCGCCGGGGCCGACGCCCCATGCCCGCATCAGCGCGGCCTCCTCCCGCACGGCCTCGGCGGCCTTCGCCGCCGCGTTCCGCGCGGCGGCACGGGCACCGGGGGCCGCCGCCGCGAGGGCCCGCGCCGCGTCCTGGGCGGCCTGCCGCGCAGTGGCCTCGGCGGTCTCGGTGGTCTCGATCGCCTGTTGTACGGCGTCGGCGGCCGGAGCAGGCACGGTGCCGTCCTCGGCGGCCCGCTGGAGCGCCTGACTCACGGCGGTCGCCGCGCCTTCGGCGTCCTGCTGGGCCTCCTTCGCCTGCTCGGCCCGTGCCTGGGCCTCCCGGGAGCGCTCCAGCAGCCCCCGCAGCGTGGTGGCCTGGGCGAGTACGGCCATGGCGGCGGCATAGGGGTCGCCCGCCGTCTCGCGGTGCAGCTCGGCGAACTCCGGTGACTCCACCAGCGAGGTGATGACCTGGTGGTTCACCAGCCGGGAGGGGTCCATCTCCGCGCGCTCACGCAAGCGCGGTCCGACCTTGTAGGCGGCCAGGAACGCGTCGGTCAGAAGGTCGATGGTGTGGTCGTGGCGCTCGTTCAGCTCCTCGGCCAGATCGCGCAGTGCGGCCGACTGCTCATAGGTGTCGCGCCATGTGATCCGGTCGAACCGGTCCACGACCACGGCCGCGGTGTGCCGCTCGCCGGCGGCGGACAGGCCCAGCCACTTTCCGGCCCGGCTCGTCAACTCGTCGAGCTTGCTCGGTGTCGTGTCCATGCTTCTGATCGCCCTGGTGCTCAGAGCTGGGCCTGCACCATGCTCGCGTCCACGCCGAGTGCCTCGGTGAGAACGCGGGCGCGGACGGCGCGCTGGCGGCCGGTGACCCGGTCGATGGCGGCGGTGGAGCGGCCGGCTCTCGCGGCCTCCTCGCGCAGTTTCTCCAGCCGCTTCCCCGCCATGGCGAGCTTGTTGTGGGCCTTCTTGATGACCCACTCGCTCAGCGCCTCGCGGGACTGCCCGGCCATGGCGTCGAGTTGGGCCTCCAACTCGTCGATGGCGTCGGCCAGGTCGAGCGCCTCCTTGGCGTCGGGGTTGACCAGGTGCAGCACCTCGCGCTCGACGGTCGGGCGCTGGGCGGGGGAGTCCCACAGCACGTGAGTCAGCAGCGACAGGTCGGCCTCGGCGACCGCCGTGCGGCCGTCGAGGAACGCGGACGCCTGGAGCAGGCCGACCGCCTGCCGCCAGCGGCGGTCGGAGGCGACGAGTTCCTTGCGGCGCAGGGCGGCCCGCAGCGTGCACACCGCGTCCACGATCACGTCGGGGACGTCCACGGCCGGGACGGCTTCGGTTACGGCGTGCTGCAACGCGGCCAGCTCGACCGTGGTCCGTGTCGGTGCCGCCGGGCGGCTGACGGCGGAGCGGACCAGCGCGGCGAAGTTCGAGGGGTCTTCCAGGTACCCGACCTCGATCCGCACCAGCAGCCGGTCGTAGATCGCGGCCGAATCCTCTTCGCTGGGCAGTTCGTTGCTCGCCGTGATGGCTCCGATCAGGGGGCAGCGGATCGGCTCACCGCCGTTCTCGGGGTGGTAGATCCGCTCGTTGAGGTAGCCCAGCGTCTCGTTCAGCGCCGCCGTGGAGCACTTGAAGATCTCGTCGATGAACGCGATGTGCGCGGTCGTGGCGCGGCCGTCGTAGACCTGGCGGTACTCACCCCGGGCCAGCGCGGCGACGTCGATGGGACCGAACATCCTCGTCGGCGCGGTGAACTTCGACAGCAGGATCTCCCAGTAGGCCGCCCCCTCGATCCTGCCCGTGAGCTCCCGGGCCATCTCGGACTTCGCCGTTCCGGGCGGGCCGAGCACCAGCGAGTGCTGCCCGGCCAGCAGAGTCACCACCAGCGTCCGCACCACGTCGGCCCGCTCGTAGAAACGGTCCGACAGCTCGTCGCTGATCGCCCGCAGCCTCTTGGCCGTGTCCTGCGCGTCCTGTGCGTCCACATTCAACTCCCTGACCGCGACGCCCTGTTGGGCTGACGAGACGGCCCTTCTCTCCGAAGCTACGACGAAGGGACAAAGTAGCTGACGGTCATAGCGAGCCGGCCGGAACAGCCGGGCGGAGCCGATGCTCTCCCTCGGACACTCGGACAGGGCGCCTTGCGGTCGGAGACGGTCACCGGTGGCGGCAGATGGTCGGCCCCCGGTCGGCGCGGGACTGCGATGCCGCGCGGTCGTCGGCCGCCGGTGGGTGATGGATGGCAGGTTGGGGGCAATTGGTCGATACAGGTGATGTTTCGAATGTTTATGCCTTATGTTGCGCTCTGTGGTGCCTAGCCTTGGCTCGGAACTGAAAAACGCCGCGGGGCCACGTCCCGTGCCGCCGTCCCGGGAGCGAGGTGTCGCCGCGTGCGCGGGTGCGGATTCCACCGGGTTCCGGGAGAGAAGGTGCATTCCGTGCGGACGCGACGGCTGGGAGCTCTTGCCGTACTGCCGTTACTGGCGTCCCTGCTCGCCGCCTGTGGCGGCGATGAGGGCGCCGGCACGCGCAGCGTCAACTGGTACAACTTCCCCGACGACTCCGGTGCGCTGCAGAAGGCGGCGGACCGGTGCAGCCGGGCGTCCGGCGGCCGCTACCGGGTCGTCTACCACAAGCTTCCGCGCGCCGCCGACGGCCAGCGTCAGCAACTCGTCCGCAGGCTCGCCGCCAAGGACGACTCGCTCGACATCCTCGGCCTGGACGTCACCTGGCCGGCGGAGTTCGCCGAGGCACGCTGGATCCGTGAGTGGACGGGCGCGGCGAAGCGACAGGCCACCGAGGGCACCCTGCGGGCGCCGCTGCAGACCTCGACCTGGAAGGGCAAGCTCTACGCCGTCCCGTACAACACCAACACCCAACTCCTGTGGTACCGCAAGGACCTGGTACCCACCGCGCCCACAACGTGGGCCGAGCTGCTGGACATGGCGCGCCGGCTCGCCCGGCAGGGCAAACCCCACTACGTGGAGATCCAGGGCGCCCAGTACGAGGGACTGACCGTCTGGTTCAACACGCTGGTCAACAGCGCGGGCGGCGCCATCCTCAACCCGAGCGCGACCGAGCCCTCCCTCGGCCCACCCGCGATGCGGGCCGCCGGCATCATGCGCGACCTGGCGAACTCCCCGGCCGCCGACCCCTCCCTGTCCAACCAGATGGAGGACCAGAACCGCCTGGCCATGGAGTCGGGAACTGCGGCGTTCGAGCTCAACTACCCGTTCGTCCATCCGTCGATGAAGGCGAACAACCCGCGGCTGTTCAAGAACTTCCGCTGGGCTCCGTACCCCCGGGTCGACGCCGACCGCCCGGCACGGCCCACCATCGGGGGCATCGACCTGGCGGTCAGTGCCTACTCGCGCCACCCCGACCTGGCCTTCGAAGCGGCCCTGTGCCTGCGCAACCGCGAGAACCAGCTCACCGCCGCGCTGGAGGGCGGTCTGCCCCCGACCCTGCGGGCCCTGTACGACGAGCCGTCGTTCGTCAAGGAGTACCCGTTCGCCGGGGAAGTGCTCGCCGCCCTGCAGTCGGCGAGCGTACGCCCGCTCACTCCCGCCTACCAGAACGTGTCGATCGTGATTTCCCACGCGCTGTCTCCGCCGTCCGCGATCGAACCGGAGAGCTCGGTCGACACCATCAGGGAACAGATCGACGATGCCCTGCGATCCAAGGGTGTGATCCCGTGAACCGCCACCGCCCGTACCCGGCCGTCGGCCGGCACCCGCGGCACCCGTACCGAGGGGGCCCGAGATGAGTGCGCGGACCCGCACGGCCGGGGGCCCGCCGACCGCCGAACAGCGGACGGGGCGGGACCGTCCGGCACTCTCGGCGGGTGCCAGGCAGGAGCGACGGCTCGGCTGGCTGCTCTGCGCGCCCGCCGTGATCGTCATGCTCGCCGTGACCGCCTATCCCATCGGATACGCCGTCTATCTGTCCCTCCAGCGGTACGACCTGCGCTTCCCGGGACAGGCGGAGTTCATCGGTCTGAGCAACTACGGGGCGGTGCTGTCCTCCTCGTACTGGTGGGACGCCTTCTGGGTGACGGCGTTCATCACCGGGGTCTCCGTGGCCATCGAGCTGGTACTCGGCATGGGGCTCGCCCTGGTGATACACCGCACCCTCTTCTGGCGCGGCGTCGTCCGCACCTCTGTGCTCATTCCGTACGGCATCGTCACCGTGGTCGCCGCCTTCTCCTGGCAGTACGCCTGGACCCCGCGGCTCGGATACTTCGCCGACCTGCTGCCCAGCGGAAGCGCTCCGCTGACCGAGCAGTGGCCCGCCCTGTGGCTGATCGTCCTCGCCGAGGTGTGGAAGACGACGCCGTTCATGGCGCTGCTGCTGCTCGCGGGCCTCGCCCTGGTCCCCGAGGAGACCCTGCGGGCCGCCATGGTGGACGGCGCCTCCCCGTGGCAGCGGTTCACCAAGGTCATGGTGCCGCTGATGAAACCGGCCATCCTGGTGGCACTGCTCTTCCGCACGCTGGACGCGTTCCGGATCTTCGACAACGTCTACATCCTCACCGCGGGCGCACACGGCACCGGGTCCGTGTCGATCCTCGGCTACGACAACCTGTTCACCGCGCTGAACCTGGGCATCGGATCGACGATCTCGGTGCTGATCTTCATCTGCGTCGCGATCATCGCCTTCACCTTCGTCAGACTCTTCGGCACGGCCGCACCGGGCGCGGAGGTGAAGCGCTGATGGCCGCTGTGGGAAAGGCACACGCCACCCGATGGGGCGTGGTGAACGTGGTCGTGGTGCTGTACGCGCTGTTCCCGGTGTGGTGGATCGCCGCGCTGTCGTTCAAGGACCCCGGCACCCTCACCGACGGTGACTACATTCCCAGGGACTGGACCTGGGAGAACTACCGGGGCATCTTCCGAACCAGCGAGTTCACCCGCGCGCTGGTCAACTCGATCGGTATCGCCCTGATCGCCACGGTGATCGCCGTCGTGCTGGGAACCATGGCCGCCTACGCGGTGGCCAGGCTCAGGTTCCCCGGCAAGCGGATCCTCATCGGCATGTCCCTGCTGATCGCCATGTTCCCGCCGATCTCCCTGGTGTCACCGCTGTTCAACATCGAGCGGATCCTGGGGATCTTCGACACCTGGCTCGGGCTGATCATCCCGTACATGACCTTCTCGCTGCCGCTGGCCATCTACACCCTGTCGGCGTTCTTCCGGGAGATCCCCTGGGACCTGGAGAAGGCCGCCAAGGTCGACGGGGCCACGCCGGCGCAGGCGTTCCGGTTGGTCATCGTGCCGCTGGCGGCGCCGGGCGTGTTCACCACGGCGATCCTCGTGTTCATCTTCTGCTGGAACGACTTCCTGTTCGCGATCTCGCTGACCTCCACCGAGTCCGCGCGCACCGTGCCGGCCGCGATCGCGTTCTTCACCGGGAGTTCGCAGTTCGAGCAACCCACGGGATCGATCGCCGCGGCAGCTGTGGTGATCACCGTCCCGATCATCGTTTTCGTGCTGTTCTTCCAGCGGCGGATCGTCGCCGGACTGACCTCCGGGGCGGTCAAGGGGTGACCGGCACCCAGGCGGCGGATCCGTCGCCGGCTTCGGCACACCGTTCCCGCACACCGGACCCGGAAGGCGCGCAGGCATGAAGCCATGAAGGCGTGAAGGCATGAAGCCATGCAGGCACATGCAGGCACATGCAGGCATGAAGGCAAGGAGGCACCAGTCCGTGGCCGAGATCGTCCTTGAGGGAGTCACCAAGCGTTATCCCGACGGATCCCTCGCCGTGCAAGGCGTGGACCTCGACATCGCCGACGGCGAGTTCGTGATCCTGGTCGGTCCGTCCGGATGCGGCAAGTCCACCACCCTGAACATGATCGCCGGTCTGGAGGACATCACCGCGGGCACCCTGCGCATCGGGGACCGGGTCGTGAACGATCTCCCGCCCAAGGACCGTGACGTCGCGATGGTGTTCCAGAGCTATGCCCTGTACCCGCACCTGACCGTGCGCGAGAACATGGGCTTTCCGCTGCGTCTGGCCAAGGTGGACAAGAGCACCGTCAACACCAAGGTCGCGGAGGCCGCCCGGATCCTCGCTCTGACCGAGTTCCTGGACCGCAGGCCGGCCGCCCTGTCCGGTGGGCAGCGACAGCGCGTGGCCATGGGGCGGGCGATCGTCCGTGACCCGAAGGCGTTCCTGATGGACGAGCCGCTGTCCAACCTGGACGCCAAGCTCCGCGTCCAGATGCGCACCCAGATCTCCCGGCTGCAAAGGCGCCTGGGCACCACCACCGTGTACGTCACCCACGACCAGACCGAGGCGATGACACTCGGCGACCGCGTCGTGGTCATGAGGCTGGGGGTGGTCCAACAGGTCGGCACGCCCGCCCAGCTGTACGACTTCCCGCGCAACCTCTTCGTCGCGGGTTTCATCGGCTCCCCGGCGATGAACTTCCTCAACGCCACCATGGAGGGCGGTGTCCTGCACTCCTCCATCGGGGACCTGCCACTGGAGGACCGTACGAGGCGGGCACTGGAGCGGCAGACCGTACCCCGCGAGGTCATCCTCGGGCTGCGTCCCGAGGCGTTCGAGGACGTGGCCCTGGCGCACGCCGGGCGCGGGCCGGTCATCACCGCCACCGTGGACGTCCTGGAGTCCCTGGGCTCCGATGTGTACATCCACTTCACCGAGGAGGGCGGGCCCGCGCGGACCGCCGAACTCGAGGAGCTTGCCACCGACTCGGGTCTGCACGACACCGGTGCCGAGGCCGTCCAGCAGGTCGTGGCCCGCCTGGACGCCGCCACACGCGCCCGCGAGGGGCAACGCCTGGAGCTACGGATCGACATGAGTAAAGCGCATGTGTTCGACCCGGCAACCGGCGCCAACCTCTCGCATCCGACGAACGCCGGCTGACACCACACCGGCCCACTCGCCGGGGCCCACCGGCGAGGTCTGCTCCTCACGCATCCGCCGGGCCCCGAAGGAGGCTTCCGCCCTCGGCTCCCACCAGCGGCGTCGCCGGAACGTCACCACACGCGTCCATGGGTCACCACACGCGTCCATGGGTCACCACATGCGTCAATGGGTCACCACATGCGTCCATGGGTCACACCGCATGTGTCCATGGCCCGATACCGGACGAGACGGCATTCCGTGGTGATCTCGGCAAGGCGCCCCCGACATCGAGGGACTGGGCATGTCTGTCCCAGGCCGAGGCCGGGCAGCCACCCAGTGGCGCTCGGCGTGGTCGTCGTGGCGGGTGTGCGACGTTCCCTTCACCCGGTCGCCCCGGGAGCGCAGCACCTCGCCTGCCTCGTCCGCCCGCGAGGAGTGCGGGCTGCCCCACAGATCCGACCCGAGGGAGCCGAAACCGGCCCGGACGGGCACGGGCTCCGGCACGGCACGGCCCGGACGCCGGATCGCGGGGCGCCGCTCGGTCGGCTGCCGCGCAGCCGCCGGAGCCGTCGGTGTCGCGCTACCGCCCGGCGGGCGTCGTGCGGCTCCGGCCCGGATCGATGCCGAGTCCGCCGGCGAGCCGGACCACGGTCGCGTCATATGTGCGCAGCGCACCTGTCGAAGGAACCGCGAGGCGCCAGCGGTTCGGCTGAGGTCCTCGAAGCCCGGCGTTCCATCGACACGGACGTCGACCGGACCCGGCAGGCGTCCCTGCGCAGGTTCGACCTGGAGGACGGATTCCGGCTGTTCAAGCAGCCCTGGTTGGACCCTGCCGGCGGCTGCGGGAGCCGAAAGCGGCCGACCGGTGGGACAGGCTGACCATCGCCGCCCGCACCCAGTTCCGGCTCGCCCGCCCACTCTTTCGCCCGGGACCTGCGGCACCCCTTGCAGCAGCTGGCCTCATCCGAACGGCACGCGGCACGGGAGGCAGGAGGGTTCACCCATGGAGATCAGCCTGGCCCCAAGTCCCCGCGTGTCTCCCGCGGTTCACGGTCAGTGGTGCCCAAGCGCGCGAAGCGGCTGCGGTCGCTGGGGATGTGCGTCTAGGTTGGGCCACATCCTGATCTCTGTTGCCCGAAGGAGACCACTCGGTATGTCGGATCTCTCAGTTCCACGTGACGAAGGCGTCGCACGAATAGACCGGCTCCGCACGGATGTGTCACATTCGGCCCGGATCTGGAACTACTGGCTGGGGGGTAAGGACCACTACACGGTCGACGAGCAGGTCGGCGACCAGATCCTCTCCTTCGTGCCCGCGCTGCCTCGCTCAGCGGTGGCCGACCGGAAGTTCCTGGCTCGTGCGGTCCGCGTCCTCGCCGCCGAGGCGGGCATCCGCCAGTTCCTGGACATCGGCACGGGTCTGCCGACCGCCGACAACACTCACGAGGTCGCTCAGCGGGTGGACCCGTCCTGCCGGATCGTCTACGTCGACAACGATCCCATCGTTCTCACGCACGCCCATGCTCTGCTCACCAGCACGTCCGAGGGCACGACCGACTACATCGAGGCGGACGTGCACGACCCCGAGGCAATCCTGCGGGGGGCTGCGGAGACCCTGGATTTCGAACGCCCGATCGCGGTCACCATGCTGGGCGTCCTCAACTTCGTCATGGACACCGACGAGGCGGCTTCCATTGTCCACCGCCTCATGGACGCCGTACCGTCCGGCAGTCACCTCGTCATCTCCCACCCCACGACCGAGGTGGACGGTGAGGCGATGACGGAGGCTGTGCGGTACTGGAACAGCCAGGGCTCGGCACCGATGACGCTACGCAGCCATGCGGACCTCGTACGCCTCTTCGACCCCGTCGAACTCCTTCCACCGGGTATCGTCTCCTGCTCCCGCTGGCGCCCCGACACCAACGACGGGGAGATCGTCGATGTCACCCACTTCGGCGGCGTCGGCAGGAAGCGATGACACCTCCGGTACGGAGCGTGCCGACGCCGGTCATGTGAGTCCGGGGCCATGGCGTCGTGCATCTCACCGCCACCCTTGAGGTCGCGAGTCCTTCCTCCCGTTGACCCCCCGGGTGGGGACCGTACCGTTCGAGAAGGTCCTGCCAGGTGCTCACGGCGCCGCACCAAGCCCTCATCGATGGCCTCCAGCGCTTCCGCTGCCGACGCCCGCACCGGGTGGGGCAGGCCGTCGTAGACAGCAAGCCGGTAGGCGACCGTGCGGCGGGCCTGCCTTTCCCCGCGCTCACCCCGCCGGGTGTCAGGGGGAACGCCGCCGCCTCATACAACGCGACCACCCCACCAACCGGTCGGCCGGAACCCGGCGCAGGCCCCACACCCGGGCGGGACAGCGCATCTACGGAAGCCGGGCGCAGGTTCACACGCTGCGCCCGGCCACGCTCCCTACCGCCCCGATCACACCAAGTCCCGGCGGTGCACTCATGCGCACCTGGATTCTGCAGGCCGGATCCGAGAACGTGGCATACCGACGAACAGCAGGTTGTGCGATGAAGAAACTCTCCGCGGCCACAACCGACCCACCGACAGCGCGCGGGCCGTAACCAGGGTGCAGGAGCGTCGCTGAGTACGGCGAGACGTGTTTCCGCAACCCCCGTGAAACGCGTGACTGAGCCCCCGGCCCGGTGGGGCACCGGGGGCTCATCGCTGTCACAGATCCCTCGTCGCAGCCGCCCCCGCGCAGTGCGTGGCTGCTGCCTCGTCAGGTTCGGCGGCGTCGAAGGCAGAAAACTGACGCGGGCGGCGTTGTCACCGGTCCGGTCGTCCCCCAAGAACGCGAGTGCCCGGGGCACAGCTCTCCTTCAACTCGGCGAGTTCAGCGGCCGACAGCCTTTGGGCGGAGCCTCGTCGGCTGTGGTCGAGTGAGGCGGATGCGGTGAGCAGCCACTGCGGGAGCGGGTCGACGCCGATGAACTCGGCCAGGCGGGTCAGCTCTTCGGCGGGATTGTCGAGAAGGTCCTCGTAGGCGAGTGTGGTGCGCTGGTCCGCGGGCAGTTGGCTGAGGAACTCCGTGCCTTCGGTGACCAGTTCGGACCACAGAGTGCCGAACGTCCGCAGGGGGAGGTCCCGGTCGCGCACGAGGGCGGCATCGAAGCGGTCGGCAAGCAGCGGTGACAGGTCCACGGGCAGCGAGCGCACGTGCTCGTCGGTCAGGTCGGCGAGACTGCCGACGCCGGCTCGTGCCTTGATCTCGCGCAGCAGGGAGATCGTGCGGTATCCGGGATGACGGCTCATGGACAGGGCGCAGTCCGGTCCCTCTCTGAACATGTGCACGAACCTCGCATCCGGGAACGCGGCCCGTAGCCTTGGCGCCCAGCCTGTCGAGTAACCGGAGCGCTCCACGACGGCGGTCCGTCCGAACCGCACGCAGAGCAGGTCGAACAGCGCTCGGTGGTGCTCGGCGGCGGTGCGCTCGGGCCACCGCACCACCGCAGAGCAGAGCTCGTCGAGGAGCCCGTCCGGGTCGTCGGTGAGGTGAGGCAACACCATCAGGGAGAGCGCGGGAATACCGGTGGTCTCCGCCGCATACCTCCCGGGGCGGCGTGTGTAGAGGAATTCCGGCAGCGGCAGCCCGCTACGGATCATTCGCTCGAAGTGTGGGGCGGGCTGGAAGAGCAACTGCCAGAACTCTCCACCGGTCACCTTCCCTTCGGGGAAGGCGATGTCGCCCACGGAGGCCATGAACTCGTTGAGGCTCAGTACGTCCGGGTGGGCGTTGAGGATGCGTGACAGCGCGGTCGAGCCGCTACGCCCCGTACCAATGACGAAGGTCAAGGAACGCATAGTCACCCTCCGTAGCTTCGCGACACTTAGGACCAAGCCCCAGCTACCGCAGCACTATCCATGACCGCAACGTCTCCAAACGGGCTCTTGCAAAGGTTCCGCCCGGGCGTCTCCCGTCCGCGACGAAAACACCGAGCCGGCAACGGAAAGTCATACCGCGCTCATAGGTGGGTCTCAATCCGGGACGTGCCGCAGATAGGTCTGCGGGGCGGCGAGATGGCGGTGCCAGAGCGCCGGGGGGCCGAGGAAGACGGCGAGGCGTTCTTGGGCGCCGTGGTCAAGCCGACATGTTCCCGTGCTCGTTGCAGGTGGCGCCGGTCGCTGCTATAGGGGTGTGAGGCCGTTCCAGACCGCGCAGCGTGTTTCGGTAGGCCGACAGGAGGGCGTGCGGCTGGGCAGTGGCGGCACGCCAATGCGGCGAGTCAGGAGTACAGAGCCCGGGCGGACAACAGTGTCGCCCCGGGTTGGCGACTGACGGCGAGCGGTATGTGGTCCGGCTGCCCCACCTGCACTGGGCGCCCATGGGTGCCCAGTGGATCGCCGTGAGTCGGCAACGGGCGGCACCCCGCTGCTGGTCGCGATCGAGGACTCCGAGGGTGCCCGGGTCCTGGGGGTCATCCACCTGAAGGACGTGGTCAAGGACGGCATGCGGGAGCGGTTCGAGGAACTGCGCCGCATGGGCATCAAGACCGTCATGATCACCGGTGACAACCCGCTGACCGCGAAGGCGATCGCCGAGGAGGCGGGCGTCGACGACTTCCTCGCGGAAGCCACGCCCGAGGACAAGATGGCTCTCATCAAGCGGGAGCAGGCCGGCGGGAAGCTCGTCGCAACTCCAACCCGACCGAGCTCATCGAGATCGTCGAGATCGGCAAGCAACTGCTCATCACCCGGGGCGCGTTGACGACGTTCTCCATCGCCAACGACGTCGCGAAGTACTTCGCGATCATCCCGGCGCTGTTCGCGGCCGTCTACCCGGGCCTGGACAAGCTCAACATCATGGG
>NZ_AEJC01000579.1 GCF_000317595.1 Streptomyces ipomoeae 91-03 | reverse complement strand
ACGGGGAGCGCGGCCGTGAGGGAGGCCAGCTCCTCGTCGGTGGGCCGGCGGTCGACGGGCAGCCGGGCCGCGATGCTCAGCTCGTCCTGGGGGTGGAACACGAGCCCCGTCTCGAAGAGCGCCAGATCGTGCGAACCCCGCCCGTCATTGCGCCGCAGGGCGCCCAGCAGGCCGGGCAGCAGCGTCGTACGGAGGGCGGGCTCCTCGTCGGAGAGCGGGTTGACGAGCTTGACGACCTTGCGGTGCCTGTCGTCGGCGGCGAGGCCGAGCTGGTCGAAGACGTGCTCGCCGATGAACGGGTAGTTCAGCGCCTCGACGTATCCGGCGCCGGCCAGCGCGCGGCCGACGCGGCGGTGCAGCCGCTGCCGGCCGGTCAGGCCGAGGCCCGCCGGGGGCTTCGGCAGCGTGGAGGGCAGGTTCTCGTAGCCCTCAAGACGGATGACCTCCTCCGCCAAGTCATTCGGGTCGGTGAGGTCGGGCCGCCAGGACGGAACGGTGACGATCAGCTCGTCCTGTCCGTACACGTCGCAGCCGACGTCCTGGAGGCGGCGTACGACGGTCTCGCGGCCGTACTCCATGCCCGCGACCTTGTCCGGGTGGTCGGCCGGGATGGTGATGGTGTGCGGCGCGGAGGGTGTGACGACCTCGGTGACGCCCGCGTCGGCGGTGCCGCCGGCGAGGAGGACCAGCAGGTCGACCGTGCGCTGGGCGGCGGCGGCAGCGGCCTGCGGGTCGACACCGCGCTCGAAGCGCTTGGACGCCTCGGAGGACAGCTTGTGGCGGCGGGCGGTGCGCGCGATGGCGATCGCGTCGAAGTGCGCGGCCTCGATGACGACCTCGGTGGTGGTGCCGTCGGTCTCGTCGACCTCGGTGTTGGCACCGCCCATGACACCGGCGAGGCCGATGGGCCCCCGGTCATCGGTGATGACCAGGTCCTCGGCGTCCAGCGTGCGTACGACACCGTCGAGGGTGGTGAGCTTCTCCCCCGCCTCGGCGCGGCGTACGCCGATGGCGCCCTGGACACGGGCGCGGTCGTACGCGTGCAGGGGCTGGCCGAGCTCCAGCATCACGTAGTTGGTGATGTCGACGGCGAGCGAGATCGGGCGCATGCCGGCCTTCTGGAGGCGGCGCTTGAGCCAGATCGGGGACTGCGCGTCGGGGTCGAGCCCGGTGACGGTGCGGGCGGTGAAGCGGTCGCAGCCGAGCGGATCGGACACCTGCACCGGGTGGCCGAAGGCGTTCGGGCCCGGCACGTCGAGCAGGGCCGGGTCGCGCAGCGGCAGCCCGTACGCGGTGGCCGTCTCGCGGGCGATGCCGCGCATGGAGAGGCAGTAGCCGCGGTCGGGGGTGACGGCGATGTCGAGGACCTCGTCGACCAGTTCGAGGAGCTCGATGGCGTCGGTGCCGACCTCGTACTCCGGCGGGAGCACGATGATGCCCTTGGTGCCGTCGTCGCCCATGCCCAGCTCGTCGCTGGAGCAGATCATGCCGTGCGAGTTGCGGCCGTAGGTCTTGCGGGCGCTGATCGCGAAGCCGCCGGGCAGCTCGGCGCCCGGGAGGACCACGACGACCTTGTCGCCGACGGCGAAGTTGCGGGCGCCGCAGACGATCTCCTGGGGCTCGCCGGTGCCGTTGGCCCGGCCGACGTCGACCGTGCAGAAGCGGATCGGCTTCTTGAAGCCCTCCAGCTCCTCGATGGTCAGCACCTGGCCGACGACGAGGGGGCCCTTGAGGCCGTCGCCGAGCTGCTCGACGGTCTCGACCTCCAGACCGGCCGAAATGAGCTTGGCCTGGACGTCACGGCCGGTCTCGGTCGCCGGCAGGTCGACGTACTCCCGCAGCCAAGAAAGCGGGACCCGCATCAGATCTCCATCCCGAACGGCCGGGTGAACCGGACGTCACCCTCGACCATGTCTCGCATGTCTTCGACGTTGTGGCGGAACATCAGCATCCGCTCGATGCCGAACCCGAAGGCGAATCCGCTGTACTTCTCGGGGTCGACGCCGCAGGCGACCAGCACCCGCGGGTTGACCATGCCGCAGCCGCCCAGCTCGATCCAGCCCTCGCTGGAGCAGGTGCGGCAGGGCCGGTCGGGGTTGCCGACGGACTCGCCCTTGCAGACGTAGCAGAGCATGTCCATCTCGGCGGACGGCTCGGTGAACGGGAAGAAGTTCGGCCGGAGCCGGGTCTTCATGTCCTCGCCGAACAGCGACTGGACCATGTGGTCCATGGTGCCCTTGAGGTCGGCCATGGTCAGGCCCTCGTCCACGGCGATCAGCTCGATCTGGTGGAAGACCGGGGTGTGCGTGGCGTCCAGCTCGTCGGTGCGGAAGACCCGGCCGGGGCAGACGACGTAGACGGGCAGCTCCCGGCTGAGCAGGGAGCGGGCCTGCACGGGCGAGGTGTGCGTGCGCAGCACGACCCCGGACTCGCCGTCGCTGTCGGCGCCTTTCGGGCCTTCCACGAAGAAGGTGTCCTGCATCTGGCGGGCCGGGTGGTCCGGGCCGAAGTTCAGGGCGTCGAAGTTGAACCACTCGGCCTCGACCTCGGGGCCCTCGGCGATCTCGTAGCCCATGGAGACGAAGACGTCGGCGACGCGCTCCATCATCGTGGTCAGCGGATGGCGGGCGCCGGCCGGTACCCGGTCGTAGGGCAGCGTGACGTCCACGGCCTCCTCGACCAGCACGCGCGCGTCGCGCTCGGCCTCCAGCTCGGCCTGGCGGGCGGCGAGCGCCTTGTTCACCGCGCCACGGGCCTGGCCGACGAGCTTTCCGGCGGCGGCCTTGGCGTGCGGGGGCAGGGCGCCGATCTCGCGGTTGGCGAGGGCCAGCGGAGAGGTGCCCCCGGTGTGGGCGACCTTGGCCTCCTGGAGCGCGTCGAGGGAGTCCGCGGCGGCGAAGGCGGCGAGCGCCTCGTCCCGCATGCGCTCGATCTCTTCCGGTTTCAACGCCTCGACCTCTACAGGGTCGTACGACTTATTCGGTGCCGACATCTCTTCCCGTGCTTCCGATTGGCTGGCTGAAGGTCCCCGTGACCGGCTCATGGGTCTGACGTGCGTGGGACACAAAGGTGCCAAAGGCCGAGTCTAACGGGGTGGAGGTGTGCGAACGCGCCCGCAGGCGGCTCAGGCCAGGTAGGCCGGGGCCCCGACGGGCAACGTAAATCGGAACTCGGCGCCGCCGCCGGGGGCGCGTCCGACCGTGATGGTGCCGCCGTGGGCTTCGACGATGCCCTTGACGATGTACAGCCCGAGGCCCGTGCCGCCGCGCTTGCTGCCCCGCCAGAAGCGGGTGAAGACGCGGTTCATGGACTCCTCCGGGATGCCGGTGCCCTCGTCGCTCACGGTGACCGACGTACCGACGTCCTCCCCCTCACGTGGGGACGCGGTGGGCGTGACGTCAATCGTGACGGTTCCCTCGCCGTGGCGCACCGCATTTTCCAGCAGGTTGCTCAGCACCTGGTCGATCTTGTCGGGGTCGGCCCACAGCCGGGGCAGGGGCTGTTCGATGCGGAGCAGGAACCGGTCGGCGGGCTGTCCGGCGGCGACGTACGCCTGGATGTGCCGTCCGACGGCGGCGCCTATGTCGACGGGCTGGCGCCGTACTTCGAGCCGCCCGGAGTCGATCCGCGAGATGTCCAGCAGTTCGGCGATGAGCCGGGTGACCCGGTTGGCGTCCGCGTCGACGGTCTCCAGCATCAGCTTCTTCTGGTCGTCCGTGAACCGCTCCCACTTGGCGAGCAGCGTCGCGGTGAAGCCCTTGACGGATGTGAGGGGGGAGCGCAGTTCATGGGCGACCGTGGCGATCAGCTCGGCGTGGCTGCGCTCGGTGCGGCGTCGGGCCTCGGTGTCGCGGAGGGAGACGACGACACGGCGGACGGGACCGGTGGGCTCCGTACGGATGTAGCGGGCCGACACGAGGACTTCGCGCGCCCCCGGCAGAAGCAGGTTCCGCTCGGGCTGTCCCACCCGGATGGCGAGCCCCCCGTACGGGTCGGTCAGCTGCCACCAGCGGCGGCCTTCGAGGTCCTCTAAGGGCAGGGCCCGTTCCAGGGGGCGGCCGAGGGCGTCGGCGGCGGGGGTGGCGGTGATCCGGGCGGCGGCGGCGTTGAAGCAGATCACGCGGCCCTGTTCGTCGGCGACGACGAGTCCGTCGGGGAGGTCGTCGGGGTCGATGCCGAGCTCGGCGGGATCACCGTGCCGGGTCGCGGGTGTGGCGCGCGCCGCGCGTGCCCCCAGTGTGCTGCTCGTGCCGACCCTCATCCCCGTACCCCACCTCTCGCGTTGTGCAGTGGGCCCCCGAGCCCGTCACCCTACTAGCTGGGAGTGACGGTGCGGCACCCTCCGAAGGCGCGCTGTGCACGGGCGGACGCGTAGAGACATACGGCGGCGGCGGTCGCGAGGTTCAGGCTCTCGGCCTTTCCGTGGATGGGTACGCGTACGACGGCGTCGGCGAGCCCCCGGGTCTCCTCCGGCAGCCCCCACGCCTCGTTCCCGAACACCCAGGCCGTGGGTCCGCCCATGGTGCCCTTGTCCAGTTCGTCGTCGAGGTCGTCCTTCCCCGCGCCGTCCGCGGCGAGAATCCGCACCCCGGCGTCCTTGAGCCCCGCGACGGCCTGCTCGACGGGCACGCCCACGGCGACGGGGAGGTGGAAGAGCGAGCCCACGGAGGCCCGCACGGCCTTGGGGTTGTAGAGGTCGACGGACGCGTCGGTGAGGACGACGGCCTCGGCGCCGGCGGCGTCGGCGCAGCGCAGGACGGTGCCGGCGTTTCCGGGGTCGCGTACGTGGGCGAGTACGGCGACGAGCTTGGGCCGGCTCTTGAGGATCTCCTCGAACGGGGTGTCCAGGAAGCGGCAGATCCCGACCAGGCCCTGTGGCGTCACGGTGGTGGAGATGTCTTCGATGACCTGCTCGGCGGCGAGGTGGACGCGGGCGCCGGCGGTGCGTGCCTCGCCCACGATGTCGGCGTACCGCTCCGCGGCCTCCACCGTGGCGAACAGTTCGACGAGGGTTGCCGTTCCGTCGGTCGTGCGGTGGCCGGCCGCCTCGCGTACGGCCTGTGGGCCCTCCGCGAGGAACAGGCGGTCCTTGCCCCGGAAGTTGCGCTTGGCGAGTCTGCGGGCGGCGGATACGCGAGCGGAGCGGGGTGAGATCAGCTCGGGGGTGGGGGCGGGCATGGGGGCACTTTCTGGTCGGGCGGTGGAGGGGGCATGGTGACGGGGGCGGTCCCGGGCTTTTCCTCGCCCCCGCCGCCCCTACCCGTCCCATCCCAGGGGCTGC
>NZ_AEJC01000578.1 GCF_000317595.1 Streptomyces ipomoeae 91-03 | reverse complement strand
GCCAACGCATCGTCCCCACCCGAGCTCTCACGCGCGGCGGGGTCGAAGGGGCGCAGCCCCTGGGTGGGGGAGGGACGGGTAGGGGCGGCGGGGGCGAAAAACCCTCAGCCCCGCACCCCGCACAGATGCAACAACGCCCCCACCCGCCGATAAGGATCCGTCCGCCCCGCCCGCTCCTCCGCCGCGAGAAGCACTTCCAAGTCGTCGGGCACACCGGCGTCATCCGCGGCCAGATCAGTGAACACCCGCACCCCGTACCACGCGTGCAACGGCGCCCCGATCCCCGCGAGCGTATCCGTCAACGCCCCCAGCCGATCCGCCCGCACATCGAGCCCCAGCCGATTCCGATACGCGCTGGTGTCGAAGGCGGCCAACGCCCCACCCCAGTCCCCGGCCAACCCGGGCCGCATCGCGAGCGCGTCACCGTTGCGGACGAGCAGCGACAGCAACCCCCCGGGCGCCAGCATCCGCGCCAGCCCCGCGAGCAGCGGATCGGGCTCCTCGACGTACATCAGCACCCCATGGCACAGCACCACGTCGAAACTGCCCGGCAGGAAGTGGACGCCCGTGTCCCTGCCGTCGCCCTCGACGATCCGCATCCGGTCGCGGATCCCCTTGGGCTCGGCGGCGACCACCTCGCGGGCCACGGCTATCAGCTTCGGCTCGCGCTCGATGCCGGTCACCTGGTGCCCGGCCCGGGCCAGCCGCAGCGCCTGCGTGCCCTGCCCCATACCGACGTCGAGCACCCGAAGCCGCTGCCCGACGGGGAACCGCCCGGCTATCTGCTCGTCGACCTGGCGGGAGACCAGTTCTTGTCGTACGACCTCACGTAAGGTGCCCAGCCGCTGCAGCCAGGCCTCGGCCGCACCCCCGGAGAAGGATGTCGTGCTCAGGGCCGCTCTCCGCGCTTGACCTGCGGCTTCGGCAACCGGAGGCGACGCATCTGGAGGGTGCGCATGAGGGCGTAGGCCACGGCACCCTTCTTGTTCTGGTCCGGGAAGCGCGTGTTCAGCTGCTTCTTCAGCCGGAAGCCGAGACCGATCGAGTCGACGACGATCAGGACGATCACGAAGAGCCACAGCAGCAGCGCGATGTTCTGCAGCGCGGCGACCCGCACCATGCTCAGCACGAGGATGAGCACCGCCAGCGGCAGGAAGAACTCGGCGATGTGGAAGCGGGAGTCCACGTAGTCACGCGCGAACCTGCGCACCGGGCCCTTGTCGCGCGCCGGCAGATAGCGCTCGTCGCCGCTGGCCAGCGCCTGGCGCTGCTTCTCCAGCGCGGCGCGGCGCTCGTCGCGGGAACGCTTGGCGGCCTCCTTGCGCGTCGTCGGCGTGTTGGCGACGTTGCGACGCTGGGACTGGGCCTCACTCCGCTTGGGGGTGGGCCGGCCCTTGGGGGCCTGCGGGTCTCGGGGCTGCTTGGAGTCGGTCACCGGCGCCTGATCGGCTGCCCGGTCCTTCTCGCTCTTGGCACGGCTACGGAACACAAAACCCAAGGGTAAGGGGTGGTGAAGCATGGACCCCAGCCGAGTGGGGAACGATCCGGCAACACCCGGCGTCTGTGCCGGTGACAGAGCGGGGGCGAAAGTGGCCTGAAACCCGGTGGAAAGGGGAGGGCGGTGGCACTTCGCCCGGCGGGGGTCTGAGGTTTTCCCGGGGGCGGCCCGTACGTAACCCCAGGGAGCACCTACTCCCTACGCCGGATCGAGGCCGCGCACAGTCGTCCTTGGGGAGGAGCACATCCGTCCCCGAACAGTGCGGTAATGGATACAGGGCCCGTACGCTGGGTTCTGTTGCAGATCGGTGAGCTGGAGTCCGTCAGAAGGGGGCGCGCGAAGCCCATGAGCGGTGTCATGAAGCGTATGGGGATGATCTTCCGCGCGAAGGCGAACAAGGCCCTTGACCGGGCCGAGGACCCGCGCGAAACCCTCGATTACTCGTATCAGAAGCAGCTGGAGCTGCTCCAGAAGGTACGGCGTGGTGTGGCCGACGTGGCCACGTCCCGCAAGCGCCTGGAGCTCCAGCTCAACCAGCTCCAGTCGCAGTCCTCCAAGCTGGAGGACCAGGGCCGCAAGGCGCTCGCGCTGGGCCGGGAGGACCTGGCCCGCGAGGCGCTCTCCCGGCGCGCCGCGCTCCAGCAGCAGGTCACGGACCTGGAGACGCAGCACTCCACCCTCCAGAGCGAGGAGGAGAAGCTCACCCTCGCCGCCCAGCGGCTTCAGGCCAAGGTCGACGCCTTCCGTACGAAGAAGGAGACCATCAAGGCCACGTACACCGCCGCCCAGGCCCAGACCCGTATCGGCGAGGCCTTCTCCGGCATCTCCGAGGAGATGGGCGACGTCGGTCTCGCCATCCAGCGCGCCGAGGACAAGACGGCCCAGCTCCAGGCCCGCGCCGGCGCCATCGACGAACTCCTCGCCTCCGGCGCCCTCGACGACCCCTCCGGCATGCACAAGGACGACATCCAGGCCGAGCTGGACCGCCTCTCCGGTGGTACGGACGTCGAGCTGGAGCTCCAGCGCATGAAGGCGGAGCTGGCGGGAGGCACGTCCGGGCAGCAGCAGGCCATCGAGGGCGGCACCGGCCAGCCCTCCGCGCAGCCGCAGTCCCAGCAGCAGAACACCCCCCGCTTCGACAAGCAGTAGCCATGTGTCACGCCTGAGGAGGGCGACATGATCGTACGGATCATGGGGGAGGGGCAGGTGGAGCTGGCCGACAGCCACTTCGCCGATCTGAACAAGCTGGACGACGAACTCCTGAGGGAAATGGAGAACGGCGACGGCCCGGGCTTCCGCGCCACCCTCCACGCCCTCCTGGACAAGGTCCGTGCCCTGGGCACGCCCCTGCCGGACGCCTCCTTGGAACCCTCGGAACTGATCCTCCCCTCCCCGGACGCGACACTGGAGGAGGTCCGGGAGATGCTGACCGACGACGGTTTGCTCCCCGGCTGACCTCCCCGGCTGACTGTGCCGCACATCGATACAGCCCCGCGCCCCAGAAAAGCACGGGGCGCGCCCGGGGTCTTCAAGGGACGCGGGGAACTGCGCGAGCAACCACAGACAACCCGCACCCGCCGACGAACCACCCCAACCCGAGCTCTCAGGCGCGGCGGGGTCGAAGGGGCGGCAGCCCCTGGGTGGGGGAGGGACGGGTAGGGGCGGCGGGGGCGAAAACCCCTTACCGTAAACCCCCGTGAGCACCCTCCAGCGAGCCCGAGCCCGGCTGACAGCGCATCCCCTCGCGCTCGACGCCGCCCTCGCCCTCGGCGTCCTCGCCTGCATGGTGGCCGGCTCATACATAGACCCCCACGCGGAACACGGCGACAAATGGGGCACCCGCACCCCCGACGCCCTCAGCACCACCCTCATGGTGCTCGCCGCCGCAACCCTGGTCGCCCGCCGCCGCGCCCCCATGCCCGTACTGGCCGCCACTTCCGCCCTCACCCTCACCGAACTGATCACCGGCGACCCCAGAGCCCCGGTCGCGATGTCCACGGTGGTCGCCCTCTTCACGGTCGCCTCCCGCACCGACCGCCCCACCACCTGGCGAGTCGGCCTCCTCACGATGACCGTCCTCACCGGCACGGCCATGCTCGTCGGCTCCCTCCCCTGGTACGACCAGGAGAACGTCGCCGTCTTCGCCTGGACCGGCATGGCCGCGGCGGCGGGCGACGCGGTCCGCAGCCGCCGCGCCTTCGTCGACGCCATAAGGGAACGCGCCGAGCGCGCGGAGCGCACCCGCGAGGAGGAGGCCCGCCGCCGCGTCGCCGAGGAACGCCTCCGCATCGCCCGCGATCTGCACGACGTCGTCGCCCACCACATCGCCCTCGTCAACGTCCAGGCCGGAGTCGCCGCGCACGTCATGGACAAGCGGCCCGACCAGGCCAAGGAGGCCCTCGCCCACGTCCGCGAGGCCAGCCGCTCGGCGCTCGGCGAACTCCGCGCCACGGTCGGCCTGCTCCGCCAGTCCGGCGACCCCGAGGCCCCCACCGAACCCGCCCCCGGCCTGGAACGGCTCGACGAACTCGTCGGCACCTTCCGCAGCGCCGGTCTCGCCGTCGAGGTCGCCCGCGCCGACCACGACACCGTCCTACCGGCCGCCGTCGACCTCGCCGCGTACCGGGTCATCCAGGAAGCCCTCACCAATGTCCGCAAGCACGCGGGCCCGGAGGCGAAGGCCGAGGTCAGCGTCGTACGGGTGGGCCCGAACGTGGAGATCACCGTCATCGACAACGGCACCGGACCCGACGCCACCGCCGCCGACGACGGCCACGGCGGCGGCCACGGCCTCCTCGGCATGCGCGAACGCGTCACCGCCCTCGGCGGCACCCTCACCACCGGCCCCCGCTACGGAGGCGGCTTCCGCGTCCATGCGATCCTGCCGCTCAAGAACCGAACGGCCGCCGCGGAAGAGCCTGTACGACCGTGAGCCGCACAACCCAGCCCGCACAGACCCAGCCCGCACCACCAGACCGTACGACCGTGAGCCGCGCGACCCGAGCCGCCCGTACGCCCGCGAGCCGTGGACGTACGGGCATGACCACCGCACCGGGGGACCCCGTATGACCATCCGTGTCCTGCTCGCCGACGACCAGGCCCTGTTGCGCAGCGCCTTCCAGGTGCTCGTCGACTCGGAGGCCGACATGGAGGTCGTGGGGGAGGCCTCGGACGGGGCGGAGGCGGTGCGGCTGGCCAAGGAGACGCGGCCGGACGTCGTGCTGATGGACATCCGGATGCCCGGCATGGACGGGCTGGCCGCCACCCGCCTGATCAGCGAGGACGCGACGCTCGCCCATGTCCGCGTCGTCATCCTGACCACCTTCGAGGTCGACGACTACGTGGTGCGGTCACTGCGCGCCGGCGCCTCCGGCTTCCTCGGCAAGGGCTCCGAGCCGGACGAACTGCTGAACGCGATCCGGATCGCCGCCGGCGGCGAGGCCCTGCTCTCGCCCGCCGCCACCAAGGGCCTGATCGCCCGCTTCCTCGCCCAGCCCGACGACTCGGCCTCCGACGACGGCGGGGACACCGCACGCTCCGAGCGGCTCGGCACGCTGACGGGCCGGGAGCGGGAGGTCCTCGTCCAGGTCGCCGCGGGGCACTCCAACGACGAGATCGCCGAGCGTCTGGAGGTCAGCCCGCTGACCGTGAAGACGCATGTCAACCGGGCCATGGCGAAGCTCGGCGCCCGCGACCGGGCCCAACTCGTGGTGTTCGCCTACGAGTCGGGGCTGGTACGCCCAAGGGTGGACTGAGCCCGGAGCGGGTCTACTGCGGCCGGAGTAGGCGCGGCATAAGGAAATGGGCCTGCGGAGCGACGGAGCGAGGCATTCCATGGCCCAGGGTGTTGGGTGAGCGCCCGCATTTGCTCCACGCACGCCACACATGTGCGCTCGTACTCCGCTCACGACACACAAAAGAGAGACACGGTCACCCATGTCCTGGCTGTCTCGGTTCAGCCTCGCGCAACGGGCCCTCATAGGTCTGATGTCGATCATCGCGCTCGCCTTCGGTGCGATCGCGATACCCCAGCTCAAACAGCAGCTGCTGCCCACCATCGAACTGCCCGTCGTGTCCGTGCTGGCGCCGTACCAGGGCGCGTCCCCGGACGTGGTCGAGAAGCAGGTCGTCGAGCCCATCGAGGACAGCCTCGAAGCCGTCGACGGTCTCACCGGCGTCACCTCCACCGCCAGCGAGGGCAACGCCCTGATCATGGCGTCCTTCGACTACGGCGAGGGCACCGACCAGCTCGTCGCCGACGTCCAGCAGGCCGTCAACCGGGCGCGGGCGCTGCTCCCGGACGACGTGGACCCGCAGGTCGTCGCGGGTTCCACGGACGACATCCCGACCGTCGTCCTCGCCGTCTCCGCCGACCAGGACCAGCAGGCCCTCGCCGACCGGATCGACCGCACCGTCGTGCCCACACTGGAGGAGATCGACGGCGTCGGTCAGGTCACCGTGGACGGCGTACGGGACGTCCAGGTCACCGTCACGCCCGACGACGCGAAGCTGGCGAGGGCGGGCCTGACCACGATGGCCCTCTCGCAGGCTCTCCAGGCCGGCGGCGTCACCGTCCCCGCGGGCTCCTTCGACGAGGACGGCGCCAACCGCACCGTCCAGGTCGGCGGCGGCTACACCTCGCTGAAGCAGATCGAGGACCTGATGGTGCGGGGCGAGGGCGCGAAGAAGCCCGTACGGCTCGCCGACGTCGCCACCGTCAAGGAGGAGCAGGCCAGGGCCGACTCCATCACCCGGACCAACGGCGAGCCGAGCCTCGCGGTCAGCGTCACCATGGACCGCGACGGCAGCGCGGTCGACATCTCCGAGGCCGTCGAGGACAAGCTGCCCGAGATGCGCCAGGCCCTGGGCTCCGGCGCCACCGTCACCGTGGTCAGCGACCAGGGACCGGCGGTCTCCAAGTCCATCGACGGCCTGACCACCGAGGGCGCGCTGGGTCTGCTCTTCGCGGTCCTGGTCATCCTGGTCTTCCTGGCGTCGGTCCGCTCGACCCTCGTCACGGCCGTGTCCATCCCGCTGTCCGTGGTCCTCGCCCTGATCGTCCTGTGGACCCGTGACCTGTCCCTGAACATGCTGACGCTCGGCGCGCTGACCATCGCCATCGGCCGCGTCGTCGACGACTCGATCGTGGTCCTGGAGAACATCAAGCGCCACCTCGGCTACGGCGAGGAGCGCCAGGAGGCGATCCTCAAGGCCGTCCGCGAGGTCGCCGGCGCGGTGACCTCCTCCACGCTGACGACGGTGGCGGTCTTCCTGCCGATCGGTCTGACCGGCGGCATGGTGGGCGAGCTGTTCGGCAGCTTCTCCCTGACGGTGACGGCGGCCCTGCTGGCCTCCCTCCTCGTCTCCCTGACGGTCGTCCCGGTGCTGTCGTACTGGTTCCTGCGCGCCCCGAAGGGCACCCCCGAGGACGCAGAGGAGGCGCGCCGGCTGGCCGAGGAGAAGGAGGCCAAGAGCCGCCTCCAGCGCTTCTACGTCCCGGTCCTGCGCTTCGCGACCCGGCGCCGGCTGACGAGTGTGGCGATCGCGGTCGTCGTCCTCATCGGCACGTTCGGCATGGCCCCGCTGCTGAAGACGAACTTCTTCGACCAGGGCGAGCAGGAAGTCCTCAGCATCAGGCAGGAGTTGGCGCCCGGCGCCAGCCTGGCGGCGACCGACGAGCAGACCAAGAAGGTCGAGAAGCTGCTCGCCGACACCGAGGGCGTCAAGGACTACCAGGTCACCATCGGCTCCTCCGGTTTCCTGGCCGCCTTCGGCGGTGGCACCGACTCCAACCAGGCCTCGTACAACATCATGCTGGACGACTCGGCGTCCGCCTCGGACGTCCAGGACCGCATCGAGACCGGCCTGAAGAAGCTCGACGATGTCGGTACGACGACCATCGCGGCCGGCGACGCGTTCGGCACCCAGGACCTGAGCGTGGTCGTCAAGGCCGCCGACGCCGATGTGCTGCGCAAGGCGGCGGACCAGGTCCGGGACGCGGTCGCGACGCTCGACAACGTCACCGACGTCACCAGCGACCTCGCCCAGAGCGTGCCCCGCATCTCGGTCAAGGCCAACGACAAGGCCGCCGCGGCCGGCTTCGACGACCAGACCCTCGGCGCGGCCGTCGCCCAGGCGGTGCGCGGCACGACCAGTGGCCGGGCGATCCTCGACGACACCGAGCGCGACGTCGTCATCAAGTCGGCGAACCCGGCCGGGACACTGGACGAGCTGAAGAACCTGCGCCTCGGCGCGGTGAAGCTGAGCGACATCGCGACCGTCGAGGAGGTGGACGGCCCCGTGGCCATGACCCGTATCGACGGCCAGCGGGCCGCGACGATCACGGCGAAGCCGCAGGGCGACAACACCGGTGCCGTCAGCGCGGACCTCACCACCAAGCTGAACTCCCTCAAGCTCCCCGAGGGCGCCACCGCCGACATCGGCGGCGTCTCCCAGGACCAGGACGAGGCCTTCGCCTCCCTGGGGCTGGCGATGCTGGCCGCGATCGCGATCGTGTTCATGCTGCTGGTGGCGACCTTCCGGTCCCTGATCCAGCCGCTGATCCTGCTGGTCTCCATCCCGTTCGCCGCCACCGGAGCCCTCGGCCTGCTCGTTGTCACCGGCACGCCCATGGGTGTCCCCGCGATGATCGGCATGCTGATGCTCATCGGCATCGTGGTGACGAACGCGATCGTGCTGATCGACCTCATCAACCAGTACCGCCGACAGGGCTACGGCACGGTCGAGGCGGTCGTCGAGGGCGGTCGCCACCGGTTGCGCCCGATCCTGATGACGGCCATGGCGACGATCTTCGCCCTTCTGCCCATGGCCCTGGGGGTCACCGGCGAGGGCGGCTTCATCGCCCAGCCGCTGGCGGTGGTCGTGATCGGCGGTCTGATCACCTCGACCCTGCTGACCCTCCTGCTGGTCCCGACCCTCTACACGATGGTCGAGCTCCGCAAGGAGCGGCGGGCGAAGAAGCGGGCGCTGAAGCGGGCGGGTACGTCGACCTCGTCGAGGGAGACGGAGTCCGAGCCGGAGGCCCCGGAGCCGGCAGGGGTCTGACGGGGGATTCCACCCCCGCGGGTCG
>NZ_AEJC01000577.1 GCF_000317595.1 Streptomyces ipomoeae 91-03 | reverse complement strand
GACGGGACGGGTAGGGGCGGCGGAGGCGAGGAAGAGCCGTCGGCTAACGGCGCGGCAGCAACCCGATCGAGGCGACCGGAATCACGGCCAGGACCAGCCACGGCACGGCCGCGGGCAACCCGGTGTCCATCAGCGACCCGGTCCCCGCACTGCCGACCAGCACGATCAGACCGGAGACGGAGGACATCGCCCCGGTGTAGAGACCGAGCCGGCCGACGGCGGCGAGATCGGGCACCCAGGCCCGCGCGGCCGGAGCCACGAGCATCTGCCCCAGCGTCAGCAGTACGACGAACCCCGCGGCGGGCAGCAGCCCCGCGTTCCCCGTCCACTCGGCGGGCCGGGCCACGGCCACCACCCCGAACCCGGCGGCTATCAGCAGCAGCCCCACCGTCATCGACCGCCGCAGGTCGAGCCGGTCCGCCGCCCACCGCGTGACCGGCAGCTGGGCCGTCACGACGAGCAGCGAGGACAGCCCGAACAGCCACGCCAGCGCCGACTGCGAGCCCGTGGCCCGCTCCACCTCGTCGGGGAGGAGCAGGTACAGCTGGTTGTAGGCGAGCAGATAGGCGCCGTACGCGCAGCACAGCGCGAGGAACCGCCGGTTGCGGACCAGCCCTCCGAGGCCGCCCTTGACCTCGACCCGCTCCCGGCCGGGGATGCGCTGCGGCAGCAGCCGGAGGTGCCCGGCGAGAACCACAACGAAAACCCCGGCGCCGGCGAGGCACACGACGCGATAGTCCACGGCCAGCAGCAGCGCGCCGATCAGCGGTCCCACGAAGGCGCCGGCCTGTCCCGCCACCGTGAACAGCGCGAGGACACTCGTACGGGAGCCGCCGCCCGACTCCTCCCAGATCACGGCCTGCCGGGCCACCTCGGACTCGACGGCCGGGGAGAACAGCGCGGCGGCGAAGCCGATGAGCAGGACGGAGCCGATGACCGACCAGTCGGCGTCCGCGTACCCCAGCCACCCGAACCCGGCGATCCGCAGCGCACAGCCCACGAGCACGACCGGCCGTACGCCGTAGCGGTCGGCCAGCACACCGCCCACCACGAACAGCCCCTGCTGGCTGAAGGTCCGCAGACCGAGTACGAATCCGACCATCCAGCCGGCCATGCCGATCGCCGTCCCGAGGTGCTCGGCGAGGAACGGCAGCACCGCGAAGAAGCCGACGTTGAAGGCGAGCTGGGTGAGGATCAACAGCCGCAGGAGCGGGTTGAGCTGTGCCCAGGTGTGCCGCCGGGAGGGCTTGACGGGCTGCGGCTGCGGCTGCGGCTGCGGCCGGGTCGTGTCGCCCGACTGCGGCTGGTCGGTGTCGCGCTGCTGGGGCTCGGTCATACGGTCTCTCCGACGGTGGGGGCGACGGCGGGCTTCGGCTGCCGTACGGGCCGGGCGAACGGGCGGGGCCGGCGGACTCCGCCCGCCGCGGTGACCGCGAGGGCGCCCAGGAGGGCGAGGGCGGTGGCGGGGGCGAGGACGGCCCAGGGGGCACGTTCGGCGTACGGCTGGTTCTCGGCGAGGAGGAGGCCCCACTCGGGGTCGGGCGGCTGGGCGCCGAGGCCGAGGAAGCCGAGGGAGGTCAGGGCGAGGGCGACGGCGGGCAGCCGGAGCAGGGCGTGGC
>NZ_AEJC01000576.1 GCF_000317595.1 Streptomyces ipomoeae 91-03 | reverse complement strand
CCTCGTTCCCGGACGTCAATCCGACCGGCCGCCATTCACCCGCAATAGCGAACATAGTTACCCCTACTGGCATATTCGATTTCCTCCGCCTTACGTTCCGCTGCGGAGGTGGTTCAGATGATCGAACCCAGCAAGCACGAACCCGATCCGGGGCGACGGCACGAGGCAATCAACATCAGCGACTTCGTCTATGCCGCGACGGGTGCCCGGGTACGCCGACTGACGATGCCGGACGGGGCGCATTGGTTCCCAGCTGTAGATGTGTGCAAAGAGTTGGGACACACCAACACACAGAAGGCGCTCTCCGACCATGTTCCAGAGGAGCATCGAGACAATCTTGAGACCCTAACTGGAGGTTACAGTCTCAGCATTCCCGCAGGTAGAGAGTGGCGTCGAGACATGAACGTGATCTCTCTCCAAGGTCTGATCCTTCTGGTCAACGCATGCACGAAGCCCTCCTGTCTGCCCTTCAAACAGTGGGTCGCCGAAGTAATCGAGGCTGTGCAGCGGAACGGCTCCTACACTCTCGCAAAGGCCGAGGTACAACCTTCCGGGCCCGACGGCCCCATCGCATACGCCATGCCGGAGCAGGTCGCCGAAGCCATCGTCCGTCTCGAAGAGCGCAATCTTCAGGCAGACGAGCAACTCGCTGCCGCCCAACACAAATCGCTGGCGCTGCAAGAGCAGACAGTGGAGATGCAGCGTGCCACCCTCGCTGTCCAGCAAGCCATCGCCCAAGCCATGGAACGCATCGCGAACCGGCTCGATGTTCTGTCCGTCGAGCGGCCTGCGCCCGCCGACACCGCTTTCTCGGCGCATCCGACCACGGAATCCGTACTGGCCGACTGGCGGGAGCGGTTGTCCGTGACTGCGGACGTGTGGACCGTGGCCGTGGTGATCGCCCCGGTGCTCGTCGAGGAGGGTGAGTTGCGGCAGCCGTTGGAGGCGATCGCGGCTCGTACGGGGCTGTCGGTCCACCGCGTCAACGAATGTCTCCGGCTGCTGCGTAAGCACGCCTGCATCCACCCCAGGGGCGCGACGGAGGACGGCGCGCCGGTGTACGTGCTCAGCCGAGGCTGACGGCGCCTGAATAGGCACTGAACGCAGAAGGGGTCGGTAGCAACCTGAATTTGCTACCGGCCCCTTCGCTTTGAGCCTATCCAGTCCAGGACATCAGCCCCAGGTGATCAGCCTCTTCGGCTGCTCCAGAATCGCCGCCACATCCGCCAGCACCTTCGAGCCCAACTCCCCGTCCACCAACCGGTGGTCGAAGCTCAGCGCCAGGGTGGTGACCTGCCGGGGCTTCACCTTCCCCTTGTGGACCCACGGCTGGAGCTTGATCGCGCCGACGGCGAGAATCGCGGACTCGCCGGGGTTGAGGATGGGTGTGCCGGTGTCGATGCCGAAGACGCCGACGTTGGTGATGGTGATCGTGCCGCCCTGCATGGCCGCCGGGGACGTCCTGCCCTCCTTGGCTGTGGAGACCAGTTCGCCCAGGGACTCGGCGAGTTGCGGCAGCGTCTTGGCGTGGGCGTCCTTGATGTTCGGGACGATCAGGCCGCGGGGGGTGGCGGCGGCGATGCCGAGGTTCACGTAGTGCTTGACCACGATCTCCTGGGCGGCCTCGTCCCACGACGCGTTGATGTCGGGGTTGCGCCTGATCGCCACCAGCAGGGCCTTGGCGATGAGCAGCAGCGGGTTCACCCGCAGGCCCTGGAGCTCCTTGTCCTGCTTCAGCTCCTCGACCAGCTTCATCGTGCGCGTCACATCGATCGTGACGAACTCGGTGACGTGCGGCGCGGTGAACGCCGAGCCGACCATCGCCGCGGCCGTCGCCTTGCGGACGCCCTTGATGGGGATACGGGTCTCGCGGGTGCGGTCGTACGACACCACCGGCGCCGGAGCGGGGGGCGCCTGCGCCGCCGGGGCTGCCGTCGGCTCGGGGGCCTTCGGTGGGGCCACCGCCGCGTGGACGTCCTCCCGGGTGATGATGCCGTCCGGGCCGGACGGGGTGACCGTGGCCAGGTCCACGCCGAGGTCCTTGGCCAGCTTGCGCACCGGCGGCTTCGCCAGCGGACGCGGCGTGGTCACACCATGCTGCCCGTGCCCGTTCAGCTCGCCCTGGATGCCCTGGAGCGCGGTGGCGCCGTACAGGCTGTCCTCCGGGGGAGCCGCCACCGGTGGCACACCCCTGCGGGGGCGGCGCTTCGTGGAGGACTCGGCGACGCCGTACCCGACGAGCACCGGCTTGCGCCCCTCGGGCTTGGCCGGGGCCGGGACGGGCTTGGGCTCGGCCTTGACCGCCGGCTCGGCCTCGGCGGGTGCCGTGGGCGCCTCCCCGGCGGGCGCCGCGGCGCCCCCGGTGACATCCACCGCGATGATCGAGGTGCCGACGTCGACCGTGGTGCCCTCGGCGAAGTGCAGCGCGCGGACGACACCGTCGTACGGGATCGGCAGTTCGACGGCGGCCTTGGCCGTCTCGACCTCGCAGACGATCTGGCCGTCGGTGACCGTGTCACCGGGCTGGACGTACCACTTGAGGATCTCGGCCTCGGTGAGTCCCTCGCCCACGTCGGGCATCTTGAACTCGCGCAGAGACGTGTCTGTCATCGTCGTCAAGACCTCTCCCTCAGTAGGCCAGCGAGCGGTCGACGGCGTCGAGCACCCGGTCCAGACCCGGCAGGTACTCCTCCTCCAGGCGGGCCGGCGGGTACGGGGCGTGATAGCCGCCGACCCGGAGCACCGGGGCCTCCAGGTGGTAGAAGCAGCGCTCCGTGATCCGGGCGGCGATCTCCGCGCCCGAGCCGAAGAACACCGGGGCCTCATGGACCACGACCAGACGGCGGGTCTTCTCCACGGCGGTCTGGATCGAGTCGAAGTCCAGGGGGGACACCGACCGCAGATCCAGGACCTCCAGGGACTTGCCCTCCTCGGCCGCCGCGTCGGCGACCTCCTGGCAGAGCTTCACCATGGGGCCGTACGCGACGAGCGTGAGGTCCGTGCCCTCCCGGACGACCCGGGCCTTGTGCAGGGGGCCGGGGATCGCGTCCGGGTTGACCTCGGCCTTGTCCCAGTAGCGGCGCTTCGGCTCGAAGAAGATCACCGGGTCGTCGCTCTGGATGGCCTGCTGCATCATCCAGTAGGCGTCCGAGGCGTTGGAGGGGCTGACCACCTTCAGGCCCGCCACATGCGCGAACAGCGCCTCGGGGGACTCGGAGTGGTGCTCGACGGCGCCGATGCCACCGCCGTAGGGGATGCGGACGACGACCGGGAGCTTGACCTTGCCCAGCGAGCGGGCGTGCATCTTGGCGAGCTGGGTGACGATCTGGTCGTACGCCGGGAAGACGAAGCCGTCGAACTGGATCTCGACCACCGGGCGGTAGCCGCGCAGGGCGAGGCCGATGGCCGTGCCGACGATGCCGGACTCGGCGAGCGGGGTGTCGATGACGCGGTCCTCGCCGAAGTCCTTCTGGAGGCCGTCGGTCACCCGGAAGACGCCGCCGAGCTTGCCGACGTCCTCGCCCATGATGAGGACCTTGGGGTCGGTTTCGAGGGCCTTGCGCAGCGATTCGTTGATCGCCTTGGCGAGCGCCATGCTCTTCGGCGCCGACGCCGAACCCTGAGCCGACGCCGAAGCCGATGTCGCGGTCTGCGTGGTCATCGCTACTTCCCCTCCTCTACGTCCACGTCGGCGAACGACGCCTGGTACGCGGCGAACTGCGCGCGCTCCTCGTCCACGAGCGCGTGGCCGTCCGCGTACACGTTCTCGAAGACGGCGAAGTGGTCCGGGTCGGGCATGGCACGCACCACTTCGCGCACTCGCCTTCCCAACGCCTCGCTCTCCGCTTCGAGTTCCGCGAAGAATCCCTCGTTCGTGTCAGTTTCGGATTCCAGATGGCTGCGCAGGCGCGCGATCGGGTCCTTCGCCTCCCAGGCCACCCGCTCCTCGTCGTGCCGGTAGCGGGTCGGGTCGTCGGAGGTGGTGTGGGCGCCCATGCGGTACGTGTACGCCTCGACGAGGGTGGGGCCCTCGCCGCGCCGGGCCCGCTCCAGTGCCCACTTGGTCACCGCGAGGCAGGCGAGGACGTCGTTGCCGTCGACGCGGACGCCGGGGAAGCCGAAGCCCTGGGCGCGCTGGTAGAGCGGCACCCGGGTCTGGCGCTCGGTGGGCTCGGAGATGGCCCACTGGTTGTTCTGGCAGAAGAACACGACCGGCGCGTTGTAGACCGCGGAGAAGGTGAACGCCTCGGCGACGTCGCCCTGGCTGGAGGCGCCGTCGCCGAAGTACGCGACGACCGCGGAGTCCGCGCCGTCCTTGGCGACGCCCATCGCGTAGCCCGTGGCGTGCAGCGCCTGGGAGCCGATGACGATCGTGTAGAGGTGGAAGTTGTTGCTGTTCGGGTCCCAGCCGCCGTTGTTCACGCCGCGGAACATGCCGAGCAGATTGGTCGGGTCGACGCCCCGGCACCAGGCGACGCCGTGCTCGCGATAGGTCGGGAAGACGTAGTCGTCCTCACGGGTGGCCCGGCCGGAGCCGATCTGGGCGGCCTCCTGGCCGAGCAGCGAGGCCCACAGCCCCAGCTCCCCCTGGCGCTGCAGGGAGGTGGCCTCGGCGTCGAAGCGGCGGGTCAGCACCATGTCGCGGTACAGGCCGCGCAACTCGTCAGGGGTGATGTCGGCGACGTACGCGTCGTACGGGGCGGTGCCCGCGTTCTTGACGCGCTTGCCCTCGGGCGTCAGCAGCTGGACGAGCTCGGGCTCGGCGCCGGCCGTCTTCTTCGCAGTGGTGCGCTTGGTGCCGGTGGTGCCGGCCGCCTTGCCACCGGTGGTGCCGGTCTTGCCTGCGGCGCTGCGTCGCGGCTTGCGCGCGGCAGTGCTCTCCACGGTCACGTGTGCTCCTCCGTCGGTCCGGCCCCCGGGATTGCCGGAAGACCAGTGCGGCTCGCCTGATCCCGGTCCCGTGCACGGGGTGGGTGCCCTTGGCCGGGAACAGACGTGACAGGTGCCCCGGCGAGCGCCCTGCACGAGGCACGTTACCCAGTGCCCCACATCCCTGTGAAACCCTTCCTGACCTGCATTTTTCCTTGGATTTCCAAGTATTTCGGTACTGGGACGTCCAAGTAAGTCGCGCATGTCGGGAACAGCTGCTGGTCACAGCACTGGTTACAGCCTCGCAGGGGGCCGGAACACGGGCACGTTATCCCGGCCGACCCTGGCTCGGGAAGAGCTCGCCTGGCGGAGTCCCGCGTGTCCTGGGCGTCGTTTCCAGCCGCGGGTCCGTCGTGGTTGCTCGCATCGGGCGGCACAGCCGCACGGCGTCACAGCCCCGCGCCCCTCGGCGTCCGGGACGTGGCTCCGGA
>NZ_AEJC01000575.1 GCF_000317595.1 Streptomyces ipomoeae 91-03 | reverse complement strand
CACCCCGGAATGTGGGCGTCCGGCCCGGCCGTTGACGAGGAGCATGACTTCTCTTCGCAAGCTGGGCACGTCCGATCTCGAGGTCTTCCCGCTCTCCCTCGGCGGCAACGTCTTCGGCTGGACGGCCGACGAGAAAGACTCCTTCGCCGTCCTCGACGCCTACGCGGCGGCCGGCGGCAACTTCGTCGACACCGCCGACTCCTACTCGGCGTGGGTCGACGGCCACACGGGTGGGGAGTCGGAGACGACCATCGGATGGGGGTCCCCCCCGCTCGAGCGAAGTCGAGAGTGGGGGAGGGCGAAGGCCCGCGGCAACCGTGCCGACGTGGTCATCGCGACCAAGGTGAGCCGGCACCCGCAGTACCAGGGCCTCTCCGCCGCCAACATCAAGGCGGCGGCCGATGCCTCCCTCACCCGCCTGGGCACCGACTACATCGACCTCTACTACACCCACTTCGACAAGCCCGAGGTGCCGGTCGAGGAGATCGTCACCGCCCTCGACGAGCTGGTGAAGGCCGGTAAGGTCCGGGCGATCGCCGCCTCCAACATCACCCCCGAGCGTCTGAAGGCCTCCCTGGACTTCTCGGACGCCGAGGGACCCGCCCGTTACGTCGCCCTCCAGCCCCACTACAACCTGGTCTCCCGCGACACCTACGAGGGCCCTCTTCAGAGCCTGGCCGCCGAGTACGGTCTCATCGCCACCGTCGCCCTGGCCTGGCTGTCCGCCCAGTCCACGGTCACCGCCCCGATCGCCTCCGCCCGCACGGTGTCCCAACTCCCGCCACTGCTCGCGTCGGCGTAGCACTGGGCGGGGCTGTGCGGGGTGCCTCCGGCGGTTGGGCCGGAGTGCGCCTGGGGGTGCGTGGGGGGTCGGGGCCGTGCCGGTGTGTCAGCCCGTCGCCAGGTGCCCTACGGCCCGGGGTCGGGTGGGTTGGACCTCTCTGTGTTTCTCTACGCGACGGG
>NZ_AEJC01000574.1 GCF_000317595.1 Streptomyces ipomoeae 91-03 | reverse complement strand
CCTCCAAAGCCGAACTACCGCGCTACGTCGCTCCTCGCGGAGCCGCCGTCACTTCTTGCGGCGGCGGCCACCCGCACGGCCCTGCTGCTTACGGCGCTCCGCGCGCGTGAGGCCATCGGCCTCGGAGCGGACGGGCTCGTCGTCGGGCAGGTCGCCCTCGACGATGCCGCCCTCGCCGTCGACCGTCGGCGCGGAGAAGTGCAGCCGGTCGCGGCGCTGCGGGGCCTCCAGGCCCTTCGCCCGGATCTCCGGACGGGAGGCACCCGCCTGGGCCGGCACCGCGTCGCCCTTCTCCAGGGACGGCTTCTCGTCCTCGACGGGGACCTCCTCGACCTGCTGCTCGACCTGGACCTCCAGGTTGAACAGATAGCCGACGGACTCCTCCTTGATGCCCTCCATCATGGCCTGGAACATGTCGAAGCCCTCGCGCTGGTACTCCACCAGCGGGTCCTTCTGGGCCATCGCGCGCAGGCCGATGCCCTCCTGGAGGTAGTCCATCTCGTAGAGGTGCTCGCGCCACTTGCGGTCGAGGACCGACAGCACGACCCGGCGCTCCAGCTCACGCATGATCTCGGAGCCGAGCTGCGCCTCGCGCGCCTCGTACTGCTCATGGATGTCGTCCTTGATGGACTCGGCGATGAACTCGGCGGTCAGCCCGGCGCGGTCCCCGGCCGCCTCCTCCAGCTCCTCGACGGTGACCTTCACCGGGTAGAGCTGCTTGAACGCCCCCCACAGCCGGTCGAGGTCCCACTCCTCGGCGAAGCCCTCGGCGGTCTCGGCCTGGATGTAGGCGTCGATGGTGTCGTTCATGAAGTGCTGGATCTGCTCGTGCAGGTCCTCGCCCTCCAGAACACGGCGCCGCTCGCCGTAGATGACCTCGCGCTGCCGGTTGAGGACCTCGTCGTACTTGAGGACGTTCTTACGGGTCTCGAAGTTCTGCTGCTCGACCTGCGACTGGGCGGAGGCGATCGCGCGGGTGACCATCTTGTTCTCGATCGGCACGTCGTCCGGCACATTCGCCATGGACATCACGCGCTCGACCATCTGGGCCTTGAACAGGCGCATCAGGTCGTCACCGAGAGAGAGGTAGAAGCGGGACTCGCCGGGGTCGCCCTGACGGCCGGAACGGCCGCGCAGCTGGTTGTCGATACGACGCGACTCGTGCCGCTCGGTGCCCAGGACGTACAGGCCGCCGAGCGCCTCGACCTCCTCCTTCTCGGCCTTCACCGCCTCCTCGGCCTTGGCGAGCGCCTCGGGCAGGGCGGCGGCCCACTCCTCGATGTGCTCCTCGGGGTCGAGGCCGCGCTGGCGCAGCTCCGCCTCGGCGAGATCCTCGGGGTTGCCGCCGAGCTTGATGTCCGTACCACGACCGGCCATGTTCGTGGCGACGGTGACGGCGCCCTTGCGGCCGGCCTGGGCGACGATGATCGCCTCACGGTCGTGCTGCTTGGCGTTGAGCACCTCGTGCTGGACGCCCCGCTTGGAGAGCTGCTGCGAGAGGTACTCGGACTTCTCGACCGACGTCGTACCGACGAGGATCGGCTGGCCCTTCTCGTGCTTCTCGACGATGTCGTCGACGACCGCCTCGAACTTGGCGACCTCGGTGCGGTAGATCAGGTCCGACTGGTCCTTGCGGATCATCGGCTTGTTCGTGGGGATCGGGACCACACCGAGCTTGTAGATCTGGTGGAACTCGGCGGCCTCGGTCATCGCCGTACCGGTCATGCCGGACAGGCCCGGGATCTCCTTGCCGTTGTGGTCGTGGCGCTTGTAGAGGCGGAAGAAGTTCTGCAGGGTGATCGTGGCGAGCGTCTGGTTCTCGTCCTTGATCGGCACCTCTTCCTTCGCCTCGATCGCCTGGTGCATGCCTTCGTTGTAGCGGCGGCCGGCGAGGATACGGCCGGTGTGCTCGTCGACGATCATGACTTCGCCGTCCATGACGACGTAGTCCTTGTCCTTCTTGAAGAGCTCCTTGGCCTTGATGGCGTTGTTCAGATAACCGACGAGCGGGGTGTTCACCGACTCGTACAGGTTGTCGATGCCCAGCCAGTCCTCGACCTTGGTGACACCGGACTCGTGGATGGCGACCGTGCGCTTCTTCTCGTCGACCTCGTAGTCGCCGGTCTCCTCGATGCCCTTGAGGGGGTTGCCGGGCTCGCCCCGCTTCAGGCGCTTGACCAGCTTGGCGAAGTCGCCGTACCACTTGGTGGCCTGGTCGGCCGGGCCGGAGATGATCAGCGGCGTACGGGCCTCGTCGACCAGGATGGAGTCGACCTCGTCGACGATCGCGAAGTTGTGGCCGCGCTGGACGAGCTCGTCCTTGGACCACGCCATGTTGTCGCGCAGGTAGTCGAAGCCGAACTCGTTGTTCGTGCCGTACGTGATGTCGCACGCGTACTGCTCGCGGCGCTGGGCCGGCGTCATGTTGGCGAGGATGCAGCCGACGCTCAGGCCCAGGAACTTGTGGACGCGGCCCATCATCTCGGAGTCGCGCTCGGCCAGGTAGTCGTTGACCGTGATCAGGTGGACGCCCTCGCCGGACAGCGCGTTCAGATACGCGGGCAGCGTGCCGACCAGGGTCTTGCCCTCACCGGTCTTCATCTCGGCGACATAGCCGAGGTGGAGGGCGGCCCCACCCATGATCTGCACGTCGTAGTGACGCTGGCCGAGGGCGCGCTTGGCGGCCTCACGCACGGTGGCGAACGCCTCGGGGAGCAGGTCGTCCAGGCTCTCACCGTCGGCGTACCGCTGCTTGTACTCGTCGGTGAGGGCCCGCAGCTCGGCGTCGGAGAGGTCGATGAAGTCCTCTTCGATGGAGTTGACCTGGTCCGCGATGCGGTGCAGCTTGCGCAGGATCTTGCCTTCGCCTGCACGCATGATCTTCGAGAGGACGGACACGGGGGTTTGTCTCCTTGCCGGTCGGGCCTGGGACGGTCGGTTTCAATGACAGTTGGCAGTTTTCAATCACAGCTTGAGCAACGGCCATCGTAAGCGAGGACCCCGCCGCACCGGGAGGTCTGTCGATGACAGCCACTAGGACAACGGGCGGGCGTCACCGATGGTGCCGCGTTCCGCCCATGAAATGCACGAAATGTGACCGCCCCGTCGGCCTCGCGTCCCATGCCTCTCCACAGGACAGCCGCAAATGGGATGGCGCCCTCCTGCCCCGCCGCGCAGAATCGCCCGATGGAACCCGTCACCCTGACCACCGAGCGCCTGCTGCTGCGCACCGTGGAACCGCGCGACACCGACAGCGTGTACGCGGCCGCACAGGACCCGGACATCCAGCGCTGGACCACGATCCCCTCGCCGTATCTGCGCGAGCACGCGGTGGGCTTCGTCGAACAGGCGGTCCCCGAGGGCTGGGCCAACGCCTCCATGTTCACCTTCGGCGTCTTCCTCCCCTCCGGGGAGCTGACGGGGATGCTCGGCATCACCATGCGGTCCCTCGGCACCGGTGAGATCGGTTTCTGGGCCGTCAAGGAGCACCGCCGCAACGGCTACATCGCCGAGGCCACCCTCGCCGCCGCCCACTGGGCCTTCACCACCCTCGCCCTCGACCGCCTCGAATGGCGAGCCGAAGTAGGCAACACCGCCTCCCGCGCGGTAGCCGAGAACACCGGCTTCACCCTGGAAGGCACCCTCCGAGCAGCCCTCAACAACAACGGAACCCGCCGCGACTGCTGGATAGCCTCCCTGCTCCCCTCAGACCTGGGCCTACCCTCCACGGCCCCCTACTTGCCGTCCCCGACACCACTCACGTAGCCACAGCCATCCATCCCTGCGAGCCGGCCACCCGACACCACACGCAGTCCCTCCCCCGTTCCCCCAGCTCAGCCCACCCTGTCAGTCCCCTCCCCTACCCTGCGAACCATGACACCCCTGCCGCGCCCCACCACAGAACTCACCGCAGACGAGGCCCGCCGAATCGCCCTACGGGCGCAAGGCTTCCTCGGCGCCCCCGACCGCAGGTCCGGCGTCCGCGGCGTGCTCCGCCACCTCGGCGCGGTCCAACTCGACACCATCTCGGTCCTGGCCCGATCCCACGAACTCATCCCGTACGCCCGCCTGGGCGCCATAGGCCGCACCACGGTCGACAAGGCGTACTGGACCGACGCACACGCCTTCGAATACTGGTCCCACGCCGCCTGCATCCTCCCCATCGAGGAATGGCCCCACTTCGCCTTCCGCCGCCGCGCCTACCGCTCCCGCCCCCACTGGAACCACCCACTCCCGGACGGCGCCTACGACCGCGTCATCAAACAACTCCGCGCCGAGGGCCCCCTCACGGCCACGGAGTTGGGCGGAGCCAAACGCACCAGCGAATGGTGGGACTGGTCCGGCGAGAAGGTCGCCGTCGAACGCGCACTGATGTACGGCGAGGTGGTCTGCGTGGAGCGCCGCGGCTGGAAACGGGTGTACGACCTGGCCGAGCGCGCAGTCCCGGACGCGCTGCTCCACGACGAGTTGGACGACAGGGAGTGCCTGCGCCGCCTGGTCCGCCAGGCCGGCGAGGCCCTGGGCGTCGGCACGCGCGCGGACATCGCCGACTACCACCGCCTCAAGGCGGAACAGTTCGACGCGGTGGTCGCCGACTCCGGCCTGGTCCCGGTAACGGTGGCGGGCTGGGGCAAACCGGCCTGGGCCGACCCGGCGGCCCTGGAGACCACCCCACGCGGCCGCCACCGTACGACGCTCCTCTCCCCGTTCGACTCCCTGGTCTGGGAACGGGCCCGCACGGAACGCATCTTCGGCTTCACCCACCGCCTGGAGGCCTACGTCCCCAAACAGAAGCGCGTCCACGGCTACTTCGCGATGCCGGTCCTGTCCGGCGGCCACCTGGTCGGCCGTGTCGACCCGGCCCGTGACGGCCGCACCCTGGTCGCCAAACAGGTCACCCTGAACGGCCCCAAGTCGATCCCGGCGGTGGCCCAGGCCCTGATAGAGGCGGCAACCTGGGTGAACTGCACAGACGTACGGGTGGAACGAGTGGACGCCCCAGAACTGCGCGAGCCCTTGGTGCGCGCCCTGATGTGACCTGACCCCGCCCGGACCCAGCGAATCCGAACCTATCCAGACCTAACGAATCCGGCCCCACCCAGACCTAGCGAATCTCGAGGATCTTCTCCCGCATCGCGTACACCACGGCCTCCATCCTGGAGTGCAGCTGAAGCTTCTCCAGGATGTTGCGCACGTGGTTCTTCACGGTGTTCTCGGAGATGAACAGTTCCTTGGCGATGTCCCGGTTGTTCATGCCGGTCGCCACGAGCTTGAGGACTTCGAGTTCCCGGTCCGTCAGCCGCGGCGCGGGCACCAGCCGCCGCTCGTCGGTCCGCTGGATCATGGACTTGAACTCGGTGAGCAGTTTCGACGCCATGGAGGGGCTGATCTGCGACTGCCCGTCGGCGACGGCACGAATGGCCGTGGCGACCTCGTCCGTGGAGATCTCCTTGAGGAGATAACCGGTCGCCCCCGCCTTGATCGCGTCGTAGAGGTCGGCCTCCTCGTCGCTGATCGTCAGCATGATGATCTTCGCGCTGGGGGCCACCTCCTTGATGGAGATGCACGCCTCGATCCCGCCGCGCTTGGGCATCCGTACGTCCATCAACACGATGTCGGGCAGCAGATCGGCGGCCTTGTCGACCGCCTCCGCCCCGTCCCCTGCCTCCCCGACGACCTGGATGTCCTCCTCGGCGGCGAGCACGATCTCCAGGCCGCGGCGGAAGAGCGCGTGGTCGTCCACAACGAGAACCCGGATGGGCTCCTTGCGTGGGGAGCCCGCGGCGTGGCCCATGCCGACGGAGCCCTCGTCGGCATCCGCGTCACGCATCGGTCCGAAGCTGCTGTCCGCCATGGTTCCTCCCCCTGAAGGCCGTGGCCTGTGTTTCTGTGCCATCGCCAACCCAAGGCAACGGCCCGCCGGTTGGGGCCGGTTCAGCCATGATTTCATGCCCGGCCGACAGCGCGGTGACAGAGCGGGCCACCGGGGGTCGCACACCGGTGCCCCTGGGGGCGCACGAACGCTCCAGGGGCACCGGCACAGCTGTCACCCGGCGCGTGGTCAGCCGCCGAGCGCGCCGCCCGCGTCGTCCGCATGGGCCTGCGCGACCATCGGGTCGGTGCGGAGGTGGATGACGCCGTAGTCGTAGGCGTGCCGCCGGTAGACGACGCTCGGTTCCTTGGTCTCGGAGTCGACGAACAGATAGAAGTCGTGCCCGACCAGTTCCATCTCGTAGAGCGCCTGGTCGAGGGTCATCGGGGAGGCGACGTGGGTCTTCTCACGGACGATAAGAGGGCCTTCGCCCGTCACTTCCAGCGAGCCGATCCTCTTGGTGGGTACGTCGCCCTGCTTCTCCTCGTCGACGACATACCCATTGCCGTTGAGGGTCGCCACGCCCGGGACGTGGTCGGCTACCTCGGCGGCCGTGAGCCTGCGCGCGCCTCGGCGCGTGTAACGCTTGTCGTGCTGCTTGCGCAGCCGGGCTTCGAGCTTGTCCGCCGCCAGGTCGAGCGCCGCGTAAGGATCGCTTGCCGCTGCCTCCGCCCGGATCACGGGCCCCCGGGAGTGGAGCGTGATCTCCACCCGGTCACTGCGGTCGGCCTGTCGGGGGTTGGGCTCCTTGGACACCTCGACGTCGAGGCTGATCACCTTGCCATCGAGCTTCTGGATCTTCTCCAGCTTCAGCTTCTCGGCCACGTGCTTGCGGAACCGCTCGGGCACCTCGGTCTTGCGGCCCTTGACGACGATGTCCACGCAGAACTCCGTTCCCGGATCGCTCCGCTCCACTGGCGGAGCATCTCCCTTGTGCACCAGGTTCCGGTTGTTCCCGGAACCGCGGACTCGGTGACTCCACCTCCTCCTCCCCCGTGGACAAGATCTCCACCCCACCAAAGCGGGTGATTACAGAAAACCCGCAGTACGGCATTCGGATATACGGTGAACGGCTGGTGCCATTCCTCACAACCGAACATATCTCGCCCAGAGGGATGTCGTCACCCTCTACCGAGACGTACCTCCATTCAGGTGAAAGACCCTCTCACTACCTGCAACGTTGGAAGTCAACTGGGAGTTCCGGTTCATTTAGAAAGAGTCCGGAGGCGCCGCGATCACAGCCGCGCAGATCCCGCCACGACCGTCATCCGGACCACCGCTTCCGGTCACCGCACACGCCCGGGTCGCCCCCTCTGCCGCTCCCCCCGCGCCGACCTGCCCCGACGCCCCACCCACGCCCCGAACAACCGTCCGCGCAGCCCGTGCGGCCTCGGCCAACGAGGCCCCGGTGGTCATCAGGTCATCCACCAGCACAACACGCCCGCCCCCCAGCGACAACGGGGCAGCCCCACCAACCACCTCCAAGGCACCCGCGAGATTCACCAGCCGCTGCCGGGAGCCCAACCCCGCCTGATCCACTACCACCCGCCGCTGCCGCAACACCCCCGCCACCCGAGCCGACACCCCGGCCCGCCGCAACACCCGGGCGGCGACAAGCGCAATCCGACGGGTCGGATCATGACCACGGGCTCGGACGGCATGGGGGGCGGAGGGTACGGGGACGAGCAGTACGGGCTCTTCGGGGCCCCCACCCCCACCCCTCCCCACCCCAGCCCACCCCTCGCCCAGCCCCGCCCACACAGCCCCCGCCAACGCCGCACCGAGCGGTTCCGCCAGCGCCAACGCCCCCCGCTCCTTGTGCGCGAGCAGCGTGGCCCGCACCGCGCCCCCATACCGAGCCGCCGCATACACCACAGGCAACCCGAACGGCTCAGGCACCGGCCGCACCCGCCCCGGAGCAGCCCCACTCAATGCGGCACGGCATTCCTCACAAAGGACCTCACGAGCCCTTCCACACCCCCCGCACTCCCCCGGCAACACCAGCCCCGCAAGCTCCCGCCACCACCCCCGCATATCCACCACTGTGTCAAGGCGGACACACTCTCGCCACAGCTGTGGAAAACCCTGTGGAAAACCCGGCGACTCACACCACGCCGATCACCCATACGAACGACGACCGCACCCCGCACCGGGCCACGACCCGCCCCCACCCCGGTCAGACCGGCAAAAGCCCTCCCCTGAAGCCCGGGCCCCACGCACCACAGCCCGCGGCCCGCACCTCCCCTGGGGATAAGCAACCTCACCCCGGGTAAACCGGCGCCGTCCCCTCCTTGACCACCTTCTGCCACTGTGCGCCGGGGGAGAGGCGGACGATGCCGTCGGCGGAGTGGGCGACGAGCGGCTGGCTTTCGTCCTCGGAGGCGGCGATTTCCTCCACGCCGGTGAGGGCGGAGGGGGCCGGGCCGGTGAGCGTGGAGCCATCGACCTGGACGTATCGCATCTGCTGGACGCCCCCGGACTCGCGGCCGACCACGACGAGTCGGCTGTCGCCGGCCCACGACATGGCCGACACGTCCTCCAGATCAGGCGTCACGGAACGGAGTTCCACAATGGAGACGGTGGTGCCGTCGGCGTCGGCATCCCGTTCGATCCGCCCGATGTACAGCGCCCGCTCACCGTCGTTCTCCACGATCAGCGCGACCCGCACCCCGTCGGCGGCCACCCGCACCGTCTCGACCCGCCCGTCGAGCCCGGGCGTCCTGACCTCCAGCGGCTCACCCATGCCGTCCGCCAGCACCAGCAGCCGGGGGTTCTTCGGGTCCCGGTCGGCCACCCACAGGTCGCCCCGCCCGTCCCAACTGGGGGTCGTCAGCCGGTCCTTCGCGGTGGCACCCTCGCTGCGCAGCACCGGATCCCCGATCGCACTGCCGGCCGTCAGCGGCGCCACAAACAGTTCGTGCCCGTCGAGCGACACCCCGGCCGCCCGGTCCTCGTCGCGCGACACGGCGGCCGACCGCAGCTGCGTCTCGCCCTCGCCGAACGCCCCGGGCACCAGCGACGGCGTGGGCGCCGTGTCCCGCTCGGGCATCCGTACGAGCTTGTGGTCGCCGTCGATGAAGTACTCGTACTCGGCGCTCTTGCCGGGCCCGTGCGAGGCGATGATGTCGGCCTGGCCCTCACTGAGCAGGCACAGCTGCGCCCCGGTCGACCCCTGCAGCTCGACCTCGTCAACACCCGTGGGCATGTAGTCCTGGAGCGTGAAGAGGAGCTGGGCGGCCATCTCCTCGCACCGGCTCTCGGAGACGCGGTCGGCCTTCTTGTTGAGCGGTACGACCAGTTTGTTCTGGTCGTCGGGAGTCAGCGCCTTGGTGCCCTTCTTCAGCGCCGTACCTGTGGGGAACCTCGTCCGCGCGACTGGGTTCAGCCAGCGGGTGGGGCCCTTCAGCAGGTCTCGGACCACCTGGGTCACCGGGTCCACCTGACTGCGCACATAGACCGGGTCGGCCACCGTCCCCTGCTCACCGGACTGCGCTGCGGAGGTGAAGTAGTACTTGTTGATCGACTTGTAGTTGCGCTGGAAGTCCGACCGGCCGAGCACCACGCCCTGCGGCAACTCGTCGATGCGCCACTGCTTGGTGTCCTTCACCTTCGTGAGGTGCACGGTCTCCCGGTACTCCCCGCTGACGGGCGTGTACGCATGCTGCCCGTCCACCCGCGCGACCTTGTCGCCGGACAGCTCGTACCGGTACTCGGTGCCGTCCGACCGGCCCCCGGTGACCTGGGTGAACGCCGTGGGTCCCTCGGCGAGCACCATGGTCGACGCGCTCGGATCCCACTGCTTCAGCGCGTCGCCCGTCAGATACGTGCGCGCCGTCTCATAGTTCGGATCGTCACTGGTCAGGGCCTCCAGGAAGCCCTGCACGATCTCCTGCGGCTGGGCGTCCTCCCCGGGCGGCAGCGCGAAGACCCGTACCTGTGTGTCCTGCCGCGGCGTCGACTCGACGTCTCGCATGTCCCCGCTGTCCGGCATCGAGGCACACCCCGCCAGCAGTACGGCCCCGAGGCCGACCCACCCGATCCGCACAGTCGCCCGCTCAGGACGCCGACGGCCGCCTTCCGCGCGGTCAGCGTCCACGGAATGCCTCCCCCTGCTCGTGCTGCTGCTCCGCGCCGCCCTCGGACGACCGCTCCTCGGGCTGTCCCGCCCCGTCATCGCCATCGTTCGCTCGCGCGGGAGGCGCCGCCGCGGGCCGGGACACCACACGTGCGCCGCTGCCGGGCAGTGCCGTCGGGTCGGCCGTGGGCACCTGTCCGGCGCCCGGGCGTGGCCCTATGGCCGCCCTCGCGGCCCCACGCTCACCGGCCTGAACGGGCACGGTGGCGAGCTTGCCGCTGCCGCCGAGCGGCAGACCGGCGTCATCAAGTCCACGATTTCGCCGGGAGTCCTTCGGTTCCAGCGGTATCGGGGACCCTCGCAAGGGCTCGTCCGCCGTTCTCGGCAGCGTGAGCCGGAACTGCGAACCGCCTCCCGGCTCGCCCCACGCCTGCAACCAGCCCCCGTGCAGCCGCGCGTCCTCCAGCGCGATCGACAGCCCCAGCCCCGTACCACCGGTGGTACGCGCGCGTGCCGGGTCGGCCCGCCAGAAGCGGCTGAACACACGGGTCGCCTCGCCCGGCTTGAGCCCTACGCCGTAGTCGCGCACCGCGACCGCGACCGCGCCCCCGGCCGCCGCCAGCTTGACCACGACGTCCTTGCCCTCGCCGTGCTCCACGGCGTTGACGACGAGGTTGCGCAGCACCCGCTCCACGCGCCGGGCGTCGGCCTCGGCCACGACGGGCTGCTGGTCGCCCACGACACGTATCTGCGTGCCCTTGCCCTCGGCAAGCGGCTCGGCCCCGCTGACGACCTTCCGTACGACCTCGCGCAGGTCGATCGGCTCTGCCTCCAGGGCCGCCGCGCCCGCGTCGAACCGGCTGATCTCCAGCAGATCCGCGAGCAGCGACTCGAACCGGTCCAGCTGATCGGCGAGCAGTTCGGCCGACCGCGCGGTCACCGGGTCGAAGTCCACGCGCGCGTCATGGATGACGTCCGCCGCCATCCGTACGGTCGTCAGCGGCGTACGCAGCTCGTGCGACACGTCGGAGACGAACCGCCGCTGCATCCGCGACAGGTCCTCCAGCTGGCTGATCTTCTGCTGGAGGTTCTGCGCCATCTTGTTGAAGGCCTCGCCGAGGCGTGCGATGTCGTCCTCTCCGGTGACCTTCATCCGTTCCTGAAGGCGCCCGGCGGACAGCCGCTCGGCGATGCCCGCCGCCATCCGTACAGGCGTGACGACCTGCCGCACCACGAGCCAGGCGATGGCGCCGAGGAGTACGACGACGAACAGCCCGGCCGTCGCCAGCGTCCCCTTGACCAGGCTGAGGGACTTCTCCTCCTGGGTGAGCGGGAAGAGGTAGTACAGCTGGTACGGGTCGCTGTGGGGGTCGCTGACCTGCTTGCCGATGATCAGGCCGGGCTGGGACTCCTGGCCGTTGTCGTAGTAGATCCGTGTGTAGCTCTGGACGGGGCCGGTGCCCTCGTCGACCCGCTCGCGCAGCTCCACGGGCACGCTGAGGTCCCACTTCACACCGCCGGAGGCGCGTGGTCCGAGGCCCCCGGTGTCGCCGTCGGCGGAGGCGGGGCTGAGCGTGACGACGTCGAACGCGCCCTGGCCGCCGCTGGAGAGGGACGCCACGAGGTTGGTCATCCATTCGACGACGCTCTGCACATTGTCGCCGTTCAGTTCCGCGCCCTCGTTGCCGCCGCCCGCGCTCGCCGCGCTGTCGGCCCGCTGCTCGGCGACCGTGAACCCGCCCGTGGCCTGGCTCTGCGAGGCCTTCACCTTGGCGTCCAGCAGCCCGTTGCGCACCTGGCCGATGACGACGAAGCCCAGCAGCAGTACGACGCTGAGCGACATCAGCAGAGTGGTGACGACGATCCTGAGCTGAATGTTGCGCCGCCACAGCCGCATCACGGGCAGCAGCGGACGGCGCACCCAGCGCATGAACAGCCTCAGAACCGGGCTGCCCTGGACTCCGCCGTGCAGCAGCCCGCCCTCGAGGAAACGCCCCCAGCGGGAGCCCGGCGACTTCCGGCCGACAGGCCGCTCCGCGCCGGACCCCGGTCGGCCGGGCGCCGCAGCGGCACTGTCCCCCGACATGTCAGCTGGGCCCTGCCTTGTATCCGACGCCACGGACAGTTACCACGATCTCCGGCCGCTCCGGGTCCTTCTCGACCTTGGACCGCAGCCGCTGCACATGGACGTTCACCAGGCGGGTGTCCGCCGCGTGGCGATACCCCCAGACCTGCTCCAGCAGGACCTCACGGGTGAACACCTGCCAGGGCTTCCGCGCCAGTGCCACCAGCAGGTCGAACTCCAGCGGCGTCAGCGCGATCGACTGCCCGTCCCGCTTCACGGAGTGCCCGGCCACGTCGATGACCAGGTCGCCTATGGCGAGCTGCTCCGGCGCCGGCTCCTCCGACCTCCTGAGGCGCGCCCGGATCCGGGCCACCAGTTCCTTCGGCTTGAACGGCTTGACGATGTAGTCATCCGCTCCGGACTCCAGGCCGACCACCACGTCCACGGTGTCGCTCTTCGCCGTGAGCATCACGATCGGCACCCCGGACTCCGCTCTGATCAGGCGGCACACCTCAATTCCGTCCCGTCCCGGCAGCATCAGATCGAGCAGCACCAGATCGGGTTTGGCCTCACGGAACGCGGCCAGCGCCTTGTCGCCGTCGGCTACGAAAGACGGCTCAAAACCTTCACCACGCAGCACAATGCCGAGCATCTCGGCCAGTGCGGTGTCGTCGTCGACGACAAGGACTCGTCCCTTCATGAATGCCATCATCCCATTCTCATAACGGAACCGAAGCCAGTGGTGAGGCAGGTCACGGACCCGTGACGTTAGCCGTTGACGATCGCCGCTGTCTGCCGGTGTCCGTGGTTGTTGATGTCAGTAACGGATGTCAGGTCCGCCGAGCCTGCCCACGTGAGCGTCTTCCAGGACTTTGGCCGGGAGCTGCTTTGGGGCGAGTGATCATGGCCCCGTAAGCTTCCGGCGAGTCGGGCAGTCTGTTGACCTGCCCGTTAAAGCACGACGTTGGGGCCATGATCTTAGAGGCTCGCCCCAAAGTGGCTGGCTAAAGTCCTGGAAGACGATCACCCCAGCCACCCACGATCCCGCCCCCCACTGCCCGCTGGTTCGGCAGAGCTCCCAGCCGTCGCGCACCTGCTTTTGGATCAAAGCGTCTGTTGGATCCGTGGCGGATCATGCGTGCGGACCATGAGGCCGTGCCGTGTGCCCAGGTCGGGCCTGGCGGCTGTGGGGTAAGGGCGGGGAA